>DASWRZ010000343.1:0-25712 GCA_036402935.1 Actinoplanes sp.
CCCGCTGTGGGACAGCGCCCAGGCCCGCCGCCTGTCCCGTCACGTCGTGGAGATCCCGGCCGCCAACCACGGCCTGCAGGTCCCCGGCCCGGTCAGCGACTCGATAGCCGTCCTCGCCCGCGTGGTCACCGCCATCGACGACTTCCTCGCCGAGATCTCGTGGCCCACGCCCGATCCCGCTGTTCCCCACGACCTGTCTTCCGAGTGACCCGATGCGCAGCGGCCCGGTCAGCCCTTCGGCCACCGCGGCGAGCGCGGCGGTGAGTCTTCCGAGTGACCCGAGCGAACAGGACACTCAGTTGCGGGGGCCCAGCAGCAGTTTTGTGGCGTTGACGGCGGCTTCGGTGAGGCTGCTGATGTCGGCGTCGTCCTCGACCGTGGTGGCTATCAGCTCGCGCAGGCCGCCGAGCAGGATGATCGCCGTCTGCTGGGTCGGGGGCAGGACGCCGGCCGCCCGCAGCTCGGGAGTGTCGGTCAGGCGCTGGATGAGGATGACGAAGGCGTCCATGGTCTCGCGCTGGAGGCGGCGGGCGCTGGTGCCCAGGGCCGGGACCTCGCGGATCCAGGCCAGGGTGATCGGCGGGTCGGCCTGGACGGCGGCGATCCACGCCTCGATGGCCTGGTGTACCTGGGTCTGCCACGGCGCGTGCGGGTCGACCGCGTCGTCGATGCGGGCGATCGTCTTCTGGTTGGACTCGTGCAGGAGCGTCATCAGGCACTCCTGGCGGTCGGCGAAGTGGGCGTAGAACGTGCGCCGCGAGGTGTGGGCCTCGCGGACGATGTCGGCCACCGTGGTCTCCGCGTAGCCGCCCCGGCGGATCGCGGCGGCCATCCCGTCGAGCAGGCGGCGGCGGAAGCCGGCCGCCAGGTCCGTAGTCGTCACCCACGACAGGCTAGTACTTGTGCTGGTCCGGTACGCCAGCGTACCGTCGCCTGGTACGAGGACGTACCAGGCTGGGAGGCAACCGTGACCGCGGTGACCGTGCCGGAAGCGATCCTGCCCGACGGGCCGTCGGGGCCCCGCCTGCTGCAGGCGCTGCCCTTCGCCCTCAACCGCAACCGGGCCATGCACAAGGCCCGCGAGCGCTACGGGACGGCGTTCACCGTCGCCACGCTGAACATGGGCCGGATGGTGATGCTCGCCGACCCGGCCGAGATCAAGCAGATGTTCCTGCTCCCGCCCGAAGAGGCCGACACCCCGGACATCAACCTCGGCTCGGTGCTCGGCCCCGGCTCGCTCTTCGCGATCACCGGCGAGGACCACAAGAAACAGCGCAAATTGCTCACGCCGCCGTTTCACGGGCGGCGGCTCCGGGCGTACGAGAACTTGATCGAGCAAGCCGCCGAGCGTGAGATGGCATCGTGGCCGACCGGCCGGCCTTTTCCGGTCATGCCGTCGACCATGCGCATCACGCTGAACGCCATTCTGCGGACCGTTTTCGGCGCCGGCGGCGCCGAACTCGACGAGTTGCGCGCGCTGCTGCCGCCGATGGTCAAGCTCGGCTCGATCCTGGCCGTGCTGCCGATCTCGCGTCGTTTTCTGGGCGACCGCGGGCCGTGGGCGCGGTTCCGGCGTTATCGGGCGCGCTACGACGCGATCGTCGACCGCCTGATCGACCAGGCCCGGCCGGGCCCGGACGATCGCGACGACGTCCTGGCCATGCTGCTGCAGTCACGCTACGACGACGGCACCCGGATGAGCCGCGCCCAGATCGCCGACCAGTTGCTGACCCTGCTCTCGGCCGGCCACGAGACCACGGCGACGACGCTGGCCTGGACCGTCGAACGCATCCGGCGCCACCCGGCGTTGTTGTCCCGCCTGGCCGCCGGCGACGACGTTCTCCGCGAGGCGACGCTGATCGAGGTCCAGCGCACCCGCCCGGTCATCGAGATGACGTCCCGGCAGGTGCGCGCGCCGTTCGTCGAGATCGGCCGCTGGCGCGTCCCCCGCGGCATGGTGGTGACCGCGTCGATCTCGCTGCTGCACGACGCCGAGGAGCTGTTCCCCCACGCGTCGGCGTTCGACCCGGACCGATTCGTGGGCGTGCGGCCCGACACGTACGGCTGGATCCCGTTCGGCGGCGGCGTCCGCCGCTGCATCGGCGCCGCGTTCGCCACGTTGGAGATGAACGTCGTTCTCCGCACGATGCTGCGCGACTTCACGCTCGAGCTGACCTCGGAGCCGGCCGAGAAGCCGCACAACCGGGGCATCGCGATCGCGCCGGCCAAGGGTGGGCTGGCCGTCGTCCACCGGCGATGACCGCGTCTCCGGCGGGCGGCGAGTGACGTTCACCAACAATGTGGGCCGCGGGGTCACGGTGGACCTCACAATCGATCCGTCCGCGTGGAAGTTCTCACCGGGCTGGGTGGTTAAGTGATCACCACCGAGACGCTGGAGGATCGGATGCGACTGCTCATGCTGGGGCCGCCGGGGAGCGGCAAGGGGACGCACGGGGTGCGGCTCGCCGAGGAGTACGGGATCGTGCACATCTCGTCGGGGGATGTGCTGCGGGAGGCGATCGCGGGCGACTCGCCGCTGGGCAAGAAGGTCGCCGGCTACGTGGCGCGCGGCGACCTGGTGCCCGACGAGGTGCTGTTCGAGCTTCTGGTGCCGATCATGGAGCGGGCGGTGGTGAAGTCCGGTGGGTTCGTCGTCGACGGCTTCCCGCGGACCCTCGCGCAGGCCGAGCGGGCCTACCAGGAGATCGGCATCGACCGGCACCTGAAGCTGGACGCGGTGGTGTCGCTCGACGTGCCGGACGACGTGCTCGTGCGGCGGATGCTGGACCGGGCGCAGCAGCAGGGCCGGGCCGACGACACGCTCGAGGTGATCCAGCACCGGCTCGCCGTCTACTGCGCCGAGACCTACCCGCTGATCGAATACTTCCGGGAGCGCGGCATCCTGATCCCGGTCAACGGCAACCAGCCGCCCGACAACGTCCACGCGAACATCAAGGACGCGCTGGGTCAGCGGGTCACGAAGTAGTAGACGGCCAGCAGCAGCGCGAGGACGCCGGCGAAACTGGCGGCGGCGTGCTCGACGGCCAGGAACGGGTTGGTGCCGCCGGCCCAGTCGAGGACGCCGGCGGCGGCGCCGACCACGAGGCCGAAGACGAGCATGAGGGCCAGCCACAGCATCCGGGTCGTCGTGTTCACCGGAACCACCCCAATCTTGTTCTGCCGAACACCGGGGTGAGGAACATTGTGGTCTTATCCAGCAAAAAGGGCAATAGGGGCGGCCCCCGCGACCCGGCGCTCCCGGGTGTGGCCGCGGGGGCCGGGTCGGTCAGCCCGTGACCGAGAATGAGTTGGTCACGAAGTCCTTGCCGCCGGAGGACGAGGTGATCTCGTAACCGAATTGGACGTTGCCGATCGTGACGTCGCCGAACCAGCCCTGGGAGCGCAGCCACTGGGCGATCGCGCGGATGTCGACGGTGCCCGAGCCGGTGTTGCCGGTGCGGACGAACGAGAAGACCTGGTTGGAACCGTTGGACCCGCGGTAGACCGCCCACGAGTGGCCGCCGACCGACGCCGACGTCTGCTGGCTGCCGATCGGGCCGACCGCGCCGTACCGGTTCATCCAGAGCATGATCTCGTAGGCGTTGTCGGACGACCAGATGTCGTACGCCGTCTCGAACGCCACTCCGCTGGTCGGCACCGTCACGTTGAAGCTGCTCGTGGTGGTGCCCAGCGCGCTGACCTTCTTGCCGATGTAGCGGGTGGCATTCGGGTACGACTTCACGCCGCCGGTGTTCGGATGGTTGGCCGAGACGCCCCAGTTGCTGTACGAGTTGGCCCAGATCGACTGCGGCCCGGCGCCCGAACCCCAGACGTCGTTGTAGAGCGTGTAACCGCCGTTGGACCACGTGGCCCACGGGTCGGACGATCCCCAGACGGCAGCCTGGGCAGGCCCGGGGATGAACACCGCGGGCACGGTCAGGAGCAGTGCGACGACGAACCGGATCGGGCGGATCATGCTGACCTCCGTCGACAGGGGAGCGCGCCGCTTATGTTAGTCGGTACGACAAACTAACTCAATCGCGAGTCACGACCGGAAAGTGAGAGAGGTGACCCGCGATCCGGCGTCCATGACCAGATAAAGATCATGCACGCCGCTGACTTCGCCGGCGGCGAAGGCCGGGCCCGCGTACGGGTCGTCGAGCCGAAGCGTGACCGCCGGCCCGTCGCCTTGGACGTCCACCGAGGTCACTCCGGTCAGGTCGATGCCGGACATGCAGCACCACGCCCCGTCTTCGGTGGCGCGGACGGCCTCCCCGCGTACGGAATCGGGCACCGCCACCACCGAAATGCTGGAGTATTCGTCGTGATCAACGGCCGCGAGCGGGCGCGAAAGCGCCCGGCGCGGGCCGATCCGCGTGCCGCGCACCGACAGCGTGCCGGTGAGCCGGATGTCGCTCGACGAACGCCCGACCATGACCTTGTGGCGGGCGGTCTCGACCACGAACCGGTCCGAGGTGATGTCCCAGAAGCGCAGGTCGTCGACCGCCAGCTCGAAGCTGACCAGCCGCGACTCGCCCGGCCGCAGCGTCACCTTCTCGAAGGCGCGCAGCTGGCGCAGCGGCTGCTTGACCCGCGACAGCTGCTGGTGGGTGTAGAGCTGGACGACCTCACTGCCCGTACGCCGGCCGGTGTTGGTGACCCAGACGGTCACCGTGACCGCGTCACCGGGCGCGGCCGACGGGTCGGAGATGTCGAGCGTGGAGTAGTCGAAGGTCGTGTACGACAGCCCGTGCCCGAACGGGTAGAGCGGTGTGCCGCGGTAGTACAGGTACGTCGCGTCGTTGGTGATGATGTCGTAGTCGAGAAGGTCGGGCAGCTCGGTGGCGCTGCGGTACCAGGTCTGGGTCAGCCGCCCGCCCGGGTCGGCCGCGCCGGTCAGCACGTCGGTCAGCGCGTGCCCGAGCTCCTGGCCGCCGTGCGACGTCCAGAGGATCGCCGGCAGGTGCTCGTCGGCCCACCCGACCGCGTAGGGATAGCTGCTGACCAGCACCAGCGCGACGTTGCGGTTGGCCGCGTAGACCTCGCGGATCAGGCGCTCGGCGGCCGGCGGCAGCTTGAGATCGGACCGGTCCTCGGTCTCCCGGCCGTTGATCAGCGGGTGGTTGCCGGCCACCACGATCACGGCATCGGCCGAGGCGGCGAGATCGGCGGCGTCGGCCGCGCCGTCGACCAGGGTCTCCGACGTGAAGCGGGCCGCGCGCGGACCGAGATTCAGTTGAGCGGTGACCGCGCCGAGATCAGGGTTGCCGGGCGAGCTGTGCGCGCGCAGAGCGACCGTTCCGTCCGGACGTTCGTCCAGCCGGAACATCTCGGTCACCACCCACTGTGACGGCCCGGTCGAGTCCGCGACTACGGCGCCATCGGAAGCGCGCAGGAACCGGCCGTTGACCGTGGAGCGCAGTGTCACGACCCCGTTGCCCCAGTCGAAGACGTCGAAGCCCGCGCGCTCGTCGGTCAGCCGCAGGCCGTCGGCGTCGGCGGCCAGATAGCGGTCGCCCAGGCGCAGCGCGATCCGATCCACGCCTTCGGCGTGCAGAACCCGATCCCGGCCGAAGACCTCGGCGATTCCCTCACGCGCCGTTATCGCGTACGGGAGGGAGCCGCTGTACCAGTCCGTGAAGTTGGTGGCCGCGTGCGTGCCGACCACCGCGATCGTGTGCTGCCGTTTCGGGTCGAGCGGGAGCAGGCAGCACTCCGACTTGAGCAGCACGACCGATTCGCGGGCCGCCTCGCGGGCCAGTTCCTGATGCTCGGGGGAGTTGATGACGTCGCTCGTGACGTGGTCGTACGGGCCGGTCGGATCGAACTCGCCGAGCCGTACCCGTACGGTGATCGCGCGCCGAACGGCGCCGTCGATGTCCTCCTCCTCGATGAGGCCGCGTCGCAAGGCCTCGGCGATGCGCTCGATCGTCACTTCGGAACGGTCGTCGAGGTCGGTGAAACTGTCGATGCCGGCGCGCAGCGCGGCCGCGTGACTCTCGGCGTGATCGGTGAAGTAGGCCTGCTGCATCGGGTCGGCGAGATTGGTCGGGGCATAGGCGTCCGACACTACGAAGACGTCCGGATTCCAGGTCCGCAGTTCGTCGGCGATGTAGGGCGAGACGTGCGCGGGACGCCCGTTGACGAGGTTGTAGGAGGCCATGACGGCGACCGCGGTGTTGTTGCGGATCGGGATCCTGAATGCGGGAAGTTCGTATTCGTGCAGCACCCGCGGGCTGAGATTGCTCGACGTGGTGCAGCGGTCGGTCTCGTTGTTGTAGCCGAGGAAATGCTTCAGCGTCGGCGCCGTCTTCAGAACGGTCGGGTGGTCACCCGACAACCCTTTCGCGTACGCCGTGCCGACCAGCCCCGTGAGCAGCGGGTCCTCGGCGTACCCCTCCTCGTTGCGACCCCAGCGGGGGTCGCGGAGGAGGTTGACCACCGGGGCCCAGACGTTGAGGCCGCAGCGGGACGGGTCCTTGTGGTGCAGGCCGCGGACCTCGTCGCCGGTGGCCGCGCCGATCCTGCGGACCAGGTCGAGGTTCCAGGTCGAGGCGAGGCCGACGGCCTGCGGGAAGACGGTGGCCTCGCCGAGCCAGGCGAGTCCGTGCAGGGCCTCGGTTCCGGTGGTGAAGGCGGCGATGCCCAGGCGGTCGATCGCGGGCTGGTGCTGGTGCAGCATCGCGATCTTCTCGGGGAGGGTGAGGCGGGCCAGCAGGTCCGCGACGCGCTCGGTGACTGGCACGCCGGGATCGCGAAATCTCGTGTCGTTCACAGCGGTCACTTCCGTCGGGAGCGATTGTCGAAGCGCTTCAACGACCGTCCCGTCATAGCCTGGGCGTTATCGGTGGAGAGCCGGCCCGGCTGATCGAAGCGCTTCGATTGGCGAATTGACGACGTGTTTACCTCAGGGCATCGAGAACAGTCAAGGGCTACGGTCGCAACGGTGCCACCGCCGGGCGAGAGCCACGTCCACCACGACGCCGCCGCGGGCCCGCGCCTCCAGAGCGCCGACGTGGTTCTACGGCGTCGGCAGGACGCCCTCGTCGATCGCGTCGAGCACGCGGGACGCCCCGCCCGCGGCGGCGGCGCTGACGTCGAGGGCGGACGCGACGATGCGAGTGCCGCCGGCGTCGGCGGCGACCGAGCGGGCCACCAGCTCGCGCTCGGCGTCCGGGATCAGCCACGGCGCGAGCACGGTGAAGTAGCCGCCGAGCGTGACCACCGACGGGTTGAGCAGGTTGGCCACCAGCGAGATGCCGTGGCCCAGGTGCTGCCCGGTGACCGCCAGCGCCTGCAGCACGCGCGGGTCGGACGCCTTGGCCAGCCGGTGGATCTCGTCGACGTGCGGGCCGAACTCGGTGCCCTCGGCGTCGGGCAGCGCGCGCTTGATGATCGCGCCGAGCCCGGCCAGCGCCTCCAGGCAGCCGCGCCGGCCGCAGGCGCACGGCGGGCCGTCGACGACCAGTGGCAGGTGCCCGAACTCGCCCGCGAAGCCGCGGCCGCCCCGGAGCAGCCGGCCGTCGGTCACGATGCCGGCCCCGATGCCGGCGCCGCCGGTCAGCGCCACCAGGTTGGCGACGCGGTGGCCGCCGAAGCGCTGCTCGGCCATCACCGCCAGGTTGGCGTCGTTCTCGACCAGAAGTGGATAGGCCGGCTCGTTGAGCGCGCTCAGCAGCGACTTGCGCAGGTCGACCTGCGTCCACCCGATGTCGGGGGCCAGCGCGACCACGCCGTCGGCGTCGACCAGGCCGGGGACGCCGACGGTCAGGCCGAGGACGCGGCGCTCCTCGCGGGCCATCTTGGCGACCGCCCGCTTGGCCAGCGCGGCCAGCGACGCGATCGCCTGGCCGGGGCTCGACGTCGTGCCGGTGAACGAGCGCCGCCAGGACAGCAGGCGTTCGCCGGCGAGGTCGAGGGCGACCGCGGTCAGGTAGTCGGCGTTGACCTCCAGGCCGATCGCCGCGTACGGCGAGCCGTCGAGCACGAGCATCGTCGCCGGGCGGCCGATGCGGTTTTCGGTCATGCCGATCTCGCGCACCAGGCGGCGTTCGATCAGGTCGGTGACGAGGCTCGAGACGGTGGCCTTGTTGAGCCCGGTGGCGGCCGCGATGTCGGCCCGCGAGCAGGGTGCGTTGAGCCGCAGATGCCGCAGCACCACCGCCAGATTCGTGGCGCGGACGTCGGCGAAGTCGGCCGGTTGCGGCCCGCTGTGCTTCGTGATCACCCGTGACTCCCAGCCCGGTCGAAGAGCCTCCATCATGCCGTACGCGGGGCTTGTGGGCCGCAATCGGCTCGGCTACTTTGTTTGTTTAGCGACCCAACTAACATATGCCAAGGGAGTGAGCATGGATAGACGGCGATTCCTCGAACTGGCCGGCCTGGGAGCCGCCGCGGTGACGGGCGGGAGCCTGCTGGCCGGCTGCGGTGCTGCCAAGGGCGGTGGCGGCCCGGGCACGACCGATCAGAGCCAGTTGCAGAAGGTGCTCCCGGCGTACGTGCCGTCGGCCGCCGTGCAGCCCGACATCCCCAGTGTGCAGGGTGCCAACGGGTTCTTCTCGATGCCGGCGTTCCTGTCGTATCCCTCGAGCCCGGTCGCGACCGTGACCGGCACGCCGGGCAAGGGTGGCAGCTACACCGCCAAGACTCCGCTGTGGGGGGCGATCCCGCCGTCGACCGGCAACACCTACTACGACACGGTCAACGCGGCGCTCGGCGCGACGGTCAAGATGCAGCCGGCCGACGGCGTCAACTACGACAAGGTGCTGCCGACGCTCTTCGCCGGGGACAAGCTGCCCGACTGGCTGATGATCCCGAGCTGGAACATGACCAACCTCGGGTTCTCGGGGGCGGTCACCAAGTTCACCGACCTCG
Source organism: Actinoplanes sp. (assembly GCA_036402935.1). Classification (GTDB taxonomy): domain Bacteria; phylum Actinomycetota; class Actinomycetes; order Mycobacteriales; family Micromonosporaceae; genus Actinoplanes. Next base: position 8,875 of record DASWRZ010000343.1, read on the forward strand.
GGCCGTACCTCTCGGGTGACGCCGTCAAGGCGTACCCGAACCTCGCGGCCATCCCGAGCAGTGCCTGGCAATGCTGCATCTGGAACGGCAAGCTCTACGGCCTGCCGACCTACTACAGCGGCGCGAACCCGGGCGGGGCGTTCTTCTACCGCAAGGACATCTTCGACCAGCACGGCATCAGCGCCGACTCGATCAAGACGCCGGCCGACCTCGAGGCGGTGGCCAAGCAGCTCACCGACGCCAAGGCGGGCCACTGGGCGTTCGGCGACTTCTTCGACTACCTCGGCCAGATTTTTCACTTCCCGGGCGAGCCCAACAAGTGGTCACTCGATGCCTCCGGCAAGCTCATCCACCGGTACGAGATGCCGCAGTACCTGGACGCGCTGAGCTGGTTCCAGAAGCAGGCCAAGGCGGGCTATGTGCACCCGGACGCCCTTGCCGGCAAGACCGACGAGGGCAAACAGCGCTTCTGGAGCGGCAAGGAAATCATCACCGCCGACGGTGTCGGCGCCTGGAAGGGCGACGACGCGCAGTCCGGCAAGGCGGCGAATCCCTCGTACAACCGGCAGGCGTTCAAGCCGATGTCGGTCGACGGCAAGCCTCGGCTCGACATGACCCCGAGCGCGGGCATGTATTCGTTCCTCAGCGGCAAGCTGAGCGCCGACCAGATCAAGGAATGCCTGTCGATCGCCAACTATCTCGCCGCGCCGTTCGGGTCGACCGAGTACCTGACGGTGAACTTCGGCAAGGAGGGCGTCGACTACACGATGAAGGACAGCAACCCCACGCTGACCGAGAAGGGCAGCAAGGAGGTCGCGACGACGTATCAGTTCCTGGTGACGCCGGTGAGCCCGACGACGGTCATTGTCGGCCAGACCCAGGTGGCGAAGGACTATGCGGCCTGGGAAGGCGACATGGTCAAGTACGCCGCCAAGCCGGTCTTCTACGGCATGAACATCACCGAGCCGACCCAGTTCGCCTCGCTCAACCAGCCGATGGTCGACGTGTCCAAGGACGTGCGGTACGGCCGCAAGCCGGTCTCCGCGTTCCAGGAGGCACTGAAGACCTGGAAGGCGCAGGGCGGCGACCAGCTGCGCGCCTTCTATGAGGACATCCGCACCAAGTACGGCACCGGCCAGTGACGCCCCGCGGCGGCCGGTCGCCCACAACGGCCGGCCGTCGCGGTTCCCCCGACGAGCGAGGACACCTATGACCGCCCTTCGCGACGCTCCTCCCGAGGCCCCGGCCCCGGAAATCAAGAAGGTCGAGCGCGGCCATCGCTTCCGCCGCGACCGCACCCTGCTGCTCATGACGGTGCCGGCGATCGTGCTCCTGCTCGTCTTCAACTACGTACCGATGTTCGGCACCGCGACCGCGTTCCAGTCGTACAGCATCTATGCCGGGTTCCTGCACAGCCCTTGGGTCGGCCTGCAGACCTTCCGCTCGCTGTTCGCCGATCCGTTGTTCTGGTCGGCGTTCCGCAACACGCTGGTGCTCAGCCTGGTGCAACTGGTGTTGTTCTTCCCGGTGCCGATCGGCCTGGCCCTGCTCCTCAACTCGATCATGAGCAGCAAGATTCGCAGCGTCGTCCAGTCGATCGTCTATCTGCCGCACTTCTTCTCGTGGGTCCTCGCGGTCACGGTCTTCCAGGAGATGCTCGGCGGGGCGGGCGCGCTCAACACGTTCCTGCGGCGGCACGGCATGGCCACGTGGAGCATCATGACCGACCCGCACGCGTTCAAGTTCCTGGTCACCGCGCAGGTGGTCTGGAAGGAGGCGGGCTGGGGGATCATCGTCTTCCTGGCCGCGCTGGCCGCGATCGACCAGAATCTCTACGAGGCCTCGGCGGTCGACGGCGCCGGCCGATGGCGCCGCCTCTGGCACATCACGCTGCCCGGCATCCGCGGCATGGTCGTGCTGCTGCTCGTGCTCCGGCTCGGCAACACCCTCACCGTCGGCTTCGAGCAGATGCTGATCCAGCGCGACGCGGTCGGCCGCGACGCGGCCGAGGTGCTCGACACGTACGCGTACTACTACGGCGTCGTCAACGCGAACTTCTCCCTGGGTGCCGCCGCCTCACTGTTCAAGGGCGTGCTGTCGCTGATCCTGATCCTGGCCGCCAACAAGATCGCTCACCTGGTGGGCGAGGACGGGTTGTACCGCAAATGACTGCCGCGACCCTGACCCGGCCCGCCTGGGAGGAACCGCCGACCAAGGCCGGCCAGGCCGGCAAGAGCGTCATCCTCTTTCTCACCCTGGCCGTGGTGATCGTGCCGCTGTGGGTCGTCGTGATCACCAGCTTCTCGACCCAGGGCTCGGTCAACGAGGCCGGCGGTCTGGTGGTGGTGCCGCACGGCCTGACCATCGCCGCCTATCACCAGATCTTCACCAATCACCTGATCATCCATTCGCTCATCGTGAGCCTCGGAATCACGATCATCGGCACGGTGGTCTCCCTGGCGGTCACCACACTCGCGGCCTACGGCCTCTCGCGCCCCGGTTCGTACGCCCACCGGCCGATCCTCATGCTGCTGATCGTCACGATGTTCTTCAGCGGGGGATTGATCCCGACCTTTCTCGTCGTCACCGCGCTCGGGGGCTACGACAACTACTGGTCGATGATCCTGCCCAGTGCGGTTTCGGTCTTCAACGTCCTGGTGATGCGCGGGTTCTTCGCCGGAACCGCCCAGGACCTCATCGACGCCGCGGCCATCGACGGCGCCTCGGAATGGCGCACCCTGTGGTCGGTCGTCCTGCCGACCTCGCGGGCGGTGACGGCGGTAATCGCGCTGTTCTACGCGGTCGGCTATTGGAACACGTTCTTCAACGCGCTGCTCTATCTGCCGGACAACGAGAAATGGCCGCTGCAGATGGTGATCTATACCTACACGCTGCAGGGCGGGGCGATGCCGGGAAGCGGCATCACCAACACCGGGCAGTACTACGGCAACCAGCAGATCACGCCGCTGGCCATCCAGATGGCGGTCGTTACGCTCACGCTGATCCCGATCCTGCTCGTCTACCCGTTCGTGCAGCGGCACTTCGCCAAGGGCATGCTCCTCGGAGCGATCAAGGGATGATCTTCTTCGGCGGCGACTACAACCCCGACCAGTGGGCCGAACCGGTCTGGCGGGACGACATCGCGCTGATGCGATCGGCCGCGGTCAACCTGGTCACGGTCGGAGTGTTCAGCTGGTCGCGGCTGCAGCCCACCCCCGATTCCTTCGACTTCGAGTGGCTCGACCGGGTGCTCGCGCTGCTCGGCGACGCGGGGATCGGCGTCTGCCTGGCCACGCCGACCGCGTCGCCGCCGCCCTGGTTCACCCGATCACATCCGGACGCCATGCCGGTCAACCGGGACGGGGTGCGGCTCACCCACGGCTCGCGGGACACGTACTGCGTCAGCTCACCCGCGTACCGTCAGGCGAGCGTGCGAATCGCCCGCGAGCTGGCCACCCGCTACGCCGGGAATCCGGCGATAAGGCTCTGGCACGTCCACAACGAATACGGCACGACGTGCTTCTGCGACCGGTGCGCCGCCGGCTTCCGGGTCTGGCTGCGCTTCCGGTACGGGGATCCGGCCGCGCTCAACGAGGCGTGGGGAACCGATTTCTGGTCGCAGAGGTACGGGTCGTTCGAGGAGGTGCTCCCACCCCGGGCCACGCAGTATCTTCCGAACCCGGCCCACGAGCTGGACTATCGGCGGTTCTTCTCGGACACGTTACTGGAGCACTATCTGGTCCAGCGTTCGGTGTTGCCGGGGCTGGTCACCACCAATTTCGTGCTCGGCGGCTGGGTTCCGGTCGACCACGCGCGCTGGGCACGATCGGTCGACCTGGTGGCGGTCGACGACTACCCCACATCGATGCCCGACCATCTGGCTTCCCGAGCCTTCACGGCCGACATGGCTCGCGGGTGGGCCCGCGCGGCCGGCCACGCCGACGGCCGATGGCTGTTGATGGAGCACATGCCGGGCGCGGTCCGCGATTCCGCGAGTGGGGTCACACGCTCGTTGCCGCCCGGTTCGTCCGCGGCGGTCGCGGCGGTCTACCTTTCGCGCGGCGCGGTCGGACTGATGTATTTCCAGTGGCGGGCCGGTCGCAGCGGGGCCGAGCAGTGGCATCCGGCGATGGTTCCGCTGCTGGACGAACTCGGACCGCTGGGGGAGTCGTTGCGGGGCCGGTCGCCGGTAACGGTGACGGCGACGACCGCGCTGCTCTACGACGAGGAGTGTCTGTGGGCGTGGCAGTCGCCGCATCTACCGGCCCGGCTCGACTACGCCGCCCTGGCCCGGCGCTGGCACAGCGCACTGGACGGCCCGGTCGACGTACTGCCCGTATTGGCGTCGCTCGACGGCTACTCGCTCGTGGTGGTCCCGGCGCTCTATCTGATGTCGGCAGACACGCACGCGGCCCTGCGTGCTTTTGTCTCCGGCGGGGGCACGCTGGTCGTCGGCTTCGGTTCCGGACTGGTCGACGAGTGCCTGCGGACCACGCCCGCGGCCTTGGACGATCTGATCGGCGCGCGGGGCGATTTCTGGGCCGGGTCGGTGTCCCTGGACGGGGCGTCGGCGCTGCTCTCCACGGCCGAGGGAGAACCGGTCGTGACAACGCATTCCTACGGCGCCGGCGTGGTCCGCTACGTGGCGTCCGACCTCGACGTGGGCGAGCATGCCAAGACGCTTTTCGGAGAGCCGCCATGATCGATGCCTGGATCTGCCGGCCGTCGCGAGCGCTGGTCGTCAGGCTCGACATCGAGCACGATGGGCCGGTCTTCCTGAGCCTCTCGCCGGGCCCGGTCTCGTCCGCGATCGGCGGAGTCGATGTGATCGAGCCGGGCGCGGTCGTCGCGCTCCGGGTGATCTGCGACGGCGCCATGACCTACGTCTCCGGGCGGCTCCGGCTCGACATGGCGACCTGGGCGATCCTTCTCCTGGGCACCTCGACGGATCGTCAGGAGCTGGACGACCGGCTCTGCGACCTGGCCGTGGAGCTGGTCCGGCCGGGCGGCTACGACGCATTGCGCCGCAATTCGTCAGACCTGCGTGCCGTGCCGTGATCGCGGTCCGAACGCGGTGGGTGCGTTCCTGATCGTCGGTGCGGTGGCCTCGACGCCGGTCCGCCGGATGATCTCCTGGTCGTCGGCGATCAGAACTCGGACGGTCATCTTTCGGCGTCCCGATCCGCGTGACCACCGGCCGCGGCGACATCACGGTGACCTGATCAGGTTTTGCGGACGGCCCCGGTGAACCCGGCGATGAAGAGGGCGGCGAAGGCCCAGGCCAGGATCTGCAGGAGCCAGCCGGTCACGGTGAGTGCCTGCCCGGTGTCCGTCGTCGTCGGCGCGCACTGGTCGCGGGCGCCGGTCCTCAGCAACGGAATGCCCAGGTCGAGCCCGACGCCGATCTGCTCGGTCACGCTGCACGGGGCGCGAGGAGTGGCCGAGCTGCTGGTGTCGGCCAGGCCGCCGCGATGGCCGGCGGTCACCGCCGCGCCGACGGAGAGCCCGAGTACCAGCAACAACATGAGCAGGGCGCGCCAGGGCTGATAGCCGAAGCCGAGCGTCAGACCGGTCAGCCGAGCCCAGACGCGGTCCCACCCGGTGACCGCCCGGCGGCGGATCTGGTCCCGGCGCTGTGCCATGAGGATCTTCCGTACGGCGTGGTCGTGACCCGCCGCTCGGTGAACGGCGGCCAGTTGCTGGTAGGGCTGCGCGGCATACGCGGGCGTGTGTTCGCCGATGAGCTTGAGCCAGTCGTCGACGGTGCCGGGCCCCGGCAGGCTTGAATAGACGGTTCCGTCAAGGTTGACCAGGGCTCGATTGCCAGGGCCTCGTGCCCGCAGGCCCGTGGTGTCGAGCCGCAGAGTGCCACCGATACGGATGTCGGCCAGGTTCATGGTGCCTCCCGCGTCGGACCCGCTCGCTCCGATGGGGCGCAGGAGGAGATTCCGATCGACGCGGGCGGTCTCGGCGACGAAGGCCGGTCCGGATGAGTTGGCCAACGTCGCCCCGATGCAGCTCAGCGAGCCTCCGATATCGGCACCGTGCAGGCGAACGGCACCACGGTTACCGGCGGCCACGACGGTGAGTCCGTCCGAGAGGAAGACGTCTCCGCCGACTTGAATGCTGTCACAGGCCAGGCCGGGCCCCGACATGTTGGACAGGTGGCTGCCGCTACAGACGAGCTGCCCGCCGATGCGAGCCCCGAGCAGCCGCACGGTCCCGAGGTCGCTGACCGCGTGGGCGGTGAAGCCCTCCGACAGGAAGACATTCTGGTCGACCACGAGGTTGTCGCCGTGCAACGCCGGGCCGGAGTCGTTGCGCAGCTGACTTGCCACACACGAAAGACGGCTGAGGTGGGCGTTGTCGAGCCGGAGCGTTCCGTCCGGGCTGCTGGAGATGACGACCGCGGTATTGAGGATCAAGGCGCGGCCGACGAACCGGTCGGCGTCGATGACGGATTCGGTGGAATCGGCCGGTCTCCCGATCCGGCATCCCCCGAGGTCCAGGCCCAGCAGTCGGGCATCGCGCAATAGCAGGCCGTCGGGCAGCAGGCAATTCTGCAGCCGAATTTCCAGGTCTTTCGCGACGTTGGCGAGGTCGATGCGGCCGTCGATCCGCACCCCGCGGAGGCCAAGCCCTCTCGGGTCGGGCTCGGGTGCCAAGCGGCCGAGGACGATGTCCCGGATCACCCAGGCCCGGATGGTCTGAGCCGGTCCCCAGGAGTGCATGGTGGCCTCGTCCGGCTCGTCTTCGCCGGCCAGATCGAGCAGCTCGCCCTGGATGACCGCGTCGACCAACTGCTGCTCGAGTGCGGTCAGCTGTGGGCCCGGCATATCGACAGCCTGGCCGGTCGGTGGCGGAAAAGGGATCCTCTAGACGGCTGCGACGGCGAGGGCGGCGCGGACGAAAGCGGCCACGGCGGGGGAGCGGCAGTCCTGGGGCCAGGCGACGACGAGGCCGGCCGGGGGCAGGTCGGTCACTTCGCGGTAGACGATGTCGGGCCGGGTGTAGCGGCGGGCTACCGAGGCCGGGACGAAGAAGATGAGGGTGCCGATCTCGATCAGGTTGAAGATCTGGGTCATGTCGAGGCGGGACGAGCCCCGGTGCGGGCGCCGCGGGCCGGATGAGGCGTCGACGCCGTCGGGGAGTCTGCGGCCCTCGAAGTCGGCCAGGGACAGTGTCGGCTGGGTAGCCAGCGGGTCGGTCGCGGCCAGCGCGACCAGGTTGGGTTCGGTCATCAGCGGCTCGTGGTCGAGGCCGCGCGGGTCGAACGGGGTCGGCAGCAGGGCCACGTCGGCGCGGCCGTCGTGCAGGGCCGGTACCTGTTCGCCGCGGCCGCCCAGCAGGGGCTCGACCGGGAGGGCGGCCTGCTCGCGACGGTAGGCGGCCACGATCTGGGGGAGCAGGCCGGCGTCGAAGTCGGCCTTCAGCGCCAGCCGCAGCGTGGGCTCGGTCCGGCCGGCGTTGCGGGCTCGGCGGCCGGCCGCGCCGACGGCTTCGAGCGCGTTGCGGGCGTCGCGGAGCAGGACCTCGCCGGCCGCGGTCAGGGCGACGTTGCGGGTGGTGCGCTCCAGGAGGCGTACGCCCAGGAGGCGCTCGATCTCCCGGACCGCGCGGGAAAGCGGGGGTTGCGCCATGCCGAGCCGCGCAGCGGCCCGGCCGAAATGCAGTTCCTCGGCCACCGCGACGAAGTAGCGCAGCTGGCGGACCTCGAGGTCGTTCATACCCCCACGGTATCAATCCGGATCGGATCGGTCCTTCAGTCCCGGCCCGGGCAGCGGTTGACTCGAAGCATGATCGTTGTAACCGCACCGACCGGCAACATCGGCCGCCAGGTGGTCGCGAACCTGCTGGCGCGCGACACGCCCGTACGCGTCATCGTGCGTGACCCGGACCGCCTGGCCGGACCGGTCCGCGAGCGGGCCGAGGTCGTCGTCGGGTCGCACGGCGACCCGGACGTCGTCGCCAAGGCGTTCGCCGGCGCCGACGCCGTCTTCTGGCTCGTCCCGCCCGACCGGCAGGCGGCCGACGTCGGCCGGGCCTTCGTCGATTTCAGCCGTCCGGCCGTCCGGGCGCTCTCCACGGACCAGCGGGTCGTCGGGGTCTCCGCGCTCGGCCGCGGCACCGCCCCGGCCGGGCGCGCCGGCCTGGTCACCGCCTCGCTGGAGATGGACGACCTGATCGCGGCCGGCGGGGTCGCCTACCGCGCGCTGGCGCTGCCGTCCTTCATGGACAACGTACTGCGGCAGGTCGCGGTGATCCGCGACCAGGGGCGCTATTTCGGGCCGAGCGAGCCCGGCCGCAGGATGCCCACCTGCGCGACCCGGGACATCGCCGCGGCGGCGGCCCGGCTCCTGCTGGACGAGACGTGGAGCGGGGTTGATCGGACCCCGGTGCTCGGGCCGGAGGACCTGTCCATGCTCGACGAGGTGCGGATCATGTCCGAGGTGCTGGGCCGGCCGATCGAGTACGTGCGGACCCCGCTCGACGCCTTCAAGGCCCAGTTCCGGGCCGGCGGCGCCTCCGAGTCGACGGCCCAGGCCATGGCGGACATGGCGCGGGCCAAGGACGAGGGACTGGACGAGGGTGTCGCGCGCACACCGGAGACGAACAGCCCGACCAGTTTCCGCCAATGGTGCGAGGAGGTGCTCAAGCCGGCCGTGCAATCGTGACGCCTTATGACGCTGACCCCCCAGGACCGGGCCTACCTCGAGAAGCTGCCCGGGGCCGGCGGGTTCAGCCCGACCGTTCCGCATCCGGCCCGGCGTTACAACTACTGGCTGGACGGTAAGGACAACTTCGAAGCGGACCGCCGCTCGGCGTCGGTCGAAAGGCATGACCAGGCTCACGTGCCGGGCCCGGTGAGCGCGGAGTAGCTTTCGCCCATGTCGACTGCGCTCTCCCTGCTCGATCTGGCGCCCATCCCGGCCCGGAGCACCGCCCGTGACAGCTTCGCGACGAGCGTCGCGCTGGCCCAGGCCGCGGAGCGCAGTGGCTATCGCCGGGTCTGGTACGCCGAGCACCACAACATGGCCACCATCGCGTCGTCGGCCACGAGCGTCCTGATCGGCTACATCGCGACCCGGACGTCGTCGATCCGGCTCGGGTCGGGCGGCATCATGCTGCCCAACCACTCGCCGATGGTGATCGCCGAGCAGTTCGGCACGCTGGCCACGCTCTTCCCCGGCCGCATCGACCTCGGGCTCGGCCGGGCGCCGGGCAGCGACCAGAACACCCAGCTGGCGCTGCGGCGCGATCCGGCCGCGGCCGACACGTTCCCGCAGGACGTTCTCGAGCTTCAGGGGTTCCTGTCCGGGCACAGCCGGATCCCGGGCGTCGAGGCGGTGCCGCGGGCCGAGGAGATCGTGCCGCTTTACATCCTCGGTTCCTCACTCTTCGGCGCGCAGCTCGCTGCGCGTCTGGGCCTTCCGTACGCGTTCGCCTCGCACTTCGCCCCCGACGCGCTGACCCAGGCCGTGGCCGTCTACCGCGACACGTTCCGGCCCTCCGACCAGCTTTCGTCGCCCTACGTGATCGCCGGGGTGAACGTCTTCGCGGCCGAGGACCACGAGGCGGCCGTTCAGCAGAAGACCGTGGCCTACCGCGCCCGCACCCGGTCGATGCTGACCCGCGGCGCCCGCGGCATGAACTTCACCGACGCCGAGATCGACGAGTTCCTGGCCTCGCCCAACGGCGCCCAGCTGGCCGGCATGACCCGCTACACGGCCGTCGGCACGCCGTCCGAGGTGCGCGACTACCTCGCCGCCTTCGCCGAGACGGCCCAGGCCGACGAGCTGATCACCGCGCACCACGCGAGCGAGGTCGACGACCGGGTGCGCTCGGTCGAGCTGACCGGCGCCGTCATGGCCGAGGCCGCCGCCCACTGAGGCGGGACCGCCCGTCGTGGCGCGAGGGACTCGCCCCCGGCGGAGTCTTCGCGCACCGCAGGCTCGTGTTCTCGACGATGCATCCGGCGGGGTGGATCCACTCCGTACCGGTGCATTTTCGTTTCGCCGAGGGCGAGATCCGCGTTGTCGCCGAGGCCGGCGCGGTCAAGACGCGCAACGTGGCGCGCAGGCCACGGCGACTGGGCCGACTGGGACTGAAGTGGTCACGGCGTGGGTCCCGGACCTCATCGAGGCCCGGGGAACGGACTCGCAAGCCGGTCGGCAAAACCTTGCGAATCGGTTGCGGTTGCCGATCGTGCGTCTCGACCACCCGGTGGCGAGCGGCGAGAGGAGACCCGCGTGCTGGAACGACGTACGCGCCGGTCCGACGAGGGCTTCACGATGGCCGAGGTCCTCGTCGCGATCGCGGTCGTGTCGGTGGTGATGCTCTCGCTGAGCGCGTTCTTCGTGAACTCCATCCGGATCGACAACGAGCAGGGCGACCGGCAGTCGGCGATCCAGGCGGCCGACGACGCGATGGAACGGGCGCGGGCGCTGCAACCGAGCGCACTGCTGACCGGGCGGGACACGGTCAGCTCGGCCCAGCAGTGGTCGGCCCCGATCGCCGCGGTCGTCAACCTGCTCAACTCCGCCGACCAGACGATGGCTTCCGACACGGGCGCCGCACCCGGCTCAGGACTCACGGCCATGCTGCCGACCAGCTATCACAGCCTGGTGCTCAACGGCATCGCGTTCCGGCAGTACTGGTACATCGGCCGGTGCCGGCGCCCTTCGGCCGGCGGTGCCTGCGTGGCCGCTGCCACGACCGGGCCGTTCACCAGGTTCTTCCGGATCATCGTCGGGGTCACCTGGCCGGGCCGCTCGTGCCGGGGCGGCATCTGCTCGTACGTGACCAGTTCGCTGATCGCCGATCCGGTCGTCACCGATCCGGTCTTCGACACCAACGCGACCACACCCGTCCCGGTGATCACGAGCACGACCGGGGCGCAGACCGCTGACGCCGGCACCCCGGCGAGCCTCACCTTCACCTCGAGCGGCGGGGCGGCCCCGCTGACCTGGAACGCCACGTCGCTGCCGGCCGGGCTCGTCATCGACCCGACCAGCGGCGCGGTCAGCGGCACCCCGACGACGGCCGGCACGTCGTCGGTGACGGTCACCCTCACCGACGCGTACGGCCAGAAGGCCACGGCGAGCTTCGGCTGGACGGTCAGCCCGGCGCTCGGCTACGCCGGCTTCACCCCGCCGGCTTCGACCTCGGGCCGGGCCGGCACCGCGGTCACCCTCGCTGCGAGCAACGGCACCAAGCCGTACGCGTGGAGCGCAAGCGGTCTGCCGCCCGGCCTGACCCTCGATGGTTCCTCGGGCGTGATCGCCGGTACGCCGAGCACCCGGGGCGGCTACGCGGTGACCACCGACGTGACCGACGCGAAGGGCGCGACCGTGTCCGAGACGACGACCTGGACGGTGTCGTGATGCGTGCTCCGAAGGACGACGAGGGCTACTCGCTCATCGAGGTCATGATGGCGATGGTCTGCACGTCGATCCTGTTGACGCTGGTGACCAGCGCGGTCATCCAGATCTATCACTCGGTCAACAGCGTGGACGCGGTCTCGGCCGCCCAGTCGCAGATCGACACCACGTTCGGCCGGCTCGACAAGGAGATCCGCTACGCCCGGGCGATCAGCGACCCGGGGACGGTCGGCGGTGACCCGTACGTCGAGTACCTGCTCGACGTGAACTCGGTCGACACCTGCGTCGAGCTGCGGCTGCGCACCGCGACCGGCGAGCTCCAGCGGCGCCAGTGGGTCAAGAACCAGGCCCCGCTCGTACCGGCGGTGTGGCAGACGCTGGCGTCGTCGGTGACGGCGGCGAAGCCGTTCGCCGTGACCTCGGCCGCGCCGGTGCAGCTCACCGACTCGCCCTACCAGCGGCTCACCCTCGACGTCACCTCGGTGACCGGCGGCGGAGCCGGGCTGAGCACAGCCGCCGGCCGGGCCGGCTCCCAGCGGGAGACCACCGTGACCTTCACCGCGCTCAACGCGGTGATCAGCACCAACTCGACGACCGGCACCGGCACCAACTCGACGACGTGCACCGAGGGCAGGGGAGTGTCGTCATGATCTCTCTGAAGGACGACCGCGGCTCGCTGCCGCTGGCCATGCTCGTGACGGTGGTCGGTGTCGGCCTGAGCGTCTTCATGTCGATGCTGGTCCTCAGCCAGCTGCACACGACCGCGTTCGAGGCCCGGCGGGTCCAGGCGCTGCACGTCGCCCAGGCCGGCCTCGACGTCGGCGTGGCCCAGATCCGCAGCGCGACGAAGATCGACTCGTTCGGCGAGACCGTGGGCGACACGGCCAAGCTGCCCTGCACGGCCCTGACCGGCACGGTCGGCGACGCCTCGTACTCGGTGACCACCGCCTACTTCGACGCCGACCCGCAGGGGCACCAGCAGGACAGCGCGTGGATCGGCGCCCACGGCCTGGCCTGCGTGACCGGCCGCGGCACCCGGACCGTGCCCGGCTACGCCGTCTTCACCTCGACCGGCACGGCGTCCGACGCGGGCGCCTCGAGCCGGACGCTGCGCGGCACGTACGTGGTGCACACCAGCAACGTCAACATCTCCGGTGGTCTGGTGCACGTCTATCGGGGCAGCACCACGCTCAACGACCTGTGCATCGACGCCGGGTCGGGCACGCCGGCGGCCGGGACCGCCGCGACCATGCAACTCTGCACCGCCGGGGCGGTCAGCCAGACCTGGTCGTACGACCCGAGCCTGCGCCTGGTGCTCGTCTCCTCGCAGGACGGCGGCTCGGTCGGCCTGTGCCTGCAGGCCGGCACCACCCACGTGGCCAACGCCGCGGTCACGCTCCAGCCCTGCGTGACCGCCAAGCCGGCCCTCTACGCCCAGCAGTGGAGCATCAACGACAGCTCCAACCTGGTCGGCAGCAACTCGACCGGCACCAACACCGACAGCTTCTGCTTCAACGTCGCCACCGCCAACAAGCCCGGCAGCGCACTGATCATCACGACCAGCTGCAGCGGGACCTACAACAACGTGTCGACCTTCTCGCTCGACGCCGATGCCGGCGCCGGCCAGGCCTCGTCGGCGCTCGGCCAGGCGATCGGTCAGCTGGTCAACTACAGCCAGTTCGGCCGCTGCCTGGACGACACGAACCAGAACCCGGACTCGACGTACATGATCGCCTGGCCGTGCAAGCAGAACCCGGACCCGTCCAAGGTCGCGTGGAACCAGCGCTACGTGCTGCCGGCGCTGCCCACGGCACCGTCGCAGGACAAGAAGCCGGCCAATCACGGGACCGGCGAGATCTCCACGACCTACCCGTCGACCGGCAAGCGCTACTGCCTGCAGAGCCCGATGGCGCCCGACCTCTACCAGTACGTGACGACCAAGACGTGCACCGGCGGCATCAACCAGCAGTGGACCGTCTACGGGCTCACCGACCAGTACGCCACCAGCTACCAGATCGTGGACGGCAGCGGAAAGTACTGCCTGCAGCCGCGCGACCAGAACGCCGGCCCGGCCGACCTGTTCCAGGACGTCAACAAGGTCGCCAAGATCTACGTCGCCCCGTGCAACGGCTCGACCCTGCAGAAGTGGAACGCCGTCAAGAACGACCTCGGCGGCCTGGCCCTGAAGGACGTCACGGAGCGCTGAGCCCTCCCAGCGCCGGCGGCAGTGGCGCTCCGACCGTGAGGCCGGCGTTCACGGCGGCGGCCATCGCCTCCTGGAGGATCACCCGCTCGGGCCGGCCGGTTGCCCGGGCCCGGGCGGCCACGTCCTCGAACTCGGGCATCACCTGCACGATCACGCCATCGACGTGGCCGACCTTGATGCTGGTCGTGCCGGCTGCGACGGTCATGGTGGAAAAGGTTCGCGCGACCACGGTTTTGCGGAGCGGTCCCTCCCGTACGCCCAGGGTCGTGGTGTCCCGGAAGATCTGGTCCCGCAGCCGGGCCGTGAGGCCCGGCTTCGCCAGGACGCAGAGCGTGTGCGCCGGACGGCCCTTCTTCATGAGAATCGGCACCAGCCAGGCGTCGTCGGCGCCCGCCTTCAGGAGATCGGCGAGCACGCCCGGCCAGAGGCGGGGGTCGAGGTCGTCGACGTTGGCCTCGATCAGGACCGCGTCCTCCTGCCGTCTCGGTGCCGCCGTCGCCTCGCTGATCACGACCCGGACGACGTTGGGCCGGTCCGGGGTGTCGCGGGTGCCGGCGCCGACCCCGACCCGCTCGACCGTCATCGGCGGCAGCGTCTCGCAGCGCTCGGCCAACGCCCTGATCAACGCCATCCCGGTCGGCGTGGCCAGCTCGCCCGGCCCGTCCCCGCGCACCCGCCAGCCCTTGGCCAGCTCGGCGACCGCCGGCGCCGGGACCGGAAGCCTTCCGTGCGTCGCGCGGACGCTCCCCGAGCCCAACGCCACCTCGCCCGCCGAGATGCTGGTGATCCCGAGGTCGTCGATCGCCGCGCACACCCCGACCACGTCGGCGATCGAGTCGAGCGCGCCGACCTCGTGGAAGTGCACGTCCTCCGGGTCGGTTCCGTGCACCCGGGCCTCGGCGCGGGCCAGGCGGTCGAAGACCGCCTCCATTCCCGTACGCGCGTGCGCCCGCCCGATCAACTCCCGCACGTCCCGCCACGTCCGATGCGGCGGATCGTCGACCGTCGGCGTCACGTGCACCTTGGTGGCCCTCATCCCGGCCCGGCGCACCTCTTCGACGCTCAGCGCGACCGCTCCCGGCACCACCGCGTCGATCGCCGCCCGCACCGCATCCAGACTCGCTCCGGCGTCGAGGAGCGCCCCGAGCAGCATGTCCCCGGCGACCCCGGCACTCGCGTCGATCCAGGCGTGCCTGCCGTCCACAGTTTTCCCTTCCACCAACGTGACCGCTGCTCAGGAGCTCCCCGACCGGAACTCCGGAGTCTCGCCGGCGATCGTGGTGCGGCGCCCGGTCGGCACGAACGACGTCAGGAGCGGCCCGACCAGCGAATCCTACCGATGCCGACCTTGGCCCATCGGGCGCTCTCCCAGGCCGGACGTGCCCGTCGGTGACGTGTGTGCCCGGTGCTGCCGGGAGGTCGGCATACTCCGGCGGTGAAGGTTCCCAGGGCGGTCGCGGTCGTGACCGAAGGATCTCGAGTGTTGCCGATCGAGCGGTTCCTGCGGCAGGAGTCCTCGCTGCCTGTGTCATGTGCGCACATCGGGGCCCCGTTTACCACGAACGAAGCCCATTGGACGCGATGGTGGTCGGGCTTGTAGCTTGCAGTTGACCGTGACACCACCCCAGGAGGTGAGACCCATGAACGCTGTATCGATGTGGGTGCTCCCCCTTCCCGTCACGGGCGGGCGATTGACGTAGGTGTCGCCGGGAGCGCCGGGCCAACAAGGCACTCCCGAAAGGCAACACCTATGGACTCTCTGCCGTTCACCGCCGAGCCGTCGTCGAACGATCTGGGCGACGTCCCCGGATTCCCGTCGCCGGCCTCCGGCACCGATCGTGCGCCCCAGGTTTTCGACGTGATCATTGCCGGGTGCGGGCCGACCGGTGCGATGCTCGCCGCCGAACTGCGGCTGCACGACGTGCGGGTACTCGTCCTGGAGAAGGAAACCGTGCCCTTGTCGTTCGTCCGCATCGTCGGTCTGCATGTTCGCAGCATCGAGTTGATGGCGATGCGCGGGCTGCTGGCGCGCATCGCCGAACACGGCCGACGGCGTCCGGCCGGCGGCTTCTTCGCCGCCATCGACAAACCGGCGCCCGAGGGCCTGGATTCCGCGCACGCCTATCTGCTGGGCATCCCGCAGCCGGTCCTCGTCCGCCTGCTCGAAGAACACGCGATCGAACTGGGTGCGCAGGTCCGGCGCGGTTGTACGGTGGCCGGACTCGAGCAGGACGACGACGGTGTGACCGTCGAGCTGGCCGACGGGGAACGGCTGCGTTCGCGCTATCTCGTCGGCTGTGACGGCGGCCGCAGTACGGTGCGCAAGCTGCTCGGGGTCGGCTTCCCCGGCGTGCCCTCGCGGACCGAGACGCTGATGGGCGAGATGGAAGTGGGTGTCCCGGCGGAGGAGATCGCGGCCAAGGTGCGCGAAGTCCCCGAGATCAGTAAGCGGTTCTGGCTGCGGCCGGTCGGTGGTGGGCTCTACAGCGTCGTAGTCCCCGCCGCGGGAGTCAGTGATCGGGCGGAACCGCCCACCCTCGAGGATTTCCGACGGCAGTTGCGCACGATCGCCGGAACCGATTTCGGGGTGCACTCCCCGCGCTGGTTGTCCCGCTTCGGGGACGCCACCCGGCTGGCCGAACGCTATCGGGTCGGGCGGGTGCTGCTGGCCGGCGATGCGGCCCACATCCATCCACCCACCGGCGGGCAGGGCCTCAATCTGGGCGTTCAGGACGCCTTCAACCTCGGCTGGAAACTGGCCGCACAGCTCCGCGGCTGGGCGCCGGAGGCACTGCTGGACACCTACCATGCCGAACGTCATCCGGTCGCCGAGGACGTACTGGACAACACCCGCGCCCAGATGGAACTGCTGTCCACCGAACCGGGCCCGCAGGCCGTCCGCCGGCTGCTCACCGAACTGATGGACTTCGACGAGGTGAACCGCTATCTGGTCGGGAAGATCACCGCGATCGACATTCGCTACGACTTCGGCGCGGGCCCCGACCTGCTCGGCCGCCGTCTTCGCGACATCGACGTGAAGCAGGGCCACCTCTACGGTCTGCTGCATCGCGGCCGCGGCCTGCTGCTGGACCGCACCGAACGCCTGGCCGTCGGCGGCTGGTCCGACCGGGTCGATTACCTCGGGGACTCCACGGTGGCACTGGATGCTCCGTGCGTCCTGCTACGCCCGGACGGCCACGTGGCCTGGGCCGGCGACGATCAGCAGGACCTGGACGACCACCTCACCCGCT
>DASWRZ010000344.1:0-45100 GCA_036402935.1 Actinoplanes sp.
GTGCCGGACGCGGATCCGGGAGAATTGGTTTATGCGGCAGCTTCAGTTGTTTACGTCGGGGCAATTGGGAGCGATGCGTGACCCGACCGCGCGCCGTAACTATTCGGAGGAGGCCGAGGCGTTTCGTCGTGAGCACGAGAGGCGTCGCGCGTGGGGGTTGAAGCGCCGGCATGCCGAGAAGCTACGTCGGTTGCGTGATGGTGAGATCGGTTCACGGAAGCCGGTCGTAGGCGAACAACATCGGCCCCCGGCGCCGGCCCCGGTGCGGTCCGTTGTGTCGTCGTCGCTCTCGACGGGGCGGCTCCCGGCCGAGCCGATCATGGCCGGAGCCGCCACTGCCGGACGAGCTTCAGCCGGGCAACACCTAGCGAGCCAAACCTCGGTCGGGCCAGCCGCGGTCGGGCCAGCCTCGGTCGAGTCAGCCTGGGTCGGGTCAGCTGTAAGCCTGCAGGCCGCAGGTGTGTCCGGCGCATCCGGACAGGCCCCAGGAGTAACGGTTGCGGCCCAGTTCAACGTGGCCGAGTCGGATGCGGTCAAGCTGGGCGTGGTCGAGTCGGGCGTGGTCGAGTCGGGCGTGGTCGAGTCGGGCGTGGTCGAGTCGGGCGTGGTCGAGCCTGGCCTGGCCGAGCCGCACGTGGCCGAGCTGGCTGCAGTGGAGTCGGGTGCGGTCGAGGCGGGCGCGGTCGAGCCGGGGGTCGTCGAGCGGTCGAAATGGTCGAAGGGCGAGCCGGTCCGCGGTTCGGACAGCGGGGCATCGAGTGGCTGCGGTGATCAGGCCGGCCCGTCAGCAGCCATGGGCAGCGACCGTTTCGCGGAGCCCGGGCCAGGTCGTGCGGGGGGCGGAGAACGAGTATCCCGTGGCGTTCGGCGACGAGCAACAAATGTAATATCGCCGGGCTCACGCGTTCGCTTTGGGTTCCCTCAAAGAATCATTTTCGCGGCCTTAAGATGCAATTCTTCGCCGGGGGCGCATCGCTGGCGCGAATTTTTGAGTTCCGAGAACAGGAAACGGGGCGGCGGGCCGATGTGCGGGCGGTCCTCGGCACGGCCGAAATGCGGGCCTGCTCGCATTTTCATCGGTATGCCAGATGCATCTTCTCGCGCTGAGGCTGAGCCGACCGAGGTGAGCGTTTGTTGCAGCCGTCCGGGCTCCGTCCTTGGCGGCGGGTGGCTCCGTTGACCTCGCTTGGTCGCGTCTTCGTCATGAGTTGTCCACGGCCCGTTGTTGCCGCCGCTGGTCGGACTGCTTGAGGTTGGCTGGCCGATGACGATGGGTTGCCCTCGATGCGATTTGGGCGGACGCGCGGCGTGACCCTCGACGGCGGGCTAGGTCAGCTGGTCGCGGCGCCGGGTCAGGTACGCGGTCTCGGCGGTGTTGCCGGCCAGGTCGATGGCCCGGTCGTAGGCCGCGCGTGACTCCGTGGGGCGGCCCAGGCGGCGCAGCAGGTCGGCTCGGGTTGCGTGGTAGGCGCGGTAACCGGACAGCGGCAACCCGTCCACCAGGGCCAGGGCGACCGCGGGCCCGTCGAGTTCGGCTACCGCGACGGCCCGGTTGAGCCGCACGATGGGTGACGGGTCCAGGCGGAGCAGCTGGTCGTACAGGGCGACCACCTGTGACCAGTCGCGGACGTCGGTGTGGACGGCGTTGATGGCGGCCAGGATCTGGTAACGGCCCGGCGCCTCGCCCGCGGCCAGGCGGGAGCGGACCAGGGCGTGCCCTTCGGCGATCAGGTTGCGGTCCCAGGCGCCGCGGTCCTGGTCGTCCAGGGTGACCAGTTCGCCGTTCGCCGAGACGCGGGCGGGGCGGCGGGCCTCGGTCAGGAGCATCAGCGCCAGGAGTCCGGCGGCCTCGCCGTCGGCCGGCAGCAGGGCGCGGACCAGCCGGGTCAGGCGGATCGCCTCGGCGGTCAGGTCGCCGCGGACCGCGTCGGACGCCGGGTTCGAGGCCAGGTAGCCCTCGTTGAAGATCAGGTAGAGGACGGCCAGGACGCCGGTCACCCGGGCCGGGAGGTCGTCGTGCAGCGGGACGCCGTACGGGATCTTCGCGGCCTTGATTTTCGCCTTGGCGCGCGTGATGCGCCGGGCCATGGCGGTTTCTTCGACCAGGAAAGCGTGGGCCATCTCGGGGACGGTGAGGCCGCCGACCATGCGCAGGGTCAACGCGACCCGTGCCTCCATCGCGAGGGCCGGGTGGCAGCAGGTGAAGACGAGGCGGAGCCGGTCGTCGTCGATGACGCCGAGCGGTTCCGGGGTGTCGGACAGCATCAGCGCCTCTCGGTGCTTCTCGTCGCGCTTGGCCTCGCGCCGGAGCCGGTCGATGGCCTTGCGCTGAGCGGTGGTGGTCACCCACGCGCCGGGGCGGGGCGGGATGCCGTCGACCGGCCAGCGCTCGACGGCGGCCGTGAACGCCTCGGCGGCCGCCTCCTCGGCGACGTCGAGGTCGCCGAAGCGGCGGGCGAGGGTGGCGACCACCCGGGCCCACTCCTCGCGGTGGACCCGGGTGATGGCGTCGTCGACTTCCGTCATTGGACGGGCCGGAGCTCGACCCGGCGGTTGCAGGCCTTCGAGCCGCCGGCGGCGAGCTTCAGCGCCACGTCGAGGTGCGGCGCCTCGACGATCCAGAAGCCGATGATGAACTCCTTCGACTCCAGGAACGGCCCGTCGGTGAACACCGCCTCCCCGTCCCGGGCGTCGACGACGGTGGAGTTGCTGGGCGCCGCGAGGCCACCGGCGAAGACCCAGTGGCCGTCCGCCCGCATCTGCTCGTTGAAGACGTCGATCGCGGCCATCTCCTCGTCGTCGGCCAGATCGGTCGAGTCGGCGAGGACGGAAATCAGGTACTGCGCCATCGGGTCACTCCTGTCGTCGTGTGGTTCAGCCTTTCATCCCTACTACGAACGGCGGCGGCCCGATCAGACACCGACATGGCAGGGACCTGGCTTGGTGTCGGCAGCCCGTCGCTCATGCCTGACCCGGCCGCCCCGAAGGTCCGACAGGAGAAGCCCCGGGGAGCGGGCCGGAGCCGGCCGCAGCGGGCGTTCGATGAACATTCCGGGAAGGCCGAGGTAGCTTTGGCGGCCTATGGGGACCAGCCGCACCGTCGTCACCGGGCCGGGTCTGCGCCGGTGGGGCGTCGTGCTGGGCCTGATCGTCGTCCTCGCGGCCATCCCGATCGCCGTCGGCCGCTGGCCGGTCCGGGCGGCCGGCATCGATGTGGGCACGCTCCGCGCCCGCGTCGCGGCCTCCGGGGGTCAGGCTTTCCAGGGGTACGCGCAGAGCACCGGTCTCCTGCCCCTCCCCGCGCTGCCCAACCTGTCGCAGGTCACGGCCCTGGTCAGCGGCACCACCGAGATGCGCACCTGGTACGCGGCCCCCGACCGCTGGCGGGTCGACGTGCTCGGCGACGGCACCGAGCACGACCTCTACCAGACCCCGGAGGCCCAGTTCACCTGGGACTTCGGCGACAACCAGCTGACCCGCATCGTCGGCGACCAGCCCGTACGCCTGCCCCGCGCGGCCGACCTGACACCGCCCGAGCTGGCGCGGCGGGTGCTGTCGATCGCGACCGCCGACCGGGTCGAGCCGCTGCCGGCCAGGCGGATCGCCGGCGTCGACGCGGCCGGGCTGCGGCTGGTGCCGGCCGGCCCCGACACGACGGTCGCGCACGTCGACATCTGGGCCGACCCGGCGCACGGGCTGCCGCTGCAGGCCGAGGTCACGGCGAAGGGCGGCACGCGGCCGGTGTTCGTCACCCGCTTCCTCGAGATCCACTTCAGCGCGCCGGCCGCGGCCGTGCTGACCCCGCCGGCGCCGCGGCCCGGCATCGGCTACACGGTCACCGAGGCGCCCGACATCATCAGCGCGATCAACCGGCGCCGGCCGGCCTTCCTGCCGGCCGGCCTGGCCGGGCTTCCGCGCCGCGACTCGGTCGCGGGTCTCTCGGCGGTCGCGGTGTACGGGACGGGCCTCGCGTCGATCGTCGTGATCGGTCTTCCCGGACGGTTCGGCGGGCAGGCGTTCCAGCAGATCCAGACGTACGGCCAGGAGGTGACCGTGCCCGGCGACGCCGAGGCGTCCCTGATCACGACCGGGTTGCTGAGCGTGCTCGCGGTCCGCGTGGGCAACCGGGTGTACCTGGTCGCCGGTCTGGTCGGGGCGCCACTCATGCAGCGGGTCGCCGGCAGCCTGGCGGAGCGCGGCCGATGATCACCACGCACGACCTGACCAAGCGCTACGGGCACACGGTCGCGGTGGACGGGGTCGGGCTCGACGTGCGCGAGGGCGACCGCTACGGGCTGCTCGGGCCCAACGGCTCCGGCAAGACGACGCTGGTCCGGATGCTGCTCGGCCTGGTCTTCGCGACCAAGGGCGAGATCGAGGTGATGGGGCGGCCGGTGCCCCGCCGCGTACGGGAAGTGCTGCCGGACATCGGTGCGCTGGTCGAGGGTCCCGGCGCGTACGGAAATCTGAGTGGACGCACGAACCTGGCGCTGTTCGACGCGGCCGGACCCGGCAGCCGGCGCCGGGATCGGCGCCAAAGGGTGGGCGAGGCGCTGGAGCGGGTGGGTCTCGCCGGGATCGACCGTCGTCCGGTGAAGGCCTACTCGCTGGGGATGCGGCAGCGGCTCGGGCTGGCCGGGGCCCTGCTGCGCAAGCCGCGGCTGCTGATCCTCGACGAGCCGACGAACGGGCTCGACCCGCGCGGGATCCGCGAGATCCGGGAGCTTCTGGCGTCGCTGAACGCCGAGGGCACGACGGTCTTCCTGTCGAGCCATCTGCTCGGCGAGATCGACGCTCTGTGCACCCGGGTCGGGGTGATGGACCGGGGACAGCTCGTGGTGCAGGACGAGCTGTCGGCCTTGCGGGCTCCGACCGGGCACGTCGTCGTGACGACGCCGACGCCGTCTCGCGCGGTGGCTCTGCTGGACGGGCGAGTTTCGAGCATTTCGGGTGATTCGGTCGTTGTGCGACATGAGGACGCGGGGGCATTGAACGCTTTACTCGTCGAGGCCGGCATCACCGTCACCGGCATCTCGACTCAGCACCGCACGCTCGAAGACGTCGTACTGGACGCGACCACGACCAGCTCGGACCGGGTTTCATGATCCGGGTCGAGCTGGCGAAACTGTTCCGGCGCCCGCGCACGTACGTCATCACCGGCCTGCTCTGCGCGCTGCCCCTGATCGTGGCGATCTTTCTGGCCACCACGAAGATCCCGCCCCCGCCCGGCCAGGGCGGCGCGTTCCTGTCCGCGGTGCTGAGCAACGGCGCTCTCTACCCGGCCGCCGCGATGGCCCTGGTCCTGCCGGTCTTCCTGCCGGTGTCGGTGGCGGTGCTGGCCGGCGACGCGGTGGCCGGCGAGGCGTCCGCGGGCACGCTGCGCTACCTGCTGATCCGCCCGGTGTCCCGCACCCGCCTAGTGATCGCCAAGCTGTTGTCGCTGGTCACGTTCGTGCTGTTCGCGATCCTGGCCGTCCTGGTGACGGCCTACATCACCGGCTCGCTCCTGTTCGGCGTGAGCACGACGTCGGCCGGCGTGGCCCTGCCGGCCGACGTGACGTCCCTGTCCGGGGTGACGATCACGCCGTTCGGGCTGGTGCTGCGGCTGCTGGGCACGGTCGCCTACATCGTCGTCTCGATGCTGAGCGTGGCGGCGATCGCCCTGTTCCTGTCGACGGTGACCGATTCGGCCCTGGGCGCGGCGATGGGTGCGCTGGCCGTGCTGGTGACCAGCCAGGTCCTGGTCACGCTCGACGCGGCGGCGGCGGTCCGCCCGTACCTGCCGACCCGCTACTGGCTGGCCTGGATCGACTTCTTCCGGGAGCCCGTGCTGTGGCGCGACATCGAGCGCGGGGCCGGCATCCAGCTGGTCTACCTGGTGGTGCTGCTGGGCGCCGCGTGGGCCAACTTCCTGACCAAGGACGTGGCCGACTAGCGCTCTACCGGTTGATCGTCCTCGCCCGCGGTCACCTCGGCGCGGTCGCGGTTTGAACCCCTCGCCGGGCGGGGCCGTAGTGCAGGGCGGCCGGGATCGCCCGGCCGGCCCGGCCCTGGGGAGGAATTCGTAGTGCGACGGCAGGCAGCAGGCCTTGTGATGGCAGTTCTGACGCTTACGGCGTGTGCGCCGACCGCTCCGGCGGCGCCCCGGGCCGCCGGAGACAACGGCGGCGGCGGGTCGGCCACCCAGCAGCCGGCGGGCGGTGAGACCGGGGGAGCGGACTGCACCAAGGCCAGCAAGGTGACGATCGGCGCGGACGGCTCGATCAGCCCGGCGAATCTGTCGCTGCAGCGCGGCGCCTTCATCTTCGTCAACAACAAGTCGGACGAGGTACACAAGCTGACCGCGGAACCGGACGCCGGGCTGGTCACCAGCGTGCTCGGCAAGAAGGAGCGGCAGGTCGTCCAGTTCCCGGAGAAGGGTAGGTTCACGGTCTCGGCCGGCGACGCCGAGATGCACGTGACGGTGTCGGGGGACAGCGGCTGCGGCAAGCCCGAGCCGACCCTGACGATCGAGGACGGCTACGCCTTCTCGCCGGCCGAGCTCGAGGTCGCGGCGACGGCCAACTTCACCGTGGTGAACAAGTCGGGGGCCGCCCACGGCATCCTCTGCGACCCCGACCCGGGCGGCAACGGCGACAACACCCGCCTCGACAAGGGCGAGACGCAGATCCTCGCCTTCGACAAGCCGGGCACGTACACCTGCCACAGCGTCCAGCACCCCGACGCCAAGGTGGCCATCACCGTCCACAAGCCGTAAACCAAGATCCGCTAGGCTCCGCAACCGACAAGGTTGATCCATTGTGGATTTTCGGGAGGAAAATATGGCAGGCATCGTGGACCTGACGTCGATCGTCGACAAGTCCTGGCAGGACAAGTCGCTGGCCGAGATCGCGGACGCCCCGGTGGAGGCGCTGGCCGGTGTGAGCGAGAGCGGCGGGCAGCTCATCCGCCAGGCGCTCGGCATCAGGACCATCGGCGAGCTGGGCCGCAACAAGTACTTCAAGGCCGCCGCGGCGATCGCCGCCCTCGCCGACGCCACCTGAGCAAAGGCGCCAACCGAGCAAAGGCGCCAACCGAGCAAAGTGCCGACTGAGCAGAGCGGCCGACTGAGCAGAGGCGGACGACGGGGTGCCGCGAGCGGCACCCCGTCGTCAAAGGGCCGACCCCGGGGCCGATCGGGCAACATTCCTTGCCGAAGGCATTTACGTACGCCTATACGTTGAGGTCATGAAGCGTGCCGCACTCGTCGTCGTCGCTCTCGTCGCCGCGCTGCTCTCCACCCCGCAGGCAGCCGACGACGCCACCACCACCGTCTGCTCGGTCTTCTGCGACACCCGCGACCCGTCGCTGAGCCGCCAGGACACCTTCCCGGTCGCCGACCGCGTCCAGAACGGCCGCAAGATCTCGCTGCACCTCTCCGACGCCGACGCGATGGCCTGGGGCAGCATCGACAACGGCGCGGCCGGCGACTCGGTGTGGCTCGACCGCACCTTCGACGGCGGTGCCACCTGGGACGGCCTGCTCGGCCAGGCCGCGATCCCGGGCACGTGGACCGGCACCCGCACGCTCATGTACAACCTCGCCGACCCCTCCCACCACCGCCGCGGCATGGTCCGGTCCTGCGGCGACGCGGCCGGCGTGCAGTGCACCGACTGGGTCCACCTGCAGGCCTGCGACGTGGTCTGCGACGGCACCTCCGGCAACGCCGGCGATGCGCAGCCGGTCGGCCCGGCCACGCTCAGCGGCCGCACGATCGCGCTGCACACGGACTCGCGCGGCATGGCGTGGGCGACGATCGCCGGCGGCGCGGCGGGCGACGAGGTCTGGCTCGACCGGTCCTGGGACGAGGGCGCCACCTGGTCCGGCGGTTCCTCGCTCGGCCGGGTCAGCACGCCGGGCGGGGCCACCGGCACCCGCACCGCCCTGTTCGCTTCGCGAGACCCCAAGGCCCTGCTCTACGGCGCGGCGCTGCGCGCCTGCGGCCGGGCGGTCACCGGCAACAACGGTTCCTGTACGGCCTGGGCGCGGCCGGCGAACGACCGGGCCGCGGCGGCCGCCGACGCTTTGATGTGGGCCTACCAGCCGGACACCGCGTGGTGGCTCTCGAGCTGGTGGAACTCGGCCGACGCGCTGACCGCCCTGATGGCCTGGATGAAGCGCAGCGGCCGCACCGACTATCTGTGGGTGGTCGACCGCAGCTTCACGGTCAACAAGGCGGCCTTCCCGGCGGGTCAGAAGAGCAGCGACCCCATCGAGGGCGACTTCATCAGCCGGGCGGTGGACGATGCGGCCTGGTGGGGGCTGGCCTGGGTGCAGGCGTACGACCTGACCCACGACAGCCGCTACCTCAGCGAGGCGACCGTGATCGCCAACTATGTCAGCGGGTTCTGGGACACCTCGACCTGCGGGGGCGGGGTCTGGTGGGACCGGGAGCGGACCTACAAGAACGCGGTGACGATCGGCCTGTACGTGCGGCTCGCGGCCGGCCTGCACAACCGGATCGCCGGCGACACGACCTGGCTCAACCGGGCCGTGACCGGCTGGAACTGGTTCACCGCCAGCGGCCTGATCAACTCGTCCGGCCTGGTCAACGACGGCCTGACCGGCGGCTGCGCCAACAACGGCGGCACGGTCTACACCTACAACCAGGGCCTTGCGATCGGGGCCGGGGTCGAGGTCTACCGGGCCACCGGCAACGCCGCGGTGCTGGCCACCGCCCGGCGGCTGGCCGACGCCGCGATGACCAGCGGCACGCTGACGAAGAACGGCATCCTCACCGAGTCGTGCGACGCCGCCGACCGCACCTGCGACGACAACGGCAAGGAGTTCAAGGGCATCTTCATGCGTTACCTGATGGACCTGGCCGACGTGACCGGGCAGGCGAGCTACCGGACGTACGCGCGTACGCAGGCGGACAGCGTGTGGAACGCCGACCGGGACTCCTTGAACCGTCTCGGGGAGCGGTGGGCGGGCGCCACCTCCACGGCGTACCCGAACGCGCGCGACTGGCGCACCCAGGCCTCCGCCCTCGGGGCGCTGCTGGCAGCGACCTGAGCGCCGGCCTCGGGTCGCCGACTTTCGTGCATTGTTCACTGCCGTGCAACATTGGAGAGACCCGGCAGCCGAAAGGGGTCGATCATGAATGTGCACCGGATGGTCTGCGAGGGGGAGAACGCCGCCGAGGCGCTGTTCGTCTGCACGGACGATCAGTGCGGGCGCCGGGTCGTGCTCGGCAAGTCCCGGCCGAAGATCGTCGTCATCGACGCCGGCGAACTCGGAGCCAGCCACATCGGCTCGATGGGTGGCATCGTCATCGACGACGTCGACACGGCGTAACCTGCCCGGACCCCTCGGCCCGCGCGGACCGGCCGTCAGGCCGGGCTCTCCACCTTGACCAGCGGGAAGTCGGCGACGCCCATCATGTCGAAACCGACCGGTCCGAGGTCCGAGTCGAGGAACGCGGTCACGGTGAGTTGATACACGCCCGAGTTGTTCGGGTTGCCGGGGTCCTCCTCCGGCAGCGTGTTCGCCGGTACGGTGATCTTGGCGGTGTAGGGCTGCGGGTCGCTGAACGGCGGCCCGCCGATCGGGACGTTCACGCTGCCCAGGGTAAGGCCGTTGCCCGGGCCCCGGGGGTTGGCGTACGCGGTGACGACCCATTCCCTGGTGTCCACCGAGAGCGCGGTCAGCCACAGCGGCGTCAGGTTGCCCGCGAAGTGCCAGGCGACCTCGATGTCGAACGGCCGGGCACCGTTGATCACCAGGTTGGACCGGCCCAGCGCGGGCTGCTCGGCAATCTTGACGGTGGTGAACCGGCCCTCGATGGACGGGGAGCCCGGTCCGGTGGGCGGGATGTTGGGATCGAAGTTGTTGCTCATCACGATGCTCCTTCGCTTACCGACACGGACAAGGCTCGCCTTCAGTGAGTCACCGTGCCGTCACCCGCGCAGAACCCGACATGTTCTTCCGCCGGGAAGCCGGCCGGTCCCGCGCGGGGCGCACCTACGATGGCGGCCATGTGCGCGCACGTGCTGGTCGCCGACGACGACCCGCGGCAGGCCGAGGTGGTACGCCGCTACCTGGCCGCCGACGGTCACGAGGCTCATGTGGTGCACGACGGGCCGGCGGCGCTCGACGCGGCCCGCCGCCTGAGGCCCGACCTTGCTCGTGCTCGACGTGCTGATGCCCGGCATGAACGGCCTGCTGGTGTGCCGCACGCTGCGCCAGGAATCGGACCTGCTGGTGCTGATGCTGACCGCCCGGGCCACCGAGGACGGCGACCAGACCCGGTTCACGCTCTCGTCCGGCAACGTGATCCGGATCGTCGCGGTGACCGGCGCGATCCTGCTCGCCGCGGTCATCGCCACGATCGTCGCCGGGCGCCGCCTGGTGCACCCGCTGCGGGCCCTCACCTCGGCGGCCGACGGCAACGTCCCGGCGGCGGTGTCCACCCGCTCCCCGCGGGACGAGATCGGCCGCCTGGCCCGGGCTCTCAACGACTCGACCGAGCGCCACGACCGGGCCGAGGCCCAGCATCGGGCGCTGGTCAGCGACGTCGCCCACGAGTTGCGGACCCCGCTGACCAACATCCGCCCGCTCGGCGGTGCAGGCCTGGGCGAACAGCTCCTGGTCGCTGCGCACGGTCTCGACCGCGCGTCCGTGCGGGCCTGACCGAGGACGACGGCGCCGAGGCCGCCCGCGCCCTGCTGGCCCCCGGTCAGACCTTCTCGACCGCGGCCAGGTAGGCCGCCTGCAGTTCAGCGAAGACCGACGGCGTTCCGGGCGGGCGGGGGATGCCGAGGTGCTGTTCGCGCAGTTCGTCCATGAACCGGTCCCACAGCTCGGAACCGCCCCGCTCGAGCAGCTCCGCGCGTACGGAAAGCTCGTGGCTCGCCGGCATGTGCCGGCGCCCCCATGTTCCCAGCGCCGCCATCACCGGCACGAGCTGGACGCCGGCCTCGGTGAGGCTGTAGCGGATCTTCTGCCGGTGGGTCGCGTCGTCCGCGCGCCACAACAGCCCGTTGGCGACCAGCCGCCGGAGCCGGTCGGCGAGGATGTTGGAGGCGATCCCCTCCTGCGAACCGGTCAGCAGCTCGCGGAAGTAGTGCCGGTCGCCGAACATCACGTCGCGCAGCACCACCAGCGACCACCGGTCGCCGAGCACCTCGATCGCCAGATTGATCGGGCATCCGGACCGGTGCACCGGGGGTTGTACGTCAGTCATCGGACCTGATGGTAGTTCGGCATCGGTCGTGTTACCGTCGGCCGACCAGTTTCAGTCTGCAAGCGGTTTGGAGAAATGGTGAGGCTTCTTCTCACTTCGGCCGGTGTCAAGAACGAGAGCATCCGCCACGCGCTGGTCGAGCTGCTGGGCAAGCCGATCGCCGAGTCCGGCGCCCTCGCCGTCCCCACCGCGCAGTACGGGCATCCGATGGTCACGCCTCAGGGGACATGGCGCTTCATCGCCGGGCGGAGTCCCCTGCCCATGTGTGACCTGGGGTGGAAGTCGGTGGGCGTACTGGAGCTCACCGCGCTGCCCAGCATCGACAGGGAACGCTGGGTCTCCTGGGTTCGCGAGGCCGACGTCCTGCTGGTCGCGGGCGGCGCCGCGACGTATCTGAGCCACTGGATGCGAGAGTCCGGGCTGGCCGATCTGCTGCCGTCGCTGAGCGACCAGGTGTGGGTGGGCCTGAGCGCCGGAAGCATGGTGATGACCCCGCGCGTCGGGGAGGCGTTCGTCGAGTGGGAGTCGCCCACCGACGGCGACCGGACGCTGGGGGTCGTCGACTTCTCGATCTTCCCCCACCTCGGGATGGAGCCGGAGAACACGATGGCCGAGGCGGAGAAATGGGCGGCCGAGATAGCCGGTCCGGCCTACGCGATCGACGACGAGACCGCCATCAAGGTGGTCGACGGCACCGTGGAGGTCATCTCCGAGGGGTACTGGAAGAAGTTCTGACGCGGCGGGAAGACGCAGCGGGAAACGGACCTCACGAGGCTTCCGGCGTGAGCAGCCCGTTGGTCAGCGAGGCCGCGGTGAGGTGGCGGTAGCCGACCGAGTCGAACGCGATCACCAGCTCGTGGTCGTCCCGGCTCAGCAGCGTGCCCAGCCCCCACAGCCTGTGCCGCACGCGAAGCCCGGACGACGGCGGCCGTTCAGCGAACGTCGGGGCGGCGGATGCGTGCTGGTCGTTGTCGCAGGAGCCGCACGGCGGGTCGTACTGCTCGCCGAAGTAGCCCAGCAGCTCGGCCCGCCGGCAGTGGACCGTCTCGGCGTAGCCGCGGGCCGCCTCGATCCGCGAGCGGAGGATCGCCTGCCGTCGGCTGCCGGCCGCCGTCACGCGGCGGAACGCGTCGCCCATCGGCGCGGCCAGGATCGCGTCGTTGCCGTCCGGCTTGACCAGGCCGAGTTCGAGCAGTTCGTCGACGACCCGGGACACCGCGGCCCGGCTCACCTTGCTCGTCTCGGCCAGCTGCTTGACGGTGATCCGGCCGGTCGCCGCCTCGATCGCGTCGATCACCGCGTGCACGGGCGCGTCGCCCATCTTCGAGCGGGCCGCGAGCAGGCGCGGGATGCGTACCGTCCGCGGGTCGTAGACCAGCACCGCGCTCGCCGGCTTGCCGTCGCGCCCGGCCCGGCCGATCTCCTGGTAGTACTCGTCCAGGCTGCCCGGCACCCCGGCGTGCACGACCGTACGCACGTCCGGCTTGTCGATGCCCATCCCGAACGCGCTGGTCGCCACCACCACGTCGAGTCGCCCGGCGAAGAACGCGTCCTGCACCTCGCCCCGCCGCGCCGCGGGCAGCCCGGCGTGATAGGGCTCGGCCCGGTACGCGTCGAGCCGCAAGCGTGCGGCCAGGCTCTCGCAGCGCGCGTGGCTCAGCGCATAGACCAGGGCCGGGCCGTCGTGGGCGAGGACGACCTCGACCGTACGGTCGTCGACCGCCCGGTCCTCCGGCAGGTCGTGCCGCGCCCGGCGCACGGCGAGCGAGATGTTGGGCCGGTCGAAGTCGGCCACGATCACCTGCGGGTCGCGCATGCGCAGCTGGCGGGTGATGTCGGCCTGCACCGGCGGAGCGGCGGTCGCGGTCAGCGCCAGCACCGGCGGGCGACCGGCCGTCTCGACCACGTCGGCCAGCCGCAGATATTCGGGCCGGAAGTCGTGGCCCCACTCGCTGACCAGGTGCGCCTCGTCGACCGTGACCAACGTGATGCGCCGCGGGCTGCCCTGGATCGCGGCCAGCGTCTCGGCGTTGGCCAGCTGCTCCGGCCCGAGCATGACGAAGTCGACCTCGCCCCGGCCGAGCGCCTCCAGCGCCGACGCCCGGTCGGCGTGGTGCTGCGACGAGTTGAGCATCACCGCCCGCACCGACCCGCGTGCGGTCATCGCCCGCAACTGGTCGCGCTGCAGGGCGATCAGCGGCGACACGACCACGGTCAGGCCGCCCAGCGCGAGGCCGCCGACCTGATAGATCGCGGTCTTCCCGCTGCCGGTCGGCAGCACCGCGAGGGTGTCGCCGGTCGTGGTCAGCGCGGTGAGGGCCCGGCGCTGCGCGGGCCGCAGGGTGATGCCGAGGACGTCGGCGGCGATCCGGTCCAGCTGGTCCACCGGACAGACCCTAGTCCGCGCCGCCTGGTCCGCCCGGGTGACGGACCAGGGACTTGCCCGGGTTCGCCGGGGTCCCGGTTGCGGCAGCCTGTGATCAGCAAAAGAACATCGATCAAGGAGTACGGCCATGTCGACCCTGCACTTCACCGAGACCGTCCGAGCCACCCCCGAACAGATCGTGGCCGCGCTCACCGACTTCGGGCCGGGCCGGCAGGAGTTGTTCGGCAACAGCGCGGACGACTACCTGCGCGTGCACGGCCGGGGCGAGAACTACGCCGACGTCACCGAGGGTGCGAGCGGGGTCTGGGAACGGCTGCGCTACGACTGGTCCGACCCGCGCCGGGTGGTCATGACGACGACCGACTCCAACCTGTGGGGCGGCCGGTCGGGCCACACCTATGCGATGACCCCGCGGCCGGACGGTACGACGCTGCTCGACGTGGTCGTGGTGCGCGAGGGCAGGAACCTGAAGGGCCGCCTGGTCGGCGCGCTGCTCGGCAGCGTTGCCAAGGGCGGCCTGCACAAGGCGTTGCGGAACACGATCAAGGCGATCGAATCCCGCGGCGACGGAGTGGGCCGGTGATCGGCCCGGTGATCGGCGGCCCGGTCAGGGCTGCGGTGCGTCGTCGAGACGGTGCTGCTGCCGGCTGATCTGGTCGAGCAGGGCGGTGCGGTAGCCCTCGGCGAAGGTCGACATCTCGCCGATGTCGCGCAGGGCGCCGGCGTGCCGGGTCTCGAGGTCGGCCTCCGCTTCCTCGTGCCGGAGCCGGGCGTCCCGTTCGATGCCACCCGCCTCCTCGCGCGCCTTGCGGACCATCTGCCCGGACCGCTCCTCCGCGTCGGTGAGCAGCGCCTCCGACTCCCGGCGGGCGTCGGTGAGGTGCTGGTCGGCCGTGTGCTGCGCCATCGCCAGGACGCGGCCGACGCTCTCGGGCGGAATCACCGGGGGCGCGGCGACCGGAGCCGTGCGGGCCCGGCCGAGCTCGCGGCGCAGGCCGTCGGCTCGCTGCTCGGCGCGTTCGCACGCCTGCCGGGCCCGGTCGAGCTCGGCGGTGAGAGCGGTGAGGGCGGTGACGGCGGACAGTTGCTCCGCCTCGGCCGCTTCGGCCGCTCCGCTGCCGCCCGGAACGGTCCGGCGCTCCAGCTCGGCGTTCTCCTCCAGGAGACCGATCATCTCCATGGAGACCTCGTCGAGGAGGGCGTCGACCTGCTCCTCGTCGTAACCGCGCTTACCGATCGTGGCCTTTCCGAACGCCACATTGTGAATGTCGGCTGGGGTTAACGGCACGTTGCTCCTCACGTGGACGGGACGGGACCCACGGTACGCGCCCGGTGGCGATCAACCGTCGAGGTACATCAGTACGGCCAGCACCCGCCGGTTGTTGTCCTCCGACGGCGGCATGCCGAGCTTGCTGAAGATGTTGTTGATGTACTTGCTGACGACCTTCTCGGTGATGAACAACCGGGACGCGATCGCCGCGTTGGAACGGCCCTCGGCGATGTGCCCGAGCACGTCGCGCTCGCGCGGGGTCAGCACGGCGAGCGGTTCCCGCCGGGCCAGGAGCTTCGTGACGACCTCGGGGTCGAACGCCGTACCGCCGGCCGCCACCCGCTCGACCGCCTGGACGAACTCCTCGACGTCGGACACCCGCTCCTTGAGCAGGTAGCCGATGCCGCCGTAGCTGTCGGTGAGCAGTTCGTGGGCGTACAGCGGTTCGACGTGCTGGGAGAGCACCAGCACCGGCAGACCCGGGATCGCCGCGCGGGCCGCGATGGCCGCCTTCAACCCCTCGTCGGTGTGGGTGGGCGGCAGCCGCACGTCGATGATGGCCACGTCGGGCCGGTGGCCGAGAAGCGCCGGCAACAGCGCGGGACCGTTGTCCACCGCCTCGACCACCTCGAAGCCGAACGCCTCCAGGAGCCGGGTGAGGCCGTCGCGCAGCAGCGTCAGGTCTTCGGCGATGACAACGCGCACGGTAACTCCATGGTCACGACGGTGGGGCCGCCCCGCGGTGAGGACACGGCCATGGTCCCATCGAAGGCGTTCAGCCGGCGCTCGATGCCGGCCAGCCCGGTGCCCCGCGCCGGGTCGGCCCCGCCGACCCCGTCGTCACCGACCCGGACCACCAGGACGCCCTCCCACAGGCGGATGGTCACCCAGGCCGACCGGGCACGGCTGTGCCGGCCCATGTTGGCCAGCGCCTCGGCCACGGCGAAGTAGACCGCCGACTCGAGCGGGGTGTCGAGGCGCCCGGGCAGGTTGGACGTCACCTCGGCGCGCACGGGCAGGCTGAGCGCGAGCGCGCGTACGGCACCCTCCAGGCCCCGTTCGGCGAGCACCGGCGGGTGGATCCCACGGACCAGGTGCCGCAGCTCGACCAGGGCGGCGGTGCTGGACGCCCGGGCCTCGGCGAGCAGCTTGAGCGCGGCCACCGGATCGCGGTGGACGAGTCGCTCGGCGAGCCCGATCGTCATGCCCACCGACACCATCCGCGCCTGCGCGCCGTCGTGCAGGTCACGCTCGATGCGGCGCAGCTCGGCCGCCTGCGCGTCGATCGCGTCGGCCCTGGTCGTGGTCAGATGGGCCACCCGCAGGCGCAGCTCGGCGGCCTCGGTCGGGGCCAGGAACAGGCGGGCGAACCGGACGTCGGTCGCGCGCAGCAGCGGGGCCACGATCAGCCCGGCCACGAGGATCACCAGCCCCTGGGGCAGCGCCAGCCAGGCCTCGCCGACGTTCGCGGTCGGCCAGAACAGGGCGTAGCCGAACCACACGTCGCCCAGGAACAGCCAGAGCGGCAGCAGGACGGTGCCGACCAGGCCGTACAGGGGAATCGCGACGGCGATCGCCCCGAGTGCCGCCCCGATCAGCCCACCCGGCAGCAGCCAGGCCATGTCCCGCCAGGTGGCCGGATCGGTGATGATCCAGCGCAGCCAGCGACGGGTGCCCAGATCGGCGCGGTCCGGCTCCGGAGGGTACGGTCGGCGGATCATGACGCCGGCCCGCGCGGCGAGCCGCCTCTCGAGGTCGGCGCGCCAGCGGACGACGGTGGTGGTGACCGCGAGCAGGTCGGTGCCGAGCACCGGTACCGGGCTGAGCACCAGCCCGACGAGCCAGAGCGCGAGCACCGGTGCGTTCAACGTCGCCAGCCCGGCCGCGAAGAAGCTGGACACGGTCGCTCGGAGACCGGTGCGGATCCACTGCCGCGGCGTCATACCCACCATCATCCCCGCAAACGCCCGGGCAATCACGCCGCAAGGGTGCTGGCACCCCAACGCCGGTGGGCTCCCGCACTCCTGACGCGCCGGGCCCGGCGGCGAAGACTGAGGGGCATGACGGCATCAACAGTCGAACGAACCGCGGTCGCCGGCAGTGACTTCGCCGAATTGAACCGGCGGGTCAACGCGCTCGGCCTGCTGCGGCGCCAACCGGCCTACTACGCCGCCCGCCTGACCGCGGTCGGGTTGCTGGTGGCGGGCGGCTGGACGGCCTTCTTCCTGATCGGGTCGTCCTGGTGGACGCTGGCCGTGGCGGTGCTGCTGGCGGTGGCGTTCGCTCAGCTGGCGCTGGTCGCCCACGACCTGGCGCACCGCCAGGTGTTCCGCACCAAGCGGCCGAGCGAGATCGCCGGCCGGCTGGCCGGCAACCTCGGCATCGGCATGAGCTACGGGTGGTGGATGGACAAGCACACCCGGCACCACAACAACCCGAACCACGACGATCTCGATCCGGACGTGGCGCCCGAGGTGCTGATCTGGGCCACCGAGTCGGCGCTCGGCCGGCGGGGCCTGGCCGGTTTCGTCACCCGCCACCAGGCCGGGCTGTTCTTCCCGCTGCTGACGCTGCTCGGCGTCGACCTGAAGGTGTCCAGCGTCAAGGCGTTGCGCAACGGCGTGGTCAAGCGCCCGAAGCTCGAGGCCGTGCTGCTCGCCGTGCACGCCGTCGCGTACCTCTCGGCGCTGTTCCTGGTGCTGTCACCGGTGCAGGCGGTCGCCTTCATCCTGGTCCACCAGGCCCTGTTCGGCGTCTATCTGGGCATGACGTTCGCGCCCAACCACAAGGGGATGCCGCACCCGGCGGGCGACGAGGACTATCTGCGTAAGCAGGTGCTGACCTCCCGGAACGTGCGTGGCGGCCGGGTGATCGACATCGCCCTCGGTGGCCTCAACTACCAGATCGAGCACCACCTCTTCCCGGGCATGCCCAGCCCCAACCTGCGGCGGGCGCAGCCGGTCGTGGAGCAGTACTGCAAGGAGATCGGGGTGTCCTACGCGCAGACCGGGCTGATCGAGTCCTACCGGCAGGCGCTTCGTCACCTGCACGAGGTCGGCGAGCCGCTGCGGGCGACCCGCGCCGGATGAACCGCGCCGGATGACTGTGCGTCGCGGCGGGCGTGTCCGGCCCGCCGCCGTGCTACGGTTGCCCGGTTGCAGTTTTGATTCCTTAGACGTTCTCGACGCCTGATGGGCATCTCGGCCCGCAGGCGTCTTTTTCGTCGGTTTTCGGATCTTCCGAGGCGATCAATGCAGTGACGCGAGGCGCCACACGGTGTGGCTCCTCACAGTCCGCAAGGAGAAGGTCATGGTTACCGGCACCGTTAAGTGGTTCAACGGCGACAAGGGTTTCGGCTTCATCACGCAGGACGGCGGCGGCGCCGACGTCTTCGCGCACTACTCGGCGATCGCTTCCTCGGGCTTCCGCAGCCTCGAGGAGAACCAGCGGGTGGAGTTCGACGTCACCCAGGGCGCCAAGGGGCTTCAGGCGGAGAACATCCGCCCGCTCTGATCGATCGGCCCGGCAGCTCCGCGCGAGCGGCCGGGCGTGGTGGCGGCCGGCCTGCCCGCGGTCGAGATCCGTGCAAACGTGATCTCCCGGGGTGGCCGGCCGTCTCCGTTTTACCCTCTGGTTCTAACTCGCGGTGAAGGTGTAGCTGCCCGAGCCGACCGCGAAGACGGCCGCACCGCCGTCAAAACCCTGCGGCACGGCCTCGGGCGGTGCGGTCACCGCCGCTGCCGACGACGCCGGCATCCGTACGATCGCGGTGGCGTTCGGCGGGACGCTCACCTTCAGGGTCAACGACGTTCCGGTCCGGCTCCAGACGGAGCTGCTCACGCCGTACGCCGTGGTGAGCGACGCCGTCGCGGCCGTGAGTGACCCACCGGGTTTCGGAGCGATGAGCATCTGGCGGTAGCCGGGTGTGGCCGGCGCGAGCCCGCCGACCGTGCGGTAGAGCCAGTCGCCGACCGAGCCGAGCCCGTAGTGGTTGAACGAGTTCATGCCCGGGTCCTCGAGCGTGCCGTCGGTCTTGATGCCGTCCCAGCGCTCCCAGATCGTGGTCGCGCCGCGCGAGATCATGTAGCCCCAGCCGGGGTAGTCCGGCTGCTGGAGGATCTTGTACGCGGTGTCGGCGTGGCCGTGGTCGGCGAGGACCGGCAGCAGGTTCTCGACGCCCATGAAGCCGACCGAGAGGTGGTCGTTGCGGCTGTCGACCTTGGCCGCCAGCTTGTCGGCGGTGGCCTGGACCTGGTCGGCCGGGACGAGCCCGAACGCGAGGGCCAGCACGTAGCCGGTCTGACTGTTCAACCCGCTGAGGAAATGACTGTCGAACGCGCTGGTGACCTGATCGGCCAGCGTGCCATAGGTCTGAGCATCAGCCGTCCGGCCGGTCGCCGCGGCCATCCGCGACAGCAGGCGGGCCGACCAGGCGAAGTACGCCGTGCTGGTCACGTCGTTGGGCGTCGGATCGTCGACGTTGAGCCAGTCGCCGAAGGTGTCCTGGTTGCGGACCAGGTCGCTGCCGGCGGTCGACTTGAGGTAGTCGACGTAGCGCTTCATGGCGTCGAAATGCTTGTCGACCACGGTCAGATCGCCGTAACGCTGCCAGATGTTGTAGGGCACGATGATGCCCGCGTCGGCCCAGCCCGCCTTGCCCTCGCCGTCGATCACCTTGGGCGCCACGTCGGGGAACGCGCCGTTGCTGTCCTGCGCGTCGACCAGGTCGTCGACGAACTTGGCCAGCAGCCCGTGGGTGTCGAAGTTGAACGTCGACGTGGCGCTGAAGGCCGCGATGTCGCCGGTCCAGCCGAGGCGCTCGTCGCGCTGCGGGCAGTCGGTGGGGATCGAGAGCATGTTGGAGCGGGCGCCCCAGAGGATGTTGCTCTCGAGCTGGTTGACCATCGCGTCGCTGGTCGTGAAGGTGCCGGTCGGAGCGCCGCCGGTCCAGGCCGCCTCGCCCGTGATCTGGTCGGGCCGGGCGCCGGTGATCTCGACGTAGCGGTAGCCGTGGACGGTGAAGTGTGGTTCGAAGGTTTCCGGCTGCCCGGTTCCCGCGAGGGTGAAGGTGTCGGTGGCCTGGGCCGCTCGCAGGTTGGCCGTGTAGAGAGTGCCGTCGGCGTTGAGGATCTCACCGTGCCGGAGCGTGATCTTCGTGCCCTTCGTGCCGGTTGCCGTGATGCGGTCCCAGCCGGCGAAGTTCTGCCCCAGATCGGCGATCCAGGTGCCGGGCTTGGGCTGGGTGATGGACTTGGGCGGGAACTCCTGCTGGACCGTCACGCCCGGGTCGACCTGCGCGACCAGGTTCGGCTTCGGCCCGGTCTTCACTACCACCGGACTGCTGGTGCCCTGGATGCGCGCGTCCTGGTCCTCGCCCTGGTAGAGGTCGTCGTCGACGATCGTGCTGGCTTTCGTGGTCCAGCTGCTGTCGGTCTTGATCACGGCCGTCGTGCCGTCGGTGTACTCGATGCTGAGCTGGGCCGAATACCACGGCTGGGTGCCGTAGCGCTGGCTCCCGGCGAAGCCGATGTTCCCCGAATACCAGCCGTTCCCGACCAGCGCGCCGAGCGTGTTGCTGCCCTGGTTGAGGTCGCCGGTCACGTCGTAGGTGCGGTACTGCAGCCGCTTGGTGTAGTCGGTCCAGCCCGGGGCCAGGCGCTCGTCGGTCACCGTCCGGCCGTTGAGGTAGGTCTCGTGCAGGCCCAGTGCCGTCGCGAACAGCCTCGCCCTCTGCACCGGCTTGGCGATGTCGAAACCCTTACCGACGTACGGCGTGGGATGCGGCACCGTCACCTGGGTTCCCCACGGGCCGGCGCCCAGCGCGGCGGTCACCTTGGCGGCGGGCCAGGCCGTGTCGTTGAACCCCGGCTGCTCCCAGCCGGCGGGGGCGGTCGTGGACGCCTTCCAACCGGCGTCGGTCACCACGGCGCCGAGTTTCGCGATGACGCTCGCCGGGCTGTCGGTGGTGTTCGTGGCCGCGATGGCGATCGTGTTGCTTCCGGTGTGCAGATATGCCGTCACGTCGACCGTGGTCGCCCGTTTCCAGGAGTCGGTTGCCCTTCTGGACGTGCTCACCTGCGTACCGTTGACCCAGGCGTCGGCGGTGTCGTCGCCCGTCACCACCAGGACGGTCCTGCCCGTCGTGTCGAGATTGAAGGTGCGCCGGAAGTAGCGGCTCGCCGCCGGGGCGGTCGTGGCCGGGTCGCCCTCGGGATACCAGATCCAGTTGGCGCCGGTGAGGTTCTCGGTCACCGGGGCCCCGATGAAGTCGGCCTGCCACTCGGTCGCCGGGTTGAACAGCCCGGTGTCGAAGGTCGCCGCCGCGCTCCACGGGCCCGGCCGTCCCTGCGCGTCCCAGACCCGGACCCGCCAGTGGTAGGTGCGGTTGCTCGCCAGCGCCGGGCCGCCGTACGGCACGTCCACGCTCTGCCCGGACGCGACGACGCCGCTGTCCCAGACGTCGTTGCCGTTGGCCGTGCTGCCGACCGCGACCTCGTAGCGACCCTGGACCTGGTCCGTGGCGCTCGAGACCAGCCGCCAGCCGAACCGGGGCTTGACCGCGTCGATGCCGATCGGGTCGGTCTGGTGTTCGGTCGTCAGCCCGGCGACGGTGACCGGTGAGGCCGCTCCCGGGTCGGGGGCCGCGACGCTGCCGGCCCACGGCCCGCTGCCGTACGCCCCCAGGTCCTTGGCCCCGACCCAGCTCTTGGGGACGCTGTTCGCCGCCTGCCAGGCCCCGTCGGTAACCAGATCGACCGTGCCGCCGGCCGCGACCACCCGTAGGTGAGCGAGCAGCCCGGCCGGACCGGCGGTGGTGTTGCGGACGGCGACCTCGAGGGTGTTGGCTCCGGTCTTCAGCGCTGCGGCCAGGTCGACGTAGCGGGCCTGCTTCCAGGCGTCGGTGGTGCGTGGCGAACCGGCCAGGTAGGTCCCGTTCAGCCATACGTCGATCGCGTCGTCCCCGGTCAGCACGAGCTGGGCGTCGCTGTAGGGTCCGGCCGGCGCGGTGAAGTCCCGCCGGAGGTAGCGTGTCGCGGCCGGTGCGTTCTGGGTCGGATCGCCTTCCGGATACCAGATCCAGTGCGCGCTGCCGAGGCTTACCGGCACGCTGACGAGGGCTCGGGGCGCGGCGGGGGCCGCGGGGGCCGGACAGCCGGTTCCGGCCAGGGTGGTGACGGCTCCGAGGAGTACGGCGATTGCCTGTCGGAGAATGCGGCCGGGTCGGGTCGTGCTCTGTGGACGACGGCGGAAAGTTGTCGGTCGGGGGTGGAATGCTGGGCCCCTCCCACTACGGGGTGGGGGTGGTACGGGGTGGGCGCGACCGGGCTGAAAAAGATCTCCAGGGCGATGGTGGGCAGGGGGCATCGCGGGTTCGGCCATGCGGGTCTCCTCGGGGAATCGGGGGAGTAGCGGCGCCCGTTCGGGGATTTAAACGTTTCAACGGCACCTGCTCACGAGCCTAGGCGCGGCCGAAGATCGACTCAAGAACGCATTGATGAACGTGCACGTTCGGGTTCCCTTCCGCGCTTCTGTTCCGCGCTTGCGTCGCGTGCTGCGTTTCGTGCGGGACGGCGGGTGCGGCCGCAGCATGGAGCCATGACGACTTCAGTTGCTCCGGACGCCGGCGAGAAGGCCCGCGCGTCCATCTACGAAGACGGCATCACCGCGCTGCCCGGCGCCTTCGGCACCGCGTGGGCCGACGACATGCGGGCCGACATCGAGGCGGCCTTCGCCGAGGCGAAGGAGCGTCCCGGCGGCGCCGTCGGCCGCGGGCCGAACCGCTACTACGTGGAGATCCACCCCGAACAGCTGCGCGGCTTCGCCGACCTGGTCACCCACCCCTGGGTCGTCGCGGTCAGCACCGCGGTGCTCGGGCCGGGCTACCAGATCGTCGAGCTGGGCTTCGACATCCCGTTCCCCGGCGCGGCCCACCAGCCCTGGCATCGCGACTTCCCGATACCCGAGGTCACCCGCACCCGGCGCCGGCTCGACTCAATCGCGTTCAATCTGACCGGCGTCGACACCACCGACGAGATGGGGCCCTTCGAGATCGCCCCGGGCACCCAGTTCGACGACGAACCCGACTTCGACCACGGCATGTTCCCGCCGAAGTCGCGCTATCAGCGGTACGCCGACCGGGCCGTACGGAAATATCCCCGCCGCGGCGACATCTCGGCCCGCTCGGCGCTCACCATCCACCGCGGCACCGCCAACCGGTCGTCCACCGCCCGGCCCGTCCTGGTGCTGGGGGTGGACGCCGCCGACGGCACCAACGCCGACAAGCACGACATGGCGGTCACCCACGGGTTCTGGTCCGCGCTGCCGGCCCAGGCGCGTGACCACCTGCCCTGCCGCATCGTCGATCGCCTCACACCGATAGTTCAGAAGCACACCATCGAAGGACTCGTGATGGGCGAAGCCGAGTAGCCGGGCCGCACCGGCGCAGGCGGACGGGACAACGGGGCCGCCATCGGCGCGCACCTCCGGCCGGTAGCGTCGGCGAGCTCGTCGGCAACCGGTCGCGGCGGGCCGCCCGACAGGATGCCGCCCGCACCGCGCCGGCGAAGACCGGCCTGACCTCGACGGCGCCGGCAGTCACACCCGGCCGCATTGCGTTGAAGGAACGGACAGGTTCAGGCCGGCTCCGAAGGCAGGAACGACGCGGCGGCGACCGCCAGATCGGTGCCGCCGTCGGCGGCGCGGATGCACAGGCTCACGTAGGCGTCGTCCGCGGCGCACCGGTTCTCGCGCATGATGACCTCGATCGCGCGCCGGATCCGGTCGCGGACGGAGAGCGCCTCGGCGTACGCCGCGACCAGTTCCCGGCCGCCCTCGTCGGTCAGCGGGCCGGGACCCACGACCACCACTCCCCGCACGGCACCGATCGCGGCGATCAGCGGGGCCATCGCGACACGGTCCCGGGCGTACAGATTGAGTACGGCGACCGGGTCGCCGCTGCCGGTGTGCAGGGGGAGCGACAGCGAGGAGTCGAGACCGAGGCGCGGTGCCTCCTCGTGGAATCCAGGCCACCGCATGACGGCGCCGATGTCCGGCACGCCGACCGCCCGGCCGGTGTGGAGCGCCTCGACGCAGGGGCCCGCGCTTTCGGAGTGCTGGGCGTCGTCGACCGCACGGATGAGTTCGTCGCTCACCGCGACCGTGACGTGCGACTTGCCGCGCAGCCCGGTGATCGAGGCGAAATCGACGGCGGCGACCCGCTCGGCGGCCAGCCGGACGATGGTCTCCAACTGCGCATTGATCGTGGCCAGATATTCCGGGCTCGCCGCCAGAGCGGTCAGGCTGCTCACCAGTGGGCCTCGTGCCGGCGGATCGTCCATGATCGCTCCCGCGGGGAGGGGACGGGGCCGTTCGGATACCCGGCCCGCAAACACCTATGCGTCCGGCGGTCACCCGGTTGTGGAGCGGTCGAAGGGAATGACGCCGGCGCGGGGCGGCGCCCGCACCGGGAAATCCGGCGGCCGTCGCCGGGACGGGCGCGCATCGCTGAGAGTGCGGGAGGGTCGGAGCTACGCTGTGGCCAATCGGGGCTGTGGCCAATCGGGTCGCGTGGAGGGGTCGGCGTTGGACAGAACGGGGACGAACCTTCCCGCAGTCGGTGAATACAACCAGACGGTCGTCCTTGATGCGATCCGGCGGCGCCCCGAGGGAATCACCCGGTCGGAGCTGGCGGCTCTCACCGCATTGAGCAACATGACCGTGACCAACGTCTGCCGGCGGCTGCTCGACGCCGGGCTGGTCGACGAGCAGGGTCGCCGGGCCGGCGGACCGGGGAAGCCGGCCGCCGTCGTCAAGCTCAACCCGGGCGGCGGCTTCGCGATCGGCGTGCACATCGACCCGGCCGCGGTGACGTACGTGCTGGTCGACCTGTCGGGCGGCGTTCGCGACCACTCGCGCACCGGCACGCCGGCGGTCGGCGACCCCGGCCTGGTCATCGACGAGATGGCGAACGCCATCGAGGCGCTGATCGTGAGCTCCGCGGTCGACCGGTCGCGCATCCTCGGCATCGGGATCGCCTCGCCGGGCCCGGTCAACACCGCCGACGGCATCGTGCTCAACCCGCCGATGATGCCGAACTGGCAGCGCGTACCCCTGCGGCGCGCCCTCGCCGAGGCGACCGGCCTCCCCGTACTGCTGGAGAAGGACGCGACGGCCGCGGTCGTCGCCGAGCTCTGGTACGCCGATCCGGGCGCCAGCCGCGACTTCGCGTTCATGTACTACGGCACCGGCCTGGGCACCGGGCTGTCGGTCGCCGGCGAGGTGGTCCGCGGCGTGACCTCCAACGCCGGCGACGCCGGCCACATCACCGTCGATCCGTCGGGAGCCGTCTGCCCCTGCGGCCGACGCGGATGCGTCGGCTTCATCACCGTTCCCCGTACGCTCGTGGAGCGCGCGATCACGGCCGGCGTCCTGCAGCCCGCCGACCTGGACGACACCGAAACCGTGGACGCCACGTTCCGGCGCCTGGCCGCCCTGGCGACGGCAGGCGACCCGGGCGCGACCGTCATCCTCACTGACGCCGCCCGCGCCCTGGCCCGCGCGATCGTCGTCGTCGTCAACCTGCTCGACATCGACCGCGTCATCTTCGGCGGCCCCTTCTGGCCCCCCATCGCCGCGACGATCCTGGCCGCCCTACCCGAAGCGGTCCAGCACGACCCGGCCCTGGTCCTGCCCCACCCGGTCCACCTGGCCGAGTCCGCCATCCCGGTCGACGTGGCCGCCGTCGGCGCCGCCACCCTCGTCCTCGACAACACGTTCTCCCCTCGCCCGTCAGCCCTCCTCCTGGCGGCCGACTGACCTTCGCCCCGCCGCCGCAGCCGTTCTCGTCGTCGTCCACCGCTGCGCGTCGCCCCCGTCGCTCCCGTCGCTCCCGTCGCTCCCGTCGCTCCCGTCGCTCCCGTCGCTCCCGTCGCTCCCGCCGTCCCCGCCGTCCCCGCCGTCCCCGCCGTCCCCGCCGTCCCCGCCGTCCCCGCCGTCCCCGTCGCCCCTGTCGCTCCCGTTGCCGTCGCCGTCCTCGTCGCCAGGTTGCTGTTGTCGTCGCCCCGCCCCTGTGGGTCGCCGTCGCCGCGGTGGCCGTTGTCGCCGTTGTCGCCGCGGTCAGGCGTCACGCCCGATCAGCAGCAACCAGCCCACGATCAGCGCGCC
This sequence comes from Actinoplanes sp., assembly GCA_036402935.1. Classification (GTDB taxonomy): domain Bacteria; phylum Actinomycetota; class Actinomycetes; order Mycobacteriales; family Micromonosporaceae; genus Actinoplanes. The sequence goes on from DASWRZ010000344.1 coordinate 26,044, forward strand.
GAAAGCCCACGCGGCCAGGACCCCGAGACCGGCCCACGGACTCAGCACCAGGCCGTGCAGGTTCACCGTCGCCTGAATGTTGAGGCCGGCGCCCATCGGCTGGATCTGCTCCAAATGGCGCTTCCAGTGCTTCGCGCTCACCACCGAGGTGACGATCGGAAACACGTACAGCAGGCCCAGCGCGATCCCGATCGCGGCCGCCGGCTCGCGCACCGTCGCGGCGAGGCCCAGGCCGAGCAACGAGACCAGGACGAGGTAGAGGACGGAGCCGCCGACCGCGCGCAGCATCATCGGCTCCGTCAGCGCCCCGAGGTGGTAGCCCCGACCGGGGAGCAGCAGCCGGCTGAACCAATAGCTGCCCAGCACCCCCAGCGCGCCCGAGACCGCGACCAGCGCGGTGAGGTTGGCCGCCTTGGCCAGCAACAGGGACGTGCGGCGGGGAGTCGCGGCCAGACTCACCGCGATCATTCCGGTGCCGTACTCCCCACCCAGCAGCAGGGCGCCCAGCACGACCACCACCGCCTGGCCGAGTTGTACCCCGATCAGGCCGGTGCGGGCCGGGTCGACCGCGCAGCCGTCCACGGCCGGGCACCCCGCGGTGGCGGCCGACGCGGCGCTCAACCCGGCGGTCAATGCGACGATGCCGAGCAGCATCCAGATCGTGCCGGGGGAGGTGCTCAGCTTCGTCCACTCCGATCGCAGCGCGTTCACGCGTCCCTCCGGCGCAGAAGCACCGTCGCGAGGGCCAGCGCGCCGGCCGTCCACGCGACGAGCACTCCGAGGCCGGCCGCGGGCGGGAGCGGGAAGTATCCCTCCGCCGGCGCGTACACGTTGTCGACCTGAGCCCACTGGGTGGCGCTCTGCTGTATGGCGAACGCCGCGGCCGGGCTGAACCGCAGCACCCACTGAGCAGCGCCGAGAGGCAGCACCGAGACGGCCAGCAGGTAGGGCAGCGTCACCAGCACGATGACCCCGGCGACGGCCGCGGAACTGCGCCGCAGTATCGCGCCGACCGCCAGTGCGAGAATCGCCGACAGCGCGAGCAGCAGTCCGGTGCCGACGACAAGGCGTAACTCGATGCCGGTGCCGGCAGGCAGGACATAGACGCCGTGGGACCGCAACACCCCCACGCCGAAGGCCAGCACGACGGCCGAGGCGACCACGCCGACCACGAACGACACCGCGCCGACGACGGTGGCCTTTGCGGCGAGGACCAGGCCGCGCCGGGGCCGAGCGGCGATGGTGGTCCGGATCAGGCCGCGCCGATATTCTCCCGTGACGAAGAGGGCGCCGACGACCACGATCGCGACAAGCCCGAGGAACGTGCCGACCAGCGTCTGCGTGATCGACACGCCCAAGCCGGCCGCACCGGTGACCAGGGGCGCGATGTCGCCCGAACCGCTGACGGTGAAGGTGTCACCGCTGCGCTGGTAGTCCTGATGCTCGAACGGACCGCCGTTGCCCGGTCCACCGATCCGCGTGCCGGTCCACTCCGAGGCGGTCCACTGCCCCTGCCGGGCGAGGTGGTCGAACGTCGCGGTGGCCTGCGCCGGGCCGCTCTCCACGCCGCTCAGCCCGAAGGGGCCGCCGGCCGTGGCGGTGTAGTCGGGCGAGGCGACGAACAGCCCCGCCTGCGCCGTCGACGGCAGGCCGGCCACGCGTACGGTTCCGATGGTGATCCACGTGGTGCCGTCGGCGGACGACGCGCCCGTCACGCGGTCGCCGTTGCGGGTCAGCCGGAGCCAGCGCGGCGGGGAATCGGACGGGCCGGCGATGTCACCGGTGAAGTCGGACTGCATCCGTACGCCGTGGGACCCGGTGAGCATCACGGCCGCGTACGCCGAGCCCGGGGTGGTGCTCGCCTTCATGATCAGGCCCGCCTTGGCCCACGGCACGAGGCCCGGGCGCTTTCCGTGCTCGCCGGCGATCGCGCCGGTCAGCGTGGCCACTCGCACGGTGATCGAGCCGTCTCCGGCCAGGGGCTGCGCGACGAGATACAACCCGTCGCTGACCATCTCACCTCCCGGGCCGATGGGTGGCTTGCACTCCGAACCGGGCCCACGCGTGCCGCAGCTGCCCGACATGCCCGGCGCCAGGCCGAGCCCGATGACGGCGACGGCGGCGACGAGCAGGGCGAAGACCCAGCCCGGAACGGTGCGCAGCTTGGTCCACTCGGCCCGGACCTGTCGCCCGAACTCCGCGATCATCGAGCACCTCCCGGAGCCCGGTAGTCGACCGCGTTGTGGGTCAGCTCCAGATAGGCCTCCTCCAGTGAGGGCCGGTGCGCGGCGACCTCGGAGAACGGAACCCCGTGCGCGCCGAGCGCCGCGATCACACGCTGGGGCGGCAGCCCGGTGACCGACCACGTGTCGGGCCCGGTCCGCGTGGCCACCCCGCCTTCGGCCTGCAGCACATCGGCCACCGCGATCGCGTCGGTGCGCAGGGTGATGCGGTCGCCGGCCGCACCGGCCAGCAACTGCGCCACGCCGGCGTCGGCGATGACCCGGCCCCGGCCGACCACCACCACGTGATCGGCGGTGTCCTGCATCTCGCCCATCAGGTGGCTGGACACCAGCACCGCCCGCCCCTCGGCGGCGAGCGACCGCAGGAAGCCACGCATCCAGACGATGCCCTCGGGATCCATTCCGTTGAAAGGCTCGTCGAGCATCAGGGCCGGCGGCTCCCCGAGGAGCGCGGCGGCGATCCCCAGCCGCTGCCGCATGCCGAGCGAATAGCCTCCGGCCCGGCGGCGGGCCACGCCGGTGAGGCCGACCTGCTCCAGCGTCTCGTCGACCCGCCGAACCGGGATGCCCTGCGAGTGGGCCAGCCAAAGCAGGTGATTGCGCGCGGTCCGGCTGGGTTGCAGGGCGCCCGCGTCGAGCAGCGAGCCCAGCCGGGTCAGCGGCCGACGCAGGGCGCGATATGGCCGGCCGCCGACCAGGGCCCGGCCCTCGTCGGCCGCGTCGAGCCCGAGGATCACCCGCATCGTGGTGGACTTGCCGGCACCGTTAGGCCCCACGAACCCGGTCACCTGCCCCGGCCGCACGGTGAACGTCATGCCGTCGAGGGCGACGGCTGCGCCGTATCGCTTCCGCAGGCCCGTGACCTCAATGGTCGCCTCACTCATCTCGTTTCCTCTCCCGAAAGTCGCCTCGCCGGACGTTTTACGCCGGTGGCGGTGACAGGCCGGTGCCATCGGCTGACACCTGGCTGACACCGGCGGCCTGGCAAGGTATCGGGCATGCGAGTGCTGGTCGTGGAGGACTTCGAGATCCTGGGACAGACGATCGGTACCGGCCTGCGCCACGAGGGGATGGCTGTCGACGTGGTGTTCGACGGCCACGAGGCGCTGACCCACCTGGAGATGACGCGATATGACGTGGTGGTGCTCGACCGCGACATCCCGGGCGTGCCGGGAGACGAGGTGTGCCGGCGGATCGTGGCCGGCCCTTCGGGCAGCCGAGTGCTGATGCTGACCGCAGCGAGCACGGTCAGGCAGCGCGTGGAGGGGCTCGGCCTGGGCGCCGACGACTACCTGCCCAAGCCCTTCGACTTCGCCGAGCTGGTGGCCCGGGTGCGGGCCCTGGCCCGCCGATCGGTCCCGGCTCTGCCGCCGACCCTGGAGCACGGCGATTTGAGGCTGGATCCGGTGCACCGGGTGGCGATGCGTGGCGGCCGACGGCTCGACCTCAGCCGGAAGGAGTTCGCCGTGCTCGAGTGCCTGCTGTCCTCGCCCGGTCGTCCGGTCTCCGCGGAGGAACTGCTGGAACGGGTCTGGGACGAGGCGGCCAACCCGTTCACCACCACCGTCAAGACCACGGTGAAACGCCTGCGGGTGAAGCTCGGCGACCCACCTTTGATCGAGACCGTTCGCGAGGGCGGCTACCGGATCGGGCAACCGTGATCCCCCGGCGCAACCGGCTGCGGGTGCAGTTGACGTTGCTCTACGCCATACCGTTCTTCGCGACGGGAGCGGTGCTGGCGTCCGTCCCGCTCTTCGGTGCCGAATCGACTTCGCCGGTCGGGTCGACACCCTCGCACGAGCAGCCGCCGCAGGTCGAGACCCACGGCTCGTTCATGGCCACGGCCATCTCGCTGGCCCTGCTGACCGTGCTGTCGCTGCTGGTGGGCTGGTGGGTGGCCGGTCGGTTCCTGCGACCGCTGCGCACCCTCACCGCGACAGCCCGGGAGATCTCGGCCACCAACCTTGACCGCCGGCTCGGTCTGGCGGACCGCAAGGATGAGTACGGCGAGCTCGGCGAGACCCTCGACGACCTGTTCGCGCGCTTGGGTGCCGCCTTCGAGTCGCAGCGGCGTTTCGTCGCGAACGCGGCGCACGAGCTGCGCACTCCGCTGACCGCCGAACGAGCATTGCTCCAGGTGGCGTTGGCCGATCCCGCCGCCGATCCGGAGGACTTGCGGCGGGCTTGCGCCGAGGTCCTGGCGCTGGGCCGCCGGCAGGAGCGCCTGATCGACGCGCTGCTGACGCTGGCCAGCAGCGAGCAGGGCGTGGAGCAGCGGCTCCCGTTCGACCTCGGTGCGCTTGCGTCTCAGGCGATCGACGCCCGGCGGGACGACGCCGCGGCGGGTGGCATCCGTCTGACCGCGACCGTTTCCGCAGCGCCGGTGGTCGGCGACCCCAATCTCGTCGGCAGCCTGGTGGCCAACCTGCTTGACAACGCCTTGCGGCACAACGTCCCCGACGGCCGGGTCGAGGTGGCAGTCGGCGGAAGCACGCTGTCGGTGGGCAACGACGGACCGGTGGTGCCGGCTGCGGAGGTCGACGGCCTGTTCGAGCCGTTCCGGCAGCTAGGCGGTGACCGCGTCGGCACCACGGCAGTCCATGGCCTGGGCCTGGCCATCGTCCGGGCGATCGCGAACGCCCACGGCGCCACGCTGACCGCCGCACCGCGGACAGCCGGAGGCCTCGACATCACGGTGACCTTCCCGCCCGGCCCGATCTGACCGCAGCGGGCCCGCCCCGGCCAGCGCGGCGCGGTGACCTGACCCGCGGCGGGCCGGGACATTAGCGGGCCGGGCGTGGCGTGGCGGGCTGGGGCGTCGGCGTTCCGGTGCGGGACTGCACTCACCGCATCGTGGCCGCCCTGAACATCTCGGGCCGTCCGACCGGATGCGCGACCGCGCCGCGACGCACAGTGCTGCTGCTCAGGGCGCGGCCCGGCGGATCTTCCAGACTTCGGTTACGAGGGTGTTGCCTGGAGTTTGAAAATATGATGTTCTAACTGCCGTCACGGCGCCCGGTGCGCGAACCGCCCCGCGTTGTGCTCCGACTACACCGATTCTTAAGGCATCCCGAAACCACGCGTCAACACCTCGGGAAGGACCACATGAGCACTGCACTGAAGCGCCTGCGGCTGGCGGCCGTCGTGTTCACCGTCGCGGCCGGCGTGGCCGCCCTCACCGCCTGCTCCGGCGACAAGTCGAACAGCTCGGGTGACGGCCAGGCCGCGGCCCCCGCGTGTGCGCCCGCCGGCGGGCCGGTCACGCTGCAGTACTGGAACACAGTTCCCGGCATGGACCAGGTGGTCGCGCTCTGGAACAAGAACAACCCCACCATCCAGGTGCAGGTCAAGAACATCTCCAACGACCAGTACGGGCAGATCGGCAACGCCCTCAAGGCGGGCACCGCGCCCGAGCTGGCCCAGGTCGGCTACGACGAGCTGCCCGACCTGCGTACCCAGGACGCGTTCGTGGACGCCTCGGCTTGCGCCGACGCCAAGGCGGCCGAGTCGAAGTTCGTGCCCTGGACGTGGACGCAGAGCAGCTTCGGCAAGACCGGGGTGTTCGCGTTCCCGCAGGACACCGGGCCGATGGCGCTGTTCGTGCGGACCGACCTGTTCGCCAAGTACCACGTCGACGTGCCGAAGACCTGGGACGACTACGCAGCGGCGGCCCAGAAGCTGCACGCGACCGACAAGAACCTGTACATCACGTTCTTCGACCCGAACAACGCCGAATGGTTCAACGGTCTGCTCTGGCAGAACAGCGCCCAGATGTACCGGTACGAAGGCGACCAGTGGCACGTGACGGTGGCCTCGGACAAGAGCAAGCAGGTCGCCGACTACTGGCAGAAGCTGATCGACCAGAAGCTGGTCCGCACCGACCTCGCCAACAGCTCGCCCCCGATGTATGCCGCTTACCAGAAGGACCAGGTCGCCACCTATGTCGGCGCGGCCTGGGGGTACAGCATGTTCCGCGACAACCTGCCGAAGCAGGCGGGCAAGTGGACGATCGTGCCGATGCCGACCTGGGGCACCAACCCGTCCTCGGGTGACTGGGGCGGGTCGACGGTCGCCTTCATGAAGGGCGACAAGCACCTCTACGAGTCGGTCAAGTTCAACGAGTGGCTGAACTCCGACCCGGAGGCGCTGGCGCTCGAGAACAAGCTCGGCGGCCTCTACCCGGCGGCCACCGCGGGTCTCCAGCTGCCGGCACTGAGCCAGGGCGTGCCGTACTACGACAACCAGAAGATCTTCGACGTGTTCGCGGACTCGTCGAAGAACATCGACACCAGCTTCACCTGGGGCCCGACTCAGAAGACGGTCAACCTCGCCCTGCAGGACGCGATGGCGAAGGCGGCGGCCGGCAGCGGCACGCTGACCGACGCGATCAACGCCGCTCAGGACAAGGCGCTGTCCTCGATGAAGGACCAGGCGATCCCGGCCGTTGCCGGATGACCGGTTCCGCCAGGCCGGACAAGGGCCGCCGCCGCCATCGCGGCGGCGGCCCCCGGGCCGGCACGATCGCCGCCTTCCTGACGCCGTTCTTCCTGCCGTTCGCGCTGTTCTACCTTCTGCCGGTCGGATACGCCGTGTGGCAGAGCACGCAGGTGGTCAAACGGACCGGTGGTCAGTACGGGCACTCGTACACCGCGTTCGGCGGGCTCGAGCAGTACGTCAAGGCGTTCCAGGACAACGAGTTCCTGGCCAGCATCGGCCGGATCGCGCTGTTCGGGGTCGTGCAGGTGCCGGTCATGCTCTTCCTGGCGCTGGTCATGGCTCTGCTGCTCGACACCCCGCTGCTGCGGGGCAAGGCCTTCTTCCGCATCGCGGCGTTCATGCCGTACGCCGTACCGGGCGTGATCGCCGCGATCATGTGGAGCTTCCTCTACTCGCCGCAGCTCAGCCCGATCGTCGACCTGTTGCAGAAGCTCGGGTTCCACCCCGACTTCCTCGGCCCGGGCGCCGTGCTCTGGTCGGCGGCGAACGTCTCGACCTGGCTGTGGACCGGCTACAACATGCTGATCATGTTTTCGGCGCTGCAGTCGATCCCGCAGGAGCTCTACGAGGCGGCGAAGATCGACGGCGCCAGTAACTGGTCGATCGCCTGGCGGATCAAGGTGCCGATCATCGCCCCGTCGATCGTCCTGACCACGGTCTTCTCGATCATCGGAACGCTCCAGCTGTACGCCGAGCCGGCCGTGCTGCGCCAGATCTCGTCCAACATCTCGAGCACGTTCACGCCGAACATGCTCGCCTATGCGGTGGCGTCGGGGAACAACTACCAGCAGGCGGCCGCCGTCTCGGTGATCATTGCCGCCATCACCTTCGTGCTGAGTTTCGGCTTCATGAAGCTGACGTCCAAGAAGGCCGGGCTATGAGACGAAGCCAGGAAAGCAAGGTCTCGCGGACCGCGGCCATGGCACTCATGTTCCTGCTGGCCATCTACTTTCTGCTGCCGGTCTATTTCCTGCTCGTCGCCGCGACCAAGCCGCAGGGCGACCTGGCCACCACGTTCGGGCTCTGGTTCTCGCATTTCGACCTCGGCGCCAACCTGAGGACGCTGTTCGGCCGCACCGACGGCATCTTCCTGCGCTGGGCGCTCAACAGCGTCATCTACGCGGTGCTGGGGGCGGCGATCGGCACCCTGATCTCGGCGCTGTGCGGCTACGCCCTGGCGAAGTTCCGGTTCCGCGGCCGCGAGTTCCTCTTCTCGGTCATCCTCGGCGGCGTTCTCGTGCCGACGACCGCGCTCGCCCTGCCGCTGTTCCTGCTCTTCTCCAAGCTCGGCATCGTCGACACCTATCTCGCGGTCTTCCTGCCCAGCATCGTCAGCCCGTTCGGGGTCTATCTGGCGCGCATCTTCGCCAACGCGGCCGTTCCGGAGGAGATTCTGGAATCGGCGCGCCTGGACGGCGCCGGCGAATTCCGTACGTTCTTCTCGGTCGCGTTCAAGCTGATGTCGCCGTCACTCGTGACCATTTTCCTGTTCCAGTTCGTCGGGATCTGGAACAACTTCTTCCTGCCGATGGTGATGCTGCAGAAGGAGTCGCTCTTCCCGATCACGCTCGGCCTCTTCGAGTGGAACGGCCAGACCGCCCGGGTGTCGCTGCTCCAGGAATCGGTGATCACCGGCTCCCTGGTCTCGATCGTCCCGGTGATCATCGTATTCATTTTGCTCCAGCGGTTCTGGCGGACCGGCCTCGGCGCCGGTTCCATTAAATAAGCGAAGGTTCCCGACCCATGCCAAAGAATGCCGTCTTCGTGCCCCATTTTCACTGGGACCGGGAATGGTACGAGCCTTTTCAGGTCTTCCGGCACCGGCTGGTGACGGCCATGGACACGGTTCTCGCGTCGGCCGAGGCCGACCCGGACTTCCGGTTCACGGTCGACGGGCAGATGGCCGCGATCGAGGACTACCTTCAGATCCGGCCGGAGAACCGGGACCGCGTCGCCGCCCTGGTCGCCGACGGCCGGCTGGGGATCGGGCCGTGGCTGATCCTGCTCGACGAGTTCCTCTGCTCGGGCGAGACCATCGTGCGCAACCTGCAGATGGGCTGGGCGGCCGCGGCCGAGCTCGGCGGCTCGATGCCGCTCGGCTATCTGCCCGACATGTTCGGTCACGTCGCCCAGATGCCGCAGATCCTGGCCCGGGCCGGGCTCGAGCACGCGGCCCTCTGGCGGGGTGTGCCGGGCACGGTCACCGGGCACGCCTTCCGCTGGCGGGCGCCGGACGGCTCCGAGGTGCGCACCGAGTTCCTGTTCGACGGCTACGACAACGGCCTCGACGTGCTGCTCATCCCGGACCGGATCGGCCCGGCCCTGGCCGAGTACGCGTCGATGACCGTCGAGCGGTGGGGCAGCGACCCGGTGCTGGCGATGGCCGGCACCGACCACAGCGCGCCCGACGTGCGGCTGGCGGAATGGCTGAAACAAGCCGGCGACGTGAAAATAGCGACCCTCGACGAATACGTCCGGCAGCATGCCCGCGACCGGGTCACCGCCACCGTCATCGGCGAGCTGCGGAGTCACGTCCGCGGCAACATCCTGCCCGGCGTGCTCTCGGTGCGGCTGGCGCTCAAGCAGGGCATGGCGGTCGCCGAGCGGACCATCGACCACGCGGAACGTCTGAACGCCCAATGGTCGGACCGGGACGAGTCGCCGTTCCTCGCCCTGGCCTGGCACAAGATCATCGAGTCGACGGCGCACGACTCGGTCGTGGGCTCGGGCACCGACGAGACCTCGGATCAGGTCGAGGCCCGGCTGGCCGAGGCGACCCAGACCGCGCGGGCGGTCCGGGACGCGGCACTCGCGACGGCCGCCACAGAAGTGCCCAGCGACGCCTACCTGGTCGCCAACCCGCTGCCGGTGCCGCGGACCACGCTGATCGAGGTCGAGGTGGCCGCCGGCGACGGGGACGACCTGGTCGCCATCGCGGCCGACGGGACGGCCCGCCCGGTGCAGCCGACCGCGTACGCTCCGACCGTGCTCAGCGACGAGCGGATCGACGCCTCGCAGCTGGAGCGGGTATTGCGGCGGATCCACCGGCGCGAGCTCTTCGGCCGGCTGATCGATCGGTATGACCTGCGACCCGGCGAACTGGTCTTCCACGTCGCCGAGGTGCCCCGGCAGAAGGAGTTCGACCTGATGATTCTGCGCGGGCAGGTGGCCGAGCGGGCGGCCGAGCACCCGGGGGAGTGGTCGGTGCGGACGCTCGCCGAGGCCCGGACCACGGTGCTCGCGCCGGTGTGCGTGCCGGCGAGCGGACTGGCCGGCGTCCGGGTGACGACTGACGGCCGGAACGGCGTACCGAAGAAAGCGCCGGCCGATGCGGCGACCGCGACCGACCGCAGGTTGTCGAACGGCCTGGTCGAAGTGCTGATCGCGGACGACGGCACGCTCGAGGTCACCGGGGCCGACGGGACCCGGCTGCGGGGCGTCGGGCGGCTCGTCGACGGCGGCGACCGGGGCGACAGCTACAACTACGGCCCGCCGGCGCGGGACGTGCTCGTCTCATCGCCGGTGCTCATCTCCACGGAACTCGTCGAGAACGGGCCGCTGCGGGCCCGGATCAAGGTCACGCGTGTCTATGACTGGCCGATCTCGCTCGACGCCGGCAACCGTGATGTGCGCAGCGGGCAGACCGTGGCCACCCCGGTGGAGATGCTGGTCGAGGTGCGCGCGGGCGAACCGTTCGTCCGGCTCGGCACCTCGTTCCTCAACCAGTCGGCCGACCACCGGCTGCGCCTGCACGTGCCGCTGCCGGTTCCCGCCGCTGTGTCGGCCGGATCGGGGCAGTTCGCGGTCACCGAGCGCGGGCTCACCGCCGAGGGCGGCTGGGGCGAGTACCCGATCCCGACGTTCCCGGCCGACGAGTTCGTGTCGGCCGGTATGGCCACCGTGCTGTTGGACCACTCGACCGAATACGAGCTGGTCCAGGGCGGTTCGGAGCTCGCCATCACGGTGCTGCGCGCGATCGGATCGATCAGCGTCAACGTCCATCCCTATCGGGACGAGCCGGCGGCGATCGAGGTCGGCGCGCCCGGCGCGCAGGATCTGGGCGTACGCATCGAACACCGGTTCGCGGTCGTCCCGTCGGCGACCGGCTGGCAGGGCGCGCACGCCGTCGCGCTGGCCGCCGCGTTCCGGCACGACGTGCTCGCGGTCCGGGGCACCGGGCCGGCCGGTGACACGCTGCCCGAGGATCGAGCGGGCCTCGGCGTTGCGGGCGATGATCTCTTTGTGTCGAGCATCCGCCGGGTCGCCGAGGGCACCGAGGTGCGCCTGGTCGCGATGAGCGACGCCGGGGCGACCGCCCGCCTGACCGGGGCGTTCACCGAGGCCACCACGATCGACCTGCTCGGGCGGCCGCTCAGCACGGTGTCCGCGGTCGGCGAGCTGGAACTCGACCTCGGGCGCTGGGAGATCCGTACCGTCGTAGTCCGATAGCCGTCGTCAGGAAGGCTGGCACATGTCGTACGTCGAGGACCGGGCACCGTTCAGCGGTGCCGTGCGCGCTGCGCGCTCGTGGTTGCAGACCGACGCGCCGTCGCGCTCGCTGAACGGGGCGTGGCAGTTCCGGCTGTCGCCCTTCGTTCCCACATCGACGGATTTCGCGGCCGCGGACTTCGACGACAGCTCCTGGGACGGCATCGAGGTGCCGTCCCATTTCGGGACGCCGATCTACACCAACGTTCAGTACCCGTTCCCGATCGACCCGCCGCATGTGCCGGACGAGAACCCGACCGGCGACTATCGGCGCCACCTCGAGGTCCCCGCCGAATGGCTCGAGGGCGGCCGGGTCGTGCTGCGTTTCGACGGCGTCGAGTCGCTGTTCAAGGTGTGGGTGAACGGCGACGAGATCGGCTCGGCGAGCGGCAGCCGGCTGGCCCACGAATTCGACGTCACGCCGTCGCTCCACGCCGGCGACAACGTCCTCGCGGTGCGCGTGCACCAATGGTCGGCCGCCAGCTATCTCGAGGACCAGGACCAGTGGTGGCGCCCCGGCATCTTCCGCGACGTCACGGTGCTGTTGCGGCCGCCGGGCGGCATCGAGGACGCCTGGCTGCGCACATCGTTCCTCGACGGCCGTGGCCTTGTCGAGCCGGAGATCGTCGCTTCCGCTTTCCCCGTCACCCTGCGGATCCCGGCGCTCGGCATCGAGAAGATCTGGGAAGACGCGGCCTCGGTGGTGCCCTTCGACGTCGGCGAGGTTCGGCCGTGGTCGGCCGAGCTGCCCTTCCTGTACGCCGCTGCGCTGTCCACAACCGCGGAAACCGTGTCCCTGCGTCTCGGCTTCCGCACGGTCGAAATACGCGGCGACCAGTTCCTGGTCAACGGCCGCCGGGTCGTCTTGCACGGCATGAACCGGCACGAGACCCACCCGGTGCGCGGGCGCGTCTTCGACGAGGATGATGCGCGCGCCGACCTGGCCCGGATGAAACAGTTCAACGTGAACGCCATCCGCACCAGCCACTACCCGCCGCACCCGCGGCTGCTCGACCTGGCCGACGAACTCGGTTTCTGGGTCATCCTCGAGTGCGACCTGGAAACCCACGGCTTCTCCGCCCTCGGCTGGGCCGGCAACCCGTCGGACGATCCGGCGTGGCGCGATGCCTATTCCGACCGCATCGAGCGAACCGTCGAACGGGACAAGAACCACCCGAGCATCGTGATCTGGTCGCTCGGCAACGAGGCCGGAACGGGCAGCAACCTGGCCGCGATGTCGGCCTGGGTGCACGGCCGCGACCCGTCGCGCCCGGTGCACTACGAGGGCGACCACGCGGGCGAATACACCGACGTGTACTCGCGGATGTATTCGTCGGTGCCGGAGACCACCGCGATCGGCACCGACGGGTCGCGGGCCAAGTTGCTCGGCTGCACACCCGCGCAGGGGGCCCGGCAGCGGACGAAGCCGTTCCTGCTCTGCGAATACGCCCACGCGATGGGCAACGGGCCGGGCGCGCTCGACCAGTATGAGGAACTCGTGCACCGATTCCCGCGCCTGCACGGCGGATTCATCTGGGAATGGCGCGACCACGGCATCCTGACGTCCACCGAGGACGGGACGCCGTACTACGCGTACGGCGGGGACTTCGGCGAGGTCGTCCACGACGGCAACTTCGTGATGGACGGGATGGTGCTCAGCAACGACGTGCCGACGCCCGGCCTGCACGAGTACAAGGCCGTCGTCCAGCCGATCCGCTTCGACTTCGGCCCCGACACGGTCACGGTCACCAACCTGCGCCACTCGGCCGACACGTCCGACCTCGTCTTCCGCTGGCAGGCAGCACACGACGGCGACGTCGTGGCCTCCGGCGACCTCGACGTTCCGGCCATCGCGGCGGGCTCGTCGGCCCGGGTCGCGCTGCCGTCCTTCCCTCCCGGGGCGGCCTCGTCGTCGGGTGGCGTGGCTTTGTCGTCGGGTGCCGTGGCTTTGTCGTCAGGTGCCGTGGCTTTGTCGTCGGGTGGCGTGGCTTCCTCGGCGGGGGAGACGTGGCTGACGGTTCGGGCGGTGCTGGGCGAGGAGGCTGCTTGGGCGCCGGCCGGGCACGTGGTCGCCTCGGCCCAGCTGGACTGTTCCCCGCCCCGGCCGGCACCGGTCTTCCGGCGCGAACCCGACTGGCAGAAAGGCGACGGGACGGTCACCCTCGGGCCGGCGGAGTTCGACCGCGGCACCCTCGTACGTCTCGCGGGCCGGTCCGTGACCGGCCCGCGCCTGGAATTGTTCCGCGCCCCGACCGACAACGACGAGGGCACCTCGGGGAACCCCGCCGAGAGCGACGGCAGCCTCCCCGGCGTCTCCAACGCCTCCCTGTGGCGCCGCGACGGTCTCGACCGCCTGACCACCCGCCTGGTCTCGGTATCGACCGCACCCGGCGCCCTTCGGGTGATCTCACGAGTCGCGGCCGCCCACTCCGGCCTCTCGGTGTTCGTCGAGACCATCTGGACCCTGGTCGACGACGAGCTGGACCTGCGCGTCTCGATCGAGCCGTCCCGCGGCTGGTCGACGGTCTGGCCCCGGATCGGCATCCGCTTCGACTTCCCCGACTCGAACGGGGCCCCGATCGACGGTGCGGAATGGTTCGGCACCGGCCCCCTCGAGTCCTATCCCGACAGCCGGCATGCCGCCCTGGTCGGGCGTTTCAAGGCCGGCATAGCGGACCTGTCGGTCGACTATGCGCGACCCCAGGAGACCGGCCACCGAGCCGACCTGCGAACACTTTCCCTGACCGCGGCGGGCGACGAGGTGCTGAAACTCGCCGCCCGGCCCGACACGCGTGGCCGCCGCCCCGGCTTCACGCTGACCCGCCACACCCCGCAGGAGATAGCGGCCGCCAGACATCGCTACGAGCTGCCGCCGTCGACGACCAGCTACCTCTTCATCGACGCCGCCCAGCACGGCCTCGGCTCCCGAGCCTGCGGCCCGGACGTCTGGCCCGACTTCGCCCTGCGGCCCGAGGCTCGCACCATCCACCTACGTATCCACTGAGTGCTTGTGCGGTCGGTGCTGCGCGGATCGGCGAACCGGAGCTTGATCAGCTGTCCGGTGCTGCCGCACCGAATGACAACCCCATGAGGGCTACATCGTCATCGAGCCGTTCGAAGGTGCCGAGGAGGCCGGTCAGCGCCTCGATGGCCACCGGGGCGGTGGTGGGGGTCAACCGGGTGAGGAATGCCTGTAGTGCATCTTCGCCGTAGCGGTCCGTGCCGGGGCCGGTGCGGGCCTCGGGCAGGCCGTCGCTGTAGAGGATCAACGTATCGCCGGCCGCCACGGAGAATGTTCGCGTCGCGATGCTCGGTGTCCGGAGGCTGCCGATGAGGGTGCCGCCGGTGGTGGCCTGCGCCTCCACGGTGCCGTCGGCTCGTAGCAGCATGGGGGCGGGGTGGCCGCCACCGGCGATGGTGATCGAGTAACCGCCTGCCGTGGGCGTGAGCACGCCGAAGATGACCGTGCAGTAGCGGTGAGACCGGCTGTGATAGTTCTGATACAGAACGCTGTTGAGGTGGGCCAGCACAGCGGCGGGATCGGGGTCGTACGCCGCGGCGGTGCGCAGGGTGTAGCGGGCGGCCGCGGTGGTGGCGGCAGCCGGCAGGCCTTTGCCGCACACGTCGCCGAGAAAGAAACCCCACCGGTTCTCGGTCAGCGGGAACAGGTCGTAGAAGTCGCCGCCGATCCGGTCGGCGGAGGCCATGTGGTAATAGGCGCTGACCTGCATGTGCGGTGGTGCCCGCAAGGTGTCCGGCAGCAGGCTGTGCTGCAGTCCGGCGATCAGCCCCCGCAGGCGTTCGCGGTCGGCTTCGGCTGCCTTGCGGGCGTGCAGCAGCTCGTTTTCGTACGCCCGGCGTTCGCGGGCGTCGAAGATGGTGGTGCGGATGAGCATGGGCTGGCCGTCGCCGCCGGTCTTGACCGCAGAGGTGACCAGCACCGGCAGCCGGGAGCCGTCCGCACACTCGAGGTCGAGGGCGATGCCGTTGATCTCACCCTGCATTTGCAACAGCGGCGCGAAGTGGGTCTCGTGGTAGAGCCGGCCACCTATGGTGAGTAGGTCGCGGAAGCGTTTGCGCCCGACGAGTTCTTCCCGGCTGTAGCCCAGCCAGCCGAGCAGCGTCGTATTGATTTTGGCGATCGTGCCGTCGAGCAACGTCGACAGGTTGCCGCACGGTGCGGTGTCGTAAAGATCGTCGATGTTGTCCTCCAGCATGGCCGGGAATGCCGACTCATGCGCCGGCTCGCAGCGCGAGCCCGTGCGCGGCAACGGCTCACTCACCGGTATTCGGCCACGAATGAGACGATGCCGTCACGGCCCGTAAAGGTGATGTTGCTGCGTATTCGGACGTCCACTCCCGCATTCTGTCACCCCCGGCACGATCACCAGGTATTCGGCTGACGGCGCCGGGAAAGCATGGCGGCGACGCCGACCGGCAGTCCGGTCCTGATGTCGGGAGCGGGGACCTGGGCCGGGGTCGCGGGACAGCCGTACGTCACGAGGCCGACTGCAAAGCGGCGCCGATGATGGCGGCGCCCGTCATGTCGAGGGCCGGCTCGTCGGTCTGCCAGGCGCGGACGTCGTCGACGAAGCGGCTGTCGTCGCGGTTGAACCCGGCGTAGGGGTCGCTGCCGTCGGGCGGGCAGGCGACCATGCCGTCCTGGTAGTCGCCCAGGCCGTCGGAGAACAGCGACGGATCGTTGGGGCCGTTGACGACGGCGCCGGTCAGCACCGGGCGGGAACCGTCGACGCTGCCGCTGAGGTTGGCGACCTGGTGCTGGGTGCAGTCCGGGAACGTCGACCCCTCGCCGACCATGAAGCTGGTGCCCCACGCGTTGGCGCCGAGCAGCCAGTCGCGCTGGGCGGTGGCGTAGGCGTCGAACGAGCGGTCGCCGCTGACCGAGCGGTACATCGCCTCGGTCGCGATCAGGCCGAACGTGTGCGAGTCGACGTCGAAGTCGGTGTAGATGCCGCCGGCGCGGAACGGATCGGCCGCCGAGCGGGTCGCGCCGGTCTTCACCTGGCGCTTCAGGTCGGCGACCAGCCGGCCGCGGGACACCGCCAGGCCGCGGTCCGAGGCGTGGTCGATGGCCGCGATCAGATCCGTGTGGGCGAGCGCGCTCACGTCGTACAGGTTGAAGGTGTCGCCGGTCTCGCCGGCGAGGTAGCCCTTCGCGAAACCCGCCGCCTGGCTGATGAATCTGCCCGTGCCCGGCTGGTGCAGGCGCTGTCCGGCCAGGGCGATCTCGGCCGCCGCCAGCTCCATGTCGTCGTGCCAGGTGTCCTCGGGATAGAAGTCGAACGGCAGCGCCGTCGTCAACTGTGAAGGCGGGTTCTTCACCGCCGCCTGCGCATAGAGCGAGGTCGCCGCCTTCAGTTCGGCGAGCGCCCGGGCCGGCGGGTCCTGCTGCGCGGCCAGCGCGAACGCCGCCGCCACCCGGCCGGCCAGGTTGGGGCTGATCGGCGCGCCCGGCGCCGCCGCCTCGAAGACCGGGCGGTGCGAGGTCGCATAGCGGGCGTCCGGGTCGGTGTCGGCGTCGTCCTCCTCGGGCAGCCGCCACAGGTCGTGGTCGCCGAGGAAGGTGCCGGCGTCGTTGCCCGAACCTATGCCTACCTGCAGGTACAGGGTCTTGGACTTCTGGTCCCACATCTTGTCGAGCCAGTCGATCCCGTGCCGCGCCTCCGCGCCGAGCGCGGACGGCGCGGCCCGGCCCATCGCACGCTGGGCGGCGAGCAGATCTATGGCCCCGTACGCCGTGGAATGCGTGAACTTCAGGTAGTCCCCGGCGTCGAACCAGCCGCCCTCGACGTTCACCGTGCCGCTTCCACCGAGCCGCGTCAGGTCGCTCTCGGCGATGATGTCGTCGGTGACGAACGTCGGCGTCCGGTAGACCCCGGCGTGGGCATCGTCGAGGTGGGACGGTTTGCGGTCGAGGGCGCCCTTGATGACGTCCTTGCCGTCGCGCTGGGTCTGGTAGAAGGTCACGCCGTCGCGGACGAGCCGGCCGTACAGGTCCTGTTCGCTCCGGACGGTGAACGCCGGCGACTCTGCCGTCGCGGCTCCGGTCACCTTGATCCGATAGGTGCCCGTCCGGCCCAGCCGGCTGAGGTCGATCGGGTAGACGGCCCGGTAGCCGCCGTTCCAGGCGCCCCGGCTCTTGCTTCCTACCGCGCCGCTGAGCACGGTCCTGTTCTTGGCATCGAGCACGGCGAACTTCTCGCCGCTGACCGCGGCTCCGGCCATGAGGTACGCCATTTTGGTCTCACCGGGCGCATATCCGCCCTGGTCCACGCGCACTTGCGCGGCTATGTAGGGCCGGTCGGCCGCCGTGATGGACAGGATGAGCGCCAGCCCGGTCAGGGCGGCGCCGGATTTCCGCAGGCTACCCACGGCAACTCCAAGATTGGAAGACTGTTTAACAGACCTTGGCCGGGACGCTACGACGGGTATCGACCGTGGTCAAGAGGTCCTAGGCTGAGCGTCGATGACCTCTCTTCCGCCCTTCGCCGGGGCCACGGCCTGGCTCAACTCGCCACCGCTCACGCCGGACGAGCTACGCGGCCGGGTCGTGCTGGTCAACTTCTGGACGCTGACCTGCGTCAACTGGCTGCGCCAGGAACCGTGGGTGCGTGCCTGGTCGCGGGCCTACCGCGACGACGGACTCGTGGTGATCGGCGTGCACACGCCCGAGTTCGGCTTCGAGCACGATATCGACCTGATCGGCCGGTCGCTCGCCGATCGCGAAATCGACTACCCGGTCGCGGTCGACAGCGACTACGCGGTCTGGTCCGCCTTCGACAACCACTACTGGCCGGCGCTCTACTTCGCCGACCGTTCCGGCGAGATCGTCGACTTCCACTTCGGCGAGGGCCGTTACGAGAAGTCCGAGAAGACCCTGCAACGGCTCCTGGGCGTCAAGCGCGACCCGGTCCGGGTCGAGGGCGTCGGCCCCGAGAAGGGCGCCGACTGGGACACCGTACGCACCAACGAGACGTATCTCGGTCGCGGCCGAGGCGACGAGCCCGTCGAGTCGCCGGCCTACCTGCCGTTCAACCGGTGGGGCCTCGACGGCGCTTGGCGGTTCGGGCGCGAGGAGATCGAGCTGACTTCGGCGGGCGGGACGATCGCCTTCCACTTCCAGGCCCGGGACGCCAATCTGGTGCTCTCCAACCCGACCGGCCAGCCGATCCCGTTCCAGGTCCTCCTCGACGGCGTCGCCCCCGGCCCGTCTGGCGGCACCGACATCTCGGCGGACGGGCACGGACTGCTCGACTACGGCCGCATGTACCAGCTGATCCGCCAGGACGGCCCGGTCACCGAACGCACGGTCGAGATCACGTTCGACGAGCCGGGCGCCCGGGCCCACGTCTTCACCTTCGGCTGACGCGGCCGGCGTCTCTGCACCGATCGGTGGAGTGACCCGGTGTGGCCGGCCGCATCTGCGGGAAGCGGTCGAAGAGGCCGGCCAGCGCGGTCGCCCCTCGGCCCGGGCGAGCGGCGCGCCGCGGCAGAAGTACACGCCGTGTCCGCACCAGAGCGCTGGTCAGATCGTCGCCGGGCGCCCCTCGCTGGAGCGAGATCAGTGCGGTGAGCATCGCGCAGACGTCCTGTGTGGCGGCCATGGCGCCGGCCGCGCTGGAGGTCGTGTTCCAGATGCGGGCCAACGCTGGTTCGAAGTGAATGCGAAAGCACATCAAACAATTGATGGCCGCTATCGGAAGTCCTTATTGGAACAGGCCGAAGTACATGCAGTGGTCGGAGTAGGCGGAGCAGGCCGTGCCGACTCCGCGCCGGTCGAGGTTGGTGAACAGGTAGTCGATCTTGCG
>DASWRZ010000345.1:0-32386 GCA_036402935.1 Actinoplanes sp.
CGCGCTGACCTGACGGGGCGCCGGCAGCGCCTGCGCCCCGGGCGCGGCGGCCCTGTCGGCACGGTTGAGCTCGGACGTCAAGAGCCCGGACGCGAGTCTCTTCTGGATGCTGTTGAGCTGGGCATAGCCGAACGGCGCCGCGCTCGCGGTCGACGCGGTCAGCACGTTGAGCGATGCCGCGACCATCGCGCCGGTCGCCAGGAAAACGATGGTACGTCTCAATCGCGTCATGAATTGAGCTCCCTTGCTCGAAGATCGCGATTTCTGCGGCCGCGCGCGGATGCGCGCCGTCGACGCCGTGCGGGGCTCACGAATTGATCCAGAAGCCGGTCGCGGCAATCAGCCGGAACGGTAGTCCGGGCCACGATGACATCGACATCGACCATTTGGCTGTCGAAAAGGGAAGATCCTATCAATCAATGGATCTAGCAAAGCTGATACGTTCGGGGATTGGTACGTCAACGAAGGGGAACCGCGCGCCAGGGCGCCTCATTCAGCCCAGCCTGAACGACGCCGCCGGGGTCGTTGGCCGCCTACGTCAGCCGGCGCTGCGGACGGTCAGGGCGAACTGGCCTATCAGGCTTTCCGGTTGCCGGCATCCGGCCTGCAACGCCGGAGCCCCCTTGTTGCGTCCTTATCTTTAGATAGACATGCGTCATTGGTGCGCCCACCTCCGCGGACAGCACTGTCCAGGTCCGAGGTCGTCGTGCACCGTGCGCTCGCGCGACAGGGGAAAACGCCAGTCGAGGAGAAGAGACGACATGTATCCAACTGGACGAGCACGTTCCGCGACGAGCAGGCTGACCTGCGCCGGCCTCGTCGCGGCTTCCGTCATCGCGATGGGTGTGCTGCCCGCCGCAGCCGCGACCGCGGCGTCGACCGGACCGCAGAGACCCGCCATGGGTAAGATCCGGCTCAGTGCGCTGTCGTCCGGCGCCCGCACCTGGTGGTCGCCGCCCACCGCGACCGAGGACAGCCCGAAGTTCGGCCGCGCCGCCGTCGCCTTCGGGACGAACGTGGACGCCAACGACCCGGGCAAGGACTTCGGCTCCGGGCAGAGCGAAACCGCCATCGCCGCGTCGGATAACCACGTGATGGCCGCGTGGAACGACATCAGCGGCTCGATGTACCTGCCGAGCACGGACCCGCGGGGTTCGGTGACCGGTGTCGGCTACTCCAGCGACGGCGGTCGCACCTTCACCGACCTGATCGGCCTGGCCAACGACAACCCGTTCCAGCAGTGGTACGGCGACCCCAGCGTGGTCGCCGTCGACGCGAACACGTTCATCGTGGCCGGCCTGTACTACCCGTCCCTCGCGGCGGACTGCACGAAGGCTCCGCAACTGCTGGAGGCCGCCGTCGAGGTGGCCACGGTCGGCGCGAACAACCAGGTGTCCTTCTCCGAGCCGGTCGTCGTCGCGTCGGGCGGTGACTTCTGCGGCCTGATCAACGACCCGGACAACCCGCCGCCGGACCTCGCGCAGCCGGACAAGGAGTGGCTCGCGTACGACCCGGCGACGCGTACCGTAGCCGTCTCCTACACACGGTTCTACTTCGGCGACGCCGGCCAGAGCGGCAACGGCCAGGTCGAACTGGTACGGGCCCACCTGCCGGCCAGCGCGAGCACGCTGAGCTCCGCCGACTTCACCGGCCCGACCGTGGTCTGGCCGGAGGAGGCCACCGTGGTGAACACCGGCGCGTACGCCGCGGTGTCCGCCACCGGCGACACGTACGTCTCGTGGGAACGCAACATCGACAGCAACCTCTTCAACGGTGACCCGTACGTGTACATCCACGCCGCCAAGGTGCCCGCCGGTGTCGGCGCGCCCAGCGTTGGTGGGACCGCCTCACCGGTGGTGGTCACGTCCGGGCAGCAGAACTCGAGCGCGGCGGGCGGGGTCAAGTCGCTGGACGGGACAGCCATCTCCGGGTACAGCCGGGGCCTGGGCAACGACTTCCCGCGGATCGCCCTCGACGCGCCGCTGGGCCGGGTGGTGTTCGTCTGGAACGACGCCAGCCTGCACCCCCTGGGCGATATCTTCCTGCGTACGCTCGACATGTCGCTCACCTCGCCCACCGCCATCGCGAAGGTGAACGACGACTCGTCCTACGCGCTGCACTTCCTGCCCGCCGTCAGCGTCCGTTCCAACGGCGCCATCGTGACCTCCTGGTACGACCGGCGGCGCGGTGGCCCGCAGTCCACACTCACCGACTACTACGCCGAGGTCCGAAGCCGCCCCACGACCAGCGCGTCGGACGTACGGATCACCACCGGCCAGAGCGACTGGCTCGGCGTCAGTTCCCTGATCGACCCGAACTTCGGTGACTACACCGACAACGCCTCGTCCGGCAACCGGACCTACTTCACCTGGTCCGACGGCCGGATCGGGGTACCTCAGCCGTTCGTCGACCGCCGATAGCACACAACCGCCCACGGGCGGGCGGGCCGGGTTACCGTACGTGGGCGCCCGGTCCCGCACCCCGCACCGCATCTCAGAGCAGATTCGAGCGGCATGACAGGGCAAGCGATCTTGGCGCTGGCGGCCCGGAGGCCGTGCCCGGCGCCGCACCTCGGTCACCGCGGCGTCAGGATGTGGAGCCGTGGCGGCTTGGCAGCAGCAGGTCGAGCAGGCTCTCGGCGAGCCAGGCCCCGTACCGCTCGAGGCTCCAGCCGGCCTGCTCGCAGAGCCGGAAGTACTGGTCGGGTAGCGCCAGCAGCCAGAGCAGGTCGGCTAGTTCGTCGATCGGTCGGTCGTCGCGGAGGTCGCCGCGCTCGGCGAGCACCG
Source organism: Actinoplanes sp. (assembly GCA_036402935.1). Taxonomy (GTDB): domain Bacteria; phylum Actinomycetota; class Actinomycetes; order Mycobacteriales; family Micromonosporaceae; genus Actinoplanes. The sequence continues at coordinate 2,787 of DASWRZ010000345.1, forward strand.
TCAGGGCGTCACGCAGTTCGCTGCGCATTCGCGTGATCAGGTCCGCGTACTCGGCGGCGATTTGCGGGTCGGCGGCGGCCGCCTGCTCGAACACCCGCCACAGCGGCATCACCCGGGTGTTGAGTCCCGTGACAAAGTCGGCCAAGCGCCGCAGCCGGCGGACCGGGTCCGGGTCGTCGAGGATGGCCTTCGGCTCGGGACGGTCGAGCAGTCGGCCCGGTCCGTCCTCGCCGGTGACGACGAGGGTGAACGCAGCCAGCAGCAGGTCGCGCTTTGCGGCGGTCAGGTGCACGGTCTCGACCGAGACCTGCGCCCGCTGGGCGATCGCGCGCATCGTCGTGGCGACGTATCCGCGCTGCTCGAAGCACTCCTGCGCCGCGGACACCACCCGGCGCCGGGTGGCGCTGGACTGCGCCTGGCGGGTCGGCGAGTGGTACGCGCGTGTCATCATCGGGACAGTTTACATACAGTGCCGATGTAGCGGATTACAGTGGCACTGTAGTGAAATTCCCCGCGACCGGAAGGACCCCGCCATGGCCCGGTATCTGCTCGCCAGCACACCGGTGCACGGGCACGTCGCACCGATGACCAACATCGCCGCCGGGCTCGTACGGGCCGGCCACCGGGTGCGGTTCCTGACCGGAGCGCTGTTCCGCGAGGCGGTCGAGGCGACGGGCGGGCAGCACGTCGCCCTGCCGGCGTCCGCCGACTACGACGCCCGCGACATGGACGCCGCGTTCCCGGGCCGGAGCGAGCGCTCCGGCCTGCGCAAGCTGACCTTCGACGTGCAGCACACCTTCATCGAGCCGATGCGGGCACAGGCCGAGGCAATACGGGCGTTGCTCGACGCCGAACCGGTCGACGCCGTACTCGCCGAGACCGGCTTTTTCGGCGTGCTGCCGCTGCTGGTGGATCCGCGACCGCGCCCGGCCGTGGTCAGCGTCGGGATAACCGTGCTGACCCTGTCCAGCCGGGACACCGCACCGTTCGGCCTCGGCCTGCCCCCGTCGTCGAGCGCCGCCGGCCGGGTCCGCAACCGGCTGCTGAACCTCCTCGTACGCCGGGTCGTGTTCGGCCCGAACCAGCGGCGTCTCAATCGGACACTGCGCGACATGGGACTGGCCAACTCGCCGGCGTTCTTCCTCGACTGGCCGCGGCTGGCCGACCGCGTCCTCCAACTCAGCGTGCCCGGCTTCGAATACCCGCGCAGCGACCAGCCCGCCCAGGTACGGTTCGTCGGCCCACCGCCGGCGCACGACGCGACCCGTAACCGGACACCCCCACCATGGTGGGACGACCTGCTCGCTGCCCGGCGGTCAGGCCGCCCGATAGTCCACGTCACCCAGGGCACCGTGGACACCTCCGACCTGACCCGGCTGATCGGTCCGGCCCTACGTGCCCTCGCCGACCAGGACGTCTTCATCGTGGTCACCACCGGCGGACCCGACCCCGCGCAGATCCCCGGCGCACTACCGGCCAACGCCCGAGCGGCCACCTACGTGCCCTACACCGACCTGCTACCACACATCGACCTGGCCATCACCAACGGCGGATACGGCGGAACCCAACTCCTGCTCACCCACGGCATCCCCCTGATCGTCGCCGGTGACACCGAGGACAAGCCCGAAGTCGCCGGCCGCGTCGCGGCCAGCGGCGCCGGCATCAACCTGCGCACCGGCACCCCCACCGCGCCAGCCCTCGCCGCAGCCGTCGAGACCATCCTGCGGAACCCCGCCTACCGACAGCGGGCCCGCACACTGGCCGCCGAATACGCCAGCCACGACACCGATGCCTTGATCCACGCCGAACTGGCCGACGTCACCCGCCAACGGTCAGCATCGCTGCCGCCGTGACCCGTCCGCGCGGCACGGCTGCGCCTCAGCGCTCGGCTTCGTCAGCGCGGGCCTCATGGATCCACCCGCCGCCCGATGCGATTCCGGACCGGACAGATCCCGATCCGCCCCGACAGGGCGTGGCGCTCGGCCCGGCCGGCCCGAGACCGCCGGCTCGTCACCTCCATTGCCTGGCCGCTGCCGCTCCGGTACGGATACCGGCTGCGGGACAGCGGGTTCGGATTCAGGCGGTGGCGGACGGGCTGACCGTGGGCGGCGGTCCGCCCGGTGCGCCCTCTCCGTCGTTGGTAGCGGTGGGGTCGAGGCCCATGGTCAGCGTTGCGGTGACGCCGCGGGTGATTCGGCGGGGGTCGTAGCGCAAGGTGAGCAGACCGCCGGTGGTGCCGGTGCCGTCGTAGATGCTGTCCTGGTCGAGGGTGGTGCGGGTGGTCTCGTTGGTGGAGTAGGGCTCGATGCCGGCAAAACGGGTGATCAGGGTTTCGGCGAAGTAGAACTGGCCGGTGTGGCAGGTGTGGCCGCCCGTGTAACCGGATTTGGTGGCGGTTCCGTCGGTGTGGACCTTGGTGTGGATGTGCACGGCCCGTCCGGCGTACCAGCCCGGAACTATCGTGGCGAACGCGACGTAGCCCAGGTGGTCGCTGATCTGCAAGCCGCGCAGGAAGGTGAGGTCGTCGGTCGGGGTCGCGTGTCCCCCGCCGGGCGCGCCGCCGCCGGGAGGCGCGGACGGATCACCGCTGGGCGGGGGCGGCATTCCCCCGCCGCCGGAGCCGGAGGCGGTGTAGCCCGAGTAGACGCCGAGCGCGTCGCAGTGCCAGATTTCCACGCCGGCGTTGCGTAACGGCCGGCAGGTCGCCGAGTCGATGACCCGCAGCCGCAGGGTGAGTGGCACCCCGGTGCGGTCCTCGACGACGTTGCGGCGCATCAGCAGGTAGTCGAGGTAGTACGGGCCTTCGATCGACTCGCTGGTCAGCGTGCAGGCGGCCGCCGCCTCGGCCGCGGGGACCGGTAGCGCCGCCGAGGGCGCGGGGGCCGGTGGCGCCGGCGAGGGCGCGGCGGTGCCGGCGAAGGCGGCCCTGCCTCCGACGGCGGCCAGCCCGGCGGCGGCGACGCCCACGCCGCCGAGGGCGAGCAGGCGCCGCCGGCTCAGCGCCGTGGAGACCTCGGCGTTGTCCGGTTCATCATGGGTATCGATATATGCCATGCGGGTGACTTCAACGTCGCCGGCTGTGTTGCGACTGTCATCGATCTATGCGTGGGCTGGGAACGAACGCGTCGGATCAGGTCGTACCGGCTGAGCCGGGTAGGCGGAGGGTGCCGTTGGCGCTGTCCCGGGCCAGCTCCCGGGACAGGGCGGAGGCCGCCGTCCGGACCGCGGGGGCGAGCCGCTCCAGGTCGAGGCGCTGCGCCCACCCCGTGATCGAGATCGCGGCGATCACCTGGCGGCGGTGGTCGAAGACCGGGGCGGCCACCGCCGAGACGCCGATCTCCGCCTCCTCGTGGTTGATGCCGTGGCCCTGCCGGACCACGCGATCCAGTTCCGCTCGCAGCAGGCCCGGCATCACGATGCTGCGCGGGGTCAGCCGGGTCAGCCCGGCCTCGCACGCCGTGCGCAGGCCGTCCGGCACGGCGAAGGCGAGGAACAACTTGCCGGTGGCGGTGCAGTGCGCCGGCAGCCGGCCGCCGACTCGCGAGACGATCGGGGTGGACCGGCGGCCGCTCACCTTCTCCAGGAACAGTGTGTCGGTGCCGGAGGGGACGGCCAGGTGGACGTTCTCGTGGGTGATCTCGTAGAGGTCCTCCAGATACGGCAATGCCGCCTCGCGCAGCTCACGGTGGCGGGGCACGCGCTGGCCGAGTAGGAAGAGGCTCATGCCCAGCCGGTAGCCACCCTGGGTTCGTTCCAGCCCGCCCCAGGCGACCAGCTCGGCCAGGAGACGGTGCGCGGTCGCCTTCGGCAGGCCGGTACGTTCGGCCAGCACCCTCAGCGGCAGGTCCACGTCGTCGGCGCGGAAGGCGTCGAGCAGGCGGAGTCCTCGGGCGAGCACCGACCTGGGAATCTCCGCCGAGGACATCCGCTGATCGTCGTCCGCGCCGTCCCCGCGGGCAAGTACCCGTCCGTCATGTGCCGGTGGCGCGCGGTGTGGTCGGCACCTCGACCAGCAGCGGCTCCGTGCGGGGTGCGCCGACCACGTCCCGCAGTTCGTCGGTGTGCTCGACCCGGACGTGCGCAAGGCCGAACAGGCGTGCGGCGGCCGGCCAGTCGAGGCCCGGGATGTCCAGGCCCACGTATCGGCCGCCGCGCACCGACCGGCCGGGCGTCGCGTCCAGGGTGTCCTTGAGCGTGCGGTATTCGCCGTTGTTCACGACCACGAACGTCACCGGCACCTGGTAACGGACCGCGCTCCAGAGCCCTTGCAGCCCGAACATCGCGCTGCCGTCGCCGAGTACGGCCACCACCGGACGGCTCGGATCGCCGAGCCCGGTGCCGACCGCCGCGCCGATACCCCAGCCCAGGCCGCCGCCGACCGTGTGCACGTAGGATTTCGGCCGGTCCAGCCGCAGCACCGAGCGCAGCTCGATGCCCGCGGTGATCGCCTCCTCCACCACCACCGCGTCCGCGGGCAGCCCGGTGGCCAGCGCGTGCATCGCGGCGAGCGGGTCGAGCGGCGCCGGCCCGTACCGCTCAAGCGCCTCGGCGTCGCGCTCGGCCCGCGCCGCAGCGGTCCGGGCGGCCGATGCCGCGAGCCGATCGGGCCGATCCGGCACCTTGGCGGCCAGCGCGGCCAACGTCGGGGCGAGGGCGCCGCAGAGTCCCGCGGCAACGGGGAAGTTGCGGCCGGGCTCGGCCGGATCGACGTCCATCTGGACCACGATCGCGCCCTCCGGGATCGGCGAACCGGTGGTGTAGTGGTGCGGCATGAAGGCGTGGCACCCGACGATCAGGATCAGGTCGAAGGGGCGCAGGGCCTCCCGGATCGCGGCGTTGCGAGGGGGCAGCATGCCCAGGTGCAGCGGATGGTTGCCGGGGAAGTCGACACCGTCGTGCATCGGCTGGTGATAGACCGGCGCGCCCAGCCGCTCGGCGAGGGCGACCAGGTTCGGCACCGCGCCGTCGCGGCCGACGCCGTCGCCCGCCACGATCACCGGTGCGGCCGCCGCGGCGAGCAGCGACGTGGCCCGGTCGAGCCCGTCCGCCGCGCCCGGGCCGGCGAGGACCGACCGGTCCGGCACCTCGACCGCGGCTTCCTCGGCGAGCAGGTCCATCGGCACCGAGACGACCACCGGACCGGCCGGGGCGCGTACCGCCTCCGCGAATGCCCGGCGGAGCACGACCGGCAGGTCGTAGGCCTGGTGCACCTCGACCGCGGACTTCGCCACCGGCCGGGCCAGCCCGACCAGATCGCCCGACAACATCGGGTCCTGCAGCAGGTGCCGCCGGTCCTGCTGACCCGCCACCACCACCAGCGGGGTACGCGAACGACCGGCGTTCAGCAATCCGATCAGCCCGTTCGCCAGACCCGCCGCCACGTGCAGGTTGACGAACGCGCAGCGGCCGGTGGCCCGCGCGTACCCGTCGGCCATCGCCACCACGGAAGCCTCCTGCAAGCCCAGCACGTAATGCAGGTCGGGGGCGTCCACGAGCGCGTCGAGCAGCGGCAGTTCCGTGGTGCCCGGGTTGCCGAACACATGCCGGACGCCCTCGTCGCGGAGGATCGCCAGCAGGGCGTCCACCGGCTTCATCGTCCGACTCATCAGTGCCGGGCCGAGCCGCCGTCGACGTTGATCGTCTGCCCGGTGAGAAACCCGCTCCCCTCGGCGCAGACATAGAGCAGCGTCGACACCAGGTCGCCGGGCTGCCCGGTGCGCGGCACAGCCTGCAATGCCCGTACGCGCTCGAAGCCGCCGTCCGCGCCGGTCGTGGCCGCCGCGACGGCGGTCGCGGTCAGCCCGGGCGCGATCGCGTTGACCGTGATGCCGTGCTCCCCGACCGCGGTGGCGAGCGCCCGGGTGAAGCCGACCAGGCCGGCCTTGGAGGTGGTGTACGCGACCAGGTCCGGCGGTCCGAGGAAGACCACCGCGGAGGTGATGTTGACGATCCGGCCCCAGCCGGCCGCTCGCATCAACGGCAGCGCGGCGCGGCTGACCAGGAACGGCCCGTCCAGGTTGAGCCGCATGATCCGCTGCCAGTCGGCGAGCGTCGTCTTCTCGAACTCGATCGGCGGGTAGATGCCCGCGTTGTTCACCACGATGTGCAGGCCACCGAACGCGTCCGCGGCCGCGGCGACGGCGTCGTTCACCGCCTCCTCGTCGGTGACGTCGGCGGTGAACCCCAGGAACCGGCCGCCGGCCGCCTCCACCCGCGACCTGGTCTCGGACATGTCCGCGATGTCCAGCCCGGCCACCGGGTGACCGGCGGCCGCCAGCGCGACGGCGAACTCCTGACCGAGCCCGCGGGCCGGGCCGGTGACGAGGGCGACGCGTTCGGTCGGCATAGCCCGCAGCGTCCGCCCGATGCGTCCTCGGGGACAAGACCCGCATTCCATTGGCCGGAACGTTTCACTCATCGAAACGCGGTTCTTGTGGCGGCGCCCGGCGCGGACGACCCTGCTGGCACCGCACGGTGGATGCCGTTCGGGCAAGCGGATGCCCGACGGGTCTGGAGGCGATGATGTCGATGACCGACCCGCAGGCCGAGATCGCCGAGGAACCGGCCCCGGCGAGCCCCGTACGCCGCCGGCGCCGTGCCTGGCTGCCGGACGAGGCCGGCGTGGTCGCCGTGCTCGTGGTCCTGGTCGCGCTGGTCGGTGGCTTCCGTGGCGACTTCCTCGACGCGGGCAACCTGCTGGAGATCGCGCGGCAGTCCTCGTACATCGGGATCCTCGCGATCGGAATGGTCTTCGCCCTGGCGATGCGCGAGGTGGACCTCTCGGTCGGCGGCACCTACGCGCTCACCATCGTCGTCGGCGCGCTGCTGATCCGCGACGGCATGAGCCCGTGGCTCGCCGCCGCGCTGGCCATCGGGCTCGGCGGCGTGCTCGGCTTTGCCAACGGGCTGTTCACGACGTACGTCCGGGTGCCGTCCTTCATCGCCACGCTCGGCACCCTGTCGCTGTACAGGGGTCTGGCGCTGGCCCTCAGCCGGGGCCAGCAGGTCGGCGGCCTCGACCAGAACCACCCGCTGTTCCAGGTGATCGGCGGGACCGTGCTGGGCCTGCCGGGCGCCGTTTGGGCGCTGATCCTGTGCGCGGTGCTGATGACGGTGGTGTTCACCAAGACCCGGTTCGGCGCGCAGATCCGCGCGGTGGGCTCCAACCCCGAGGCGGCCGCGTTCACCGGCATTCCGGTCAATCGCGTACGCATCAAGGCCCTGACCGTGACCGGCCTGCTGGCCGGCGTCTCCGGTGTGTTGGCGCTCTCGTTCTTCGTGGCCGGCGACCCGACCGTCGGGCAGGGTTACGAACTGATGGCCATCGCCGCCGCGATCATCGGCGGCACCCCGTTGCGCGGCGGGACCGGCTCCGTCCCGGGCGCGGCCGTCGGCTCGCTGATCCTCAGCGTGGTCGCCGCCAGCCTGGTGTTCTTCAGCGTCCCGATCAACTGGACGACGTTCGCGACCGGCGGCGTGATCCTGCTCGCCGTCGCGCTCGACAGCGGCCTGCGCCAAGCGAGAGCCGTACGGCAACGCGGTTCCACCGACCGCACCTGACCCGCCACCCCTGCCCGGAAGGATCCTGGGATGCTCCGCTCGAGACCTCTGCTCGCCGTCCTTCTGCTCACCGCCACGCTCGGTGTCACCGCCTGCGGCAACGGCTCGTCCGGCGGCACGGCCGCCGCCGGCGGCAGCAAGAAGATGTCGTTCGTCGTCGCCAACATCAGCCTCAACTTCGCCCTCGAGATGGCCAACGGCGGCAAGTACGCCGCCGACGAGATCGACGGCGTCGACCTCAAGGTGATCGGCCCGGCGACGACCGACGGGCCGCAAGAGGTCCAGATGTTCCAGAACGCCATCACCACCAACCGGGACGGCGCGGTGGTCGAGAACCTTGCGCCAGACCTGTTCACCCGGCCGTACGCCCAGGCAGTGACCCGCGGCATCCCGGTCGTCGCGCTGGACACCGTGCCCCTGCCCGGCAGCAACGTGGATCTCTACGTCGGCAACGACAACTACGAGCTCGGCACGCAACTCGCCGACGAAGCGATCAAGCGCCTTCCACCGGACGCCAAAGGCACCGTCGTGCTCGGCGTTCCCAACCCCGGTGTTCCGGTCCTCGACATGCGGGCCAAGGCCATCAAGGACACGTTCGCGAAAAAGCTACCCGGCGTCGTCGTCAAAGGCCCGTTCCAGACCTTCAGCGATCCCGGCCAGAGCTATAACGCATGGTCCTCTCAGGTACGGGCGAACAGCCACGCGCTCGCCTTCCTGGGCGTCGGTGACGCGGACAGCTATTCGCTGGCGAGGCTCAAGCAGGAGACCAAGGGCACCTGGCTGTCGGGCGGTTTCGACCTGGATGCCAAGACGTTGGAGGCGGTCAAGGACGGAACCAACTTCGCGACCATCTCCCCGGAGCACTACCTCAAGGGGTACGTGGCGATGCGGCTGCTGGCCGAGGCCGTGAAGAAGGGTACGGCCCTGCCGAAGGGATGGTTCTACACGCCCGGGTTGATCGTCGACAGCTCCAACATCGACGCGATCCTGACCCGGCAGCAGTCCGACGCCAACCGCCGCGCCGGCATCGCCGACGAGGTCAAGAAGATCTTCGCCGACCCGGCCGCTAGTCTCCGGCCGCTCACGGACGCCCGCTGACATGCTCGCCGCCGTCGAGGTAGCCAAGCGGTACGGCGGCGTCACCGCGCTGGCCGGTGCGAACCTGCGGCTGCGGCGCGGCGAGGTGCACGCGCTGCTGGGCGAGAACGGCGCCGGGAAGTCGACCCTGGTGAAGATCCTGGCCGGGGTCGTCGCGCCGGACTCCGGCCGGATCACCCTTGACGACGTCGAACTGCGGCTCACCGGTCCCGCCGACGCGCGCCGGCACGGCATCGCGGTCGTCTCCCAGGAGCTGAGCCTCTTCGGCGATCTGGACGTGCTGGCCAACCTCTTCGTGACCGCCGAGCCGACCCGCTTCGGCCTGCTCGACCGCGCCGAGATGGCTCGGCGGGCCCGCCCGATCCTGACCGAACTGGGTCTGGGCGACGTGCCGCCCGACACCCGGGTGGGCGAGCTGGACCTGGCCCGGCGCCAACTCCTGGAGATCTGCCGGGCCCTGCTGGGGAACCCGCACATGGTGATCCTGGACGAGCCCAGCTCGGCACTGCCGGCCGCGGCCGTCGAACGCCTGCACGCGGTGGTCCGCGGGATCACCGCGCGCGGCGTCGCGGTGCTCTACGTCTCGCACGTCCTCGACGAGGTGACCGCGCTCGCCGACCGGATCACCGTGCTGCGCGACGGCCGCGACGTTCGCGAGGGCGTGCCGAGTGCCGAACTGTCGGTGGCCGACATGGTCACCGCGATGCTCGGCTCGGCTCCCGCGGCCGTTCATCGCGTCGCCGCCGGCCCAGCCGGTTCGCGCGCCGTGGCCCTGCGGCACATCACCGTGGACGGCCGCCTCGACGACGTCTCACTGACCGCACGCGCCGGCGAGGTGGTGGGGCTGGCCGGGCTGCAGGGCGCCGGTCACCACGCCGTACTGGATCTGCTCTGGGGCCGGGTGGCGCTGGCCTCGGGCACGCTCCAGATGCCGGACGGGCGGGGGCGGCCGCAGAACACGGCGGAGGCCGTACGCCGCAGGATCGCGTTCGTGCCCGGGGACCGCAAGGGGCTTGGCCTGATGCTCGACGCCACGGTCGCCGCGAACATCACCAGCGTCGGCTGGCTGGCCCGCCGGGACGGCGGTTTCCTGCTCCGGAGAACACGGGCCACCGCAATCGCCCGCCGGCACATCACCGACCTGCGCATCCGGGCCGAGCCGGACGACGTTGTCGGCACGCTCTCCGGCGGCAACCAGCAGAAGGTGGTCTTCGCCAAGTGGCTGCAGGCCGAGCCCGCGGTGATCCTCCTGGATGACCCGACCAGAGGCGTCGACGTCGGCGCCAAAGCCGAGATGCACCAGATAATCCGCGGGCTGGCCGCCTCGGGCAAGATCGTGCTGATGTGCTCGACGGACCAGGCCGAGCTGGCCGAGATCAGCGACCGGGTGGTCGTCTTCCGCCGGGGCCGGGTGTCCACCGAACTCTCCGGCGACGCCCTGTCCGAACACCTCCTGCTGCATGCCATGAACGCCGCCACCGCCCCGTGAGCTGCGCACACCGTCGCGGCGAACAATTGACGCCATGAACCCACCCACGCCACTGGCCAACCTCATTACTCTCGGTGCCCGTGATCTTCCGACGATGCGGGAGTTCTACCGCACGCTCGGCTGGCCGCAGATCATGGACGACGGCGAGTTCGTCGCCTTCGAACTTCGCGGCATCGTTCTGGCACTGTTCCCACTCGCGAAGCTCGCCCGCGACGGAAACACCGATCCGGACCCGGGCACCGGAGGCATCCGGTTCACGATCGGCGTAATAGTCGAAAGCGCCGACGAGGTTGACCGGCTGACCGAGCAGATGCGAGCCGCCGGCGCCCGCGTCACCAAGGAGCCGGTTGACGCGGAGTTCTTCACCGGCCGTTCGGCCTACCTATGCGACCCGGAAGGCAACTACTTCGAGATCGCCTGGGCCGACACGCCCACCAACCCCGTCCTCATCGCAGCCCGCCGAGCCGCCGGCCCCTGAACTCGCCCCGACGCATCCATCGCGTAGACGCGGACCCGGCGGCCGGTGTCCGGCTGCACGGTCTCGCGCTCCAGCGACATGCCCAGTTTGACCATCACCCGCGCGGACGCCTCGTTGCCGACGACGTGGATGCTGACCAGCCGCCGCAGGCCGAGCTCGGCACGCGCATGGGCGACGACGGCCTGGGCCGTGATGGCGGCGAACCCGTCCAGATCCTCGTCTCGCCAGCGGCGCAACAGCAGCCGCGGAGTATCGCCGCCCGCTTCACGCCCGATCCAGGAGCACCGGGTCGTCGGTGAGCGCGAACGGGGTGCCGCCGACCACCGCGGTGTCCGAGCCGTCCAGGGAGTCGACGTCGCGTACGTCGCTGTTCAGAGTGATCGCCGCGGTGCCGGCCTGCGTCCACATGATCGTGACCGGATGCGTACGCCCGTGCTCCGTCCGCGTGAAGTCGCACCTCCAGACATTGGCCGGCAGTCCGGACTGCGGCCCGTGCCCGCACGAGGTGATCGACGCGCCGGCCAGCCAACGTTCGAGCTGGGCGACGGCGATCGCAGCCGGGGTCGGGGAGCCGCCCGCGGGCTGCAGCACGATCGGCACCTTCGTGCCGCCCCAGTTGTAGAAGTACATCCGCTCCAGATTGGTGCTGCGGGCATAAAGACCGACCAGAAAGAAACGTACGGCGTACGCCCTCGCGGTCTCCGCGTCCAGCGGACGCTGCAGCGCGATGTCGTACGTCGTGCCGGTGCTCCAGATCCGCGGCTGCAAGCCCGCCTCGTGGAAGATCCGGTCGATCGTGGCGGTCAGTTCCAACATCGTCTCGGGCGGATCGGCGGCACTGTTCTGATAGAGCTTCACGCTCGCCACGTCGCAGTAGTTGTAGCCGCCGAGCGCGGCGAACCGGCGCAGGATGTCCTGCCCGGTCGAGGTCCAGAGGCTGCCCATGCCCGGGCAGGCCAGGGTGGCCGCGGGGTCGCCGGCCCGCAGGATCGCGCTCGCCCGGCGGACCATGTCGACCAGCGCCGGAACGCTGCCGGACCAGAACCGCGAGTCGGTGGCGAGCACCCACAACTCGTACGACTCGATCTTGCCGTGATAGCGGCCGACCAGCGCCCTCAGGAAGTTGTCCCAGTCGGCCGGACGGTCGGGCGGCGCCGAGCGGGTGTCCTCGGGATAGGGGGCGCGCGGACCGTTCGGCGCGGCCCAGCCCGGCGTTCCGCCGAGCGTGTAGAGAACCGGTTTGCCGGCCCGCTGGGCCGCGTCGATGTGGGCATCGAGGGTGCGCCAGTCGTACGTGTCCCGCTTCGGTTCCAGCCGTGACCATTGGGTGCCGCTGTCCCAGAGCCGCAGGGCACCGACATCGAAGGTCGGCAACTCGCCGGTCGCGGTGTTGACGGTGACCCCGAACAGGGTGTGCGCGACCGGCTCGGCCGGGCGAATCCAGCCCGGCCCGGCGATCCACTGCGTACCCGCGGACGGGCCCGGTGCCGGCGGCCGGTCGGAGCGGCGGGTGGCGGCGAGGGTGCCGGCGATCGCGACGGCCAGGACCAGGCCGGCCGCGAGCCAGCCCCACGTCCGCTTCGGGGCGGCCGGATGCGGCGCGGCCAACGGTAGGGACGCGACGGCGGCGAATGTGTCGAGCGTGGGCGGGAGTGCGGGCGCCGCGACAACGGGTGCATCGGCCGAAGCGGCGGCGGTCCACAAGCTGTAGAGCCGGTCGAGTTCGGTGCGGTCGGCGCCGAAGACCCGGGCGATCCGTTCGACCGTGCCGAAGTCGGAGGGAAGGGAGGTGCCGGCGCAGTAACGATGAACCGCGGACTTGCTGAGGTGAACCTTCATGGCGAGCGCCTGGTAGCTGACCCCGCTGCGTTCCTTGAGTCGCCCGAGGAGCTCACCGAACTCCTCGCGTGCGAGACGCGTGACCACGGCACCTCCCCCGATCGACCGCGACCGCATCGTACCCGGGCCGCGCGAGCCGTCCCAGAATCCCACGTCCCCGCAGGTCAGGACCGCTGTGACGTCCCACCGTCCCAGAGCCGTTGATCGCCGCCCGGCCGGCCGCCCTAATGGAGCCGAACGACGGGGCGATCCGCATAGGGGAGAGAAATGTCGAAGCGAAAAACAAGGGTCCTCGCCTGGGCGGCGTCGATCGTCCTGGCGGTGGCCGGCGGCGCGGCCGCGGGCATCGGACCGGCGTCGGCCGACCCGCATGCCGACAACAAGTGGTGCGACACCGACCTCGATCCAGGGCTCACCGTTTTCAACCAGATCGGCTATCCGTACGACAGCAGCTCGCTCCCCGCCTATGGCAACGAGATGCAGCTCTGGTCGGACGGCCGGCACGCGGTGACCTACGGCGAGGCGTACCTGCAGAAGGGCGACTATCTCAGCATCGACCAGACGAACGCGCGGGTGAATCTGCCGGACAGCACCCATTACCGGTTCTTCTCCACGGACGGCCTGGCCGCGAACCTGGGCAACAGCAACTTCACCTGGACCTACTGCGAGCAGATCCACAGCGCGGAGCCGTTCGGGGACAGCACCTGGTATTCCGGCCAGGCCCCGGCGGACGGCTGGTACCAAACCCGGTACGTCGACGGCGCACACCGCGGAGTCCGGCTCTGCGTTACCAAGCCCAGCATCTCCGCCCAGGCGGTCTGCGTCGGCGACCGGGGTCAGAACGGCGGGCTGGGCTGGTACGCCGACAACGACGACGATCCCGCGAAGATCATCCTGGCCGGCTCCACCACACCGGACCAGAGCGGTTCGCCGCAGGAGACGGCGTCCCGCACCGAGTTCCAGGCCAACACCGGCTCCCTGTGGAACCGCGAGTCCGGCGGCCACACCTACGACACCGGCTACGGCATGATGGCCCACACGAGCCCGTCCACCTCGCAGGGCCAGGTTGCCTTCCAGGCCAATACCGGCTTCCTCTTCACCGAGGGGGTTTCCGGCGCCTTCCACGACACCCGGCTCGGCATGATGGCCGGCACCAGTCCGGCCCTGTCCGGCGGGCAGATCGCGTTCCAGGCCAACACCGGCTTCCTCTACACCCGCAACATGGCCACGGCCGCCACCCAGAACCTCGAGCTGGGCATGATGGCCGGCACCAGCCCGGCAATCGCCGGTGACTCCAGCAGCTGGCGGATCGCATTCCAGGCGAACACGGGGTCGCTCTGGTACCGGGACTCCAGCGGCGCCACCGTCGACACCGGGTACGGCATGATGGCCGGCACCAGCCCGTCGATCACCAAGCTGGCCAACGGCAACTACGTCATGGCGTTCCAGGCCAACACCGGCTTCCTGTGGACGGTGACCGGCACGAGGACCGGCAGCGACATGCGCCTCGGGATGATGACCGGCACCAGCCCGTCGATTTCGGCCAACGGCAACGCGTGGACCGCGGCGTTCCAGGCCAACGACGGCTTCCTCTACACGCGGTCGAGCGGCGGCACCACCACCAACACCGAGTTCGGCATGATGTACGGCACGAGCCCGGCCATCCACGGCACGAAGATCGCCTTCCAGGCCAACACCGGCTTCCTCTACATCAAGGACGGTTCGGCGCAGGCGGTCGACACCGCGTACGGAATGATGGCGGGCACCAGCCCCGCCCTCTGAGCAGGCAACGACAGAGGCCGTTCGCCCGGATGGGCGAACGGCCTCTGCTCGGCACTTCCTGCGGCCTCTTGGTTACGAGCCCAGCCACACGCTCACCGCCCGTTCATGAGTGGCGAGGCGCTGGTGATCGGACTGGTGGTGGCTGTGGTCGGCCTCGTGCTGCTCGTGGGCGGAGTCAGGAGACTGCGTTCTCAGACACGAAACTAACCGAGCACGACGGCCGCGGGCAGGCCCATCGGGCTGCGGACGTTTCTCGGATTCTTACGGCACAGATATCAGACATCAATACGTCGAAATGACGGAAATGAAATTCGACAGATCGCGGGGATCACGATGGTCATCGTACGCTTTAAGGAGGGCGATATATTGGCGTTTGTCTAAATCCCAATCATACTGCTCCAACATGGCGCCGTCCTGCGCAGCCACGAAAACCAGATCCGCCAGCAAGCGCGTGCTGCGGCCATTGCCGTCAACGAAAGGGTGAATTCTGACTGTTGCCGCATGCGCGGCTATTCCCAGCTCGCGCGCAGTCCAATCGTCAGTCTCATTCCATCGATAGAGTACGTCATCCAGGGCTGTACGCAACTCGACGGCAATCTGGTACCAGTCAACGCCGATGTTAGTGTTGTATCTGCGGAGCTCTCCTCCCCAAGTCCAAATCTCAGCGTAAAGCTGCCGATGCAAATCCTGCACGAATCCGACCTTAAGGACTGATTCGGGCGTCAAGTCACCCCTGTCGGCCTCAGGCAGCAATTGGGCGACTACCTCCGCTTGCGCCGCGTCCTCCAACGCGTAGATATCTGCCTTGGTGATCGGTTCAGGTAGGGCGTCCCGGACATCCGGACGCAGGTATACCAGCTCGTCATCCGGGAGTAGGGTCTCGCCGTAGTCGGGCGTCAGCGGCATCAGGCGTGCGAGTGACGCTTAGCGATGATTGCCGCAACCTCCGCCGGACGCTGGTAGCCAGCAGGCACAGCTCGGCCTTCCAGCTTCGCCGAGGGCTTGGTGGCGCGCTCAGCGAACCGAGCAATGACCTCGGGGGTCAACTCGCGACGCGGACGCCTCTTCTCATGCTTCACGGCGGTCACCTCTCTACGTATCCAAGTGTCCGCCGCAGCGGCTCCTACGGTCAACTCTCCCATCTCGGCGCGTGTGGGTTGAGGGCCACACCGCGAGCAGCGCGCCGGAACACGATGCCGACTCAAGTTGGGTACAGGCATTAGGTGCCTGCGCCGGCCGACAAGGGCCGCGGTGATATCGCGTAACGCCAAACGTCGCCCGCCCCACGCGCCGGCCTGTGCGAGACGACACCTATGAACCGACCCGGGAACCTCGTCAGCCACACCCGGCGGAGACCCGAGCCGAAGGTTGACGAGACCGGAGGCACTACAGAGTGCGCTGTGGCCCGGTGCATCAGCGCGGCGGTCAGGGCGCGGGCCGAGGGCGCCGTGCCGTATTCGGAGAACGGGTTTCCCGTGGCCTGACCGGCATGCTGTCGATCCCCGCCTCGACAACCGACGCCGAGCGCCGGCCTACGCCGCGGAACGTGCGGCCGGCCGGTCAGTACTCCTTCTTGATGACGAAGTAGGAGCCGCGGATGGTGCCGGCCAGCTTCGACCTCTGCCGGGCGAACTTGAACGCCCCGAGCTCCGCGGGAACGTCCATCCCGTCGGAGAGCTTGAACCCGACCGCCCGTTTCCCGCCGTCGTCGACGGTGTACATGACGTTGATCGAGAGGCCGTTCTCGTAGAAGACGTAGGCCATCCGGATGTTCTCGACCTGGAACGCGGTCGCCTCGAGCGGGCGGGAGGCGATGACGATGCCGCGTTCTTCCTCGAGGATCCGGTTCACCCAGTCGACGGTCGGCCCGGCGTCGCCCGCGGGCTCGACGGTGAAGACGTGGTCGTACTTGTTCTTGAAGTACCGGGCCTCGTTCGCCCGCAGACCGGCGAGCGCCGCCGCGACCGGCGACGACTCCAGGCCGAGCGTCGACACGGTGTCGAAATCCACGGCGTAGGACATATCGAATTCCTCCTGCTTCACATATCGAAGGCTCTGTATGTAGCGTCGGGCTATGGGTCACCGTCTCGCTGTTGTTCTCGCCGCACTCTCCCTGCCGCTGACCGCCGCCGCGGCCCCGGCCCAGACGGCACCCACCACGGTGCCGCTCAGCAACATCATCCCCGCACCGGTCGAGGTACACCCTGGTGGGGCGCCTTTCCGGCTCACCGGGCGCACGGCCATCGAGGCGCCGGCCGCCGCCCGCACGGTCGCCGCCCGCCTCCAGGAGGCACTCGGACCCGCGACCGGGTTCCGGCTGCCGATCATCGGTCACGCTTCTTCCCGTACGCCCGTGATCGCGCTCGTTCTCAGCGGCCCGAGCGCCGGATACCGGCTGACCTCGGCCCGCGACCGGATCACCATTCAGGCCCGGACCGCGGAGGGACTGTTCGACGGCGTGCAGTCGCTACGTCAGCTGCTGCCGGCCGCGATCGACGCGCGTACCCCGCAAAAGCGGGACTGGGCGGTCGCCGGTGGGACGATCGTCGACCATCCGAAGTACGCCTACCGGGGCGCGATGCTCGACGAGGCCCGCCACTTCCACACGCCGGACGAGGTCAAGCAGTACATCGACGAGATCGCCCGGTTCAAGGTCAACTACCTGCACCTGCATCTCGCCGACGACCAGGGCTGGCGCATCCAGATCGACTCCTGGCCCCGGCTCACGCAGATCAGCGGCGGCCCGGGCACCGGCGTCGACGGGGTCGGCGGCGGATTCCTGACCAAGGCCGACTACCGCGACCTGGTCCGCTACGCGGCCGCCCGCTACGTCACGATCGTCCCCGAGATCGACATGCCGGGGCACGTCAACGCCGCCGAGGTCGCCTATCCGTCGCTGACCTGCGACGGCGTCGCGCCGCCTCCGCGCACGGACACCGAGGTCGGCTACAGCTCGCTCTGCACATCCAAGGAGCTGACCTACAAGTTCGCCGAGGACGTCATCCGCGAGCTGGCGGCGATCACCCCCGGGCCCTACATCCACGTCGGCGGCGACGAGGCGCACGCGACCGCCCCGGCCGACTACGTCACGTTCGAGCAGCGGGTGCTTCCGCTGGTCGCCAAGTACGGCAAGATCGCGTACGGCTGGCACCAGATCTCCCAGGCACCGGCCGCGACCAGCGCCGTGGCCCAGTTCTGGGGCACCGACGACACCGACGCCGACCTCGTGGCGGCGGCCGCCAAGGGCACCGAGGTCGTCATGTCGCCGGCCAACCAGGCCTACCTCGACATGAAGTACACCGAGGACACCCCGCTCGGGCAGGACTGGGCGGCCCTGATCGAGGTGCACGACGCGTACGGCTGGGACCCGGCCACCCGGGTGGCCGGCGTGCCCGCCTCGGCGGTGCTCGGGGTCGAGGCGCCGCTCTGGTCGGAGACCTTGCGCAGCCTCGCCGACATCCAGTACATGGCGTTCCCGCGCCTGCCCGCCATCGCCGAACTGGGCTGGTCGGCCGACTACAGCTGGGATTCGTTCCGGGCCCGGCTGGGCACCTATGGGCCGCGCTGGGACCGGCAGGGCGTGAACTTCTACCGTTCCCCACAGGTCGACTGGTCATAACCCGGTCAGCGCGAACGACGGCCCCCGGGTGATGCCCCGAGCTGATGCCCCGAGCTGATGCACAGCCCGATCAGGGGAGCCGGCCCGGCCGCGCCGGAGCGCGCAAGTCACCTCTTCGGGTGAATCCGTCGCCGGATCGAGGATGTCGCACAAACCGGGCCGGATTCATGTTCATGCCCTGCCCAGAATGGCCGAGCGGTCGTCCGGCGTGGACACGCCAGGCACGGCGGACGTCGCGTGAAGTGCGGCGCGGAACCTGTTTCCGCAGGTCAGCCCGGTGGAATTGACGGATGGTCAAGGCGACAATTAGGCGTGTAGGGTACAACCCGCATAGATGCTGATACGTCGCGCTTCAGCGCAGCAAACGGATACCGGGAGCACTGGCGCCTGAAGGAGGATCGAAAGGGTGAGTTGGATACGCGGGTGGCTTCGTCGTGACGAGCCGAGCCCACCGCGAGAGGAAGAGAGCGAGCCGCCGGTCACTCAGCAACCGCCGGTCGCCCCGCCCCCGTTCGCCCTCCAGGATCCGTGGCGGCCGCTCGCCAGCGAGTTCGCGCTGCGGCTGCTGACGCTGACCTGGGAGGCGGTGCACTACATCGGGCAGGCCGAGGAGTCCGAGCCCGACCCCGAGCGCAAGAACCTGCTCTTCCGGATCGACCACGCGGTCACCCGCACCCGGCGGCTGGCCGAAAATCTGCGGGTGCTGACCGGCGAGCTGGTCGAGGACCCCGATCAGCAGACCACCACGCTGCAGGACGTGGTGCGTGCCGCGGGCGGCCCGGCCGAGCACTATGAGCGGCTGCACTTCGGGCCGATCGTCGACCTGGCGGTGGCCGCCGTCGCCGCTGACGACGTCATCCGGATCCTCACCGAGCTGATCGACAACGCCGACCGCTACTCGCCTCCGACCGAGCCGGTCAACGTCTCGGCCCATCTCACCGGCGACGGCGACGTGCTGGTGCGGGTCGAGGACAGTGGCATCGGGCTCAATCCGGCCCAGGTGCCGTGGTTCGACCACGTGCTCTCGGGCGAGGACCGGCGTGACGGCGACGAGCTGCAACCGGCCCACGTCGGGCTACCGGTGGTCGCGGTGCTCACGCGACGTCACCGGAGTCTGCGCGTACGGCTGAGCCCGCGCCGCCCCCGCGGCACCGTGGCGATGTTGCTGATCGGAGCCGACCTGGTCTGCGAGGTGCCGCACGGGGCCCGGCCGTCGTTGCCATCTCAGCAGATGCCGCCGCGGCACGCGCAGAACTCGGTGGCGGCCCGCATGGCGCCGCCCTCGCCCCGGCCCCGGCCCTCGATCCCGATGCAGCAGCCGATGCACCAGCCGGCCGTGGCGGCCGAACCCACGCTGACCCTGCCGGCCCAGAACATCCGCCCAGCCGTTCCCCCGATGCCCCGCCGGGTGCCGGCGAGCGTCCGAGCCACCCAGCCTCCGGTGGCCGGACCGGAACCGGCGATCCCGGCCGCCCCGCACACCACCGCGTGGCCGGACGACGCCGCCGCGTTCAACTCCGGGGTGGACGCCGCCCGAGCGCACTTCTCCAGCTAAGGACCGTGATGACTGACTACGGCTATCCCACCGGCGCCGACAAGCTCGACGTCTCCTGGTTGATCGACCAGCTCGTCGGCGAGGTCCCGACCATCACGTACGTCGTCCTGGTCTCGGCCGACGGCCTGCACCTGGCGTCGGCCGGCAACCTCGACCGCGACCGGGCCGAGAGCGCGGCCGCGCTGGCCTCCGGGTTCCTCAGCATCACCGGCCAGTTCGGCCACGTGTTCGGGCTCGGTGCCGCCCCCGAGAACCTGAGCGTCCGCTATCCGGGCGGTCACCTGGCGTTCCTGCGGATCGACGACCACGCGGGCGAGTTCGTGGCCGCGCTGATCGTGGCGGCCACCCCGCAGACCCAGCTGGCCGGCCTCGGCTACGCGATGACCCGGTTCAGCCAGGCGGTCGGGCACGCGCTCACCCCGGAGATCCGGCACGGTCTCCACCAACGCACCCTGCCCCAGCCGGCGCACTGATCGGAGCATGCACCATGGCTACGTGGAACGGGCCGCACTGGAAGGTGCGCCCGTACATGACCGGCAAGGCGCGCAACAGCAGCCGCCGGCACCAACTGCTGATCCATACGCTCGTGTCGACCGGCAACCGCTTCGATCCGCTGCTGGCCGCGAGCCTCGCCCCGGCCACCCGGCGGCTCTACGAGCGCGCCCAGGACATGTGCTCGATCGCCGAGCTGTCGGCGTTCAGCGGCCTGCCTCTGGGCGTCACCCGGGTGCTCATCGGTGACCTGCTCAAGCTCGGCCAGGTGATGATCCACGACGATCGCCGCATGACGGCCCCCCAACAGGACATCCAACTTCTGGAGAGACTTCGTGCCGGGCTTCTCAAGCTCACCTGACGTGCCGTACCGGCAGATGACGTCCGCGAAGATCGTGATCGCGGGCGGGTTCGGCGTCGGCAAGACGACCTCGGTGGGCGCCATCTCCGAGATTCCGCCGATCAAGACCGAGTCGTGGATGACCGCGGCGACCGAACAGACCGACCGGCTCGATCCGGGCACCGGCAAGACCACCACCACCGTGGCGATGGACTTCGGCCGGGTCACCATCGACGAGGCGCTGGTCCTCTATCTCTTCGGCACCCCGGGCCAGCCCCGGTTCTGGCCGATGTGGGACGACCTGGTCCGCGGCGCGGTCGGCGCGCTGGTGCTGGTCGACACCCGCAACCTCGAGTCCTCGTTCGCGGCGGTCAACTACTTCGAGCACGACGCCGGGATCCCGTGGGTGGTCTGCGTCAACCTGTTCGACAATGTGCAGACCCATGCGCTGGAGGAGGTGCGGGAGGCCCTGAGCCTGCCCGCGCACATCCCGTTGCTGGCCACCGACGTACGGGACAGCCGCAACGTGGCGCGGGCCCTGCTCGCCGTCGTCGACCACGCACGGGATCGGGTGGGCCCGCTGGCCATCGCGGCCCACTAGAGAAAGGTATTTGGAGGCAACCTTGCGCAACATCCTGATCGTCGGAGCCGGGCAGGCCGGACTGCAGCTCGCGCTCAGCCTGCGAGCCGAGGGCTACGACGTCACGCTCATGTCGGCCCGTACCCCCGACGAGATCCGCACCGGCTGGCCGACGTCGACGCAGGCGATGTTCGACCTGGCGCTGTCGACGGAGAGGGCCTATCAGATCGACGAGTGGCAGCAGCAGACGCCGCAGATCCAGGGCCTGCACGTGGTGCTGTCGGCGCCGCCGGGCGAGCTGGCCTTCGGCGCCCGATGCCCGCTCGACGCGCCGGCCCAGTCGGTCGACCAGCGGGTCAAGATGGCCCAGTGGCTGCTCGACGCCGAGGACCGCGGGGTCGACGTCGTCTACAACTCGGTGACCACACAGGACCTCGACGCGCTGACCCGGCTCGGGCGTTACGACCTGGCGATCGTGGCGGCCGGCAAGGGCGAGCTGGTGGCGATGTTCGACCGGGACGACGAGCGCTCGGTCTTCACCTCGCCGCAGCGGGGGCTGGCCGTCGCGTACGTCAACGGCCTCGCGCCGGACCCGAAGTGGCCGGTCCCCCACGTGGGTTTCCACGCCATTCCGGGCCTGGGCGAGCTGTTCGTCATTCCGGGCCTGACCGGCAGCGGGCCGTGCGACATCCTGTTCTGGGAGGCGGTGCCGGGCGGCCCGCTCGACCGCTACGCCGACGCGGTCGGCCGCATGGCGCCCGAGCTGCACCTGCAGATCACGCTCGACCTGATCCGGCAATACCTGCCCTGGGTCCACGAGCGGGCGGGCGCGGTCGAGCTGACCGACGCCAAGGCGACGCTGCACGGCCGCTACACGCCGACGGTCCGGCGGCCGGTCGCCCATCTGCCGGGTGGCGGGCTGGCGCTCGGCCTGGCCGACGTGGTGATCGCCAACGACCCGATCACCGGCCAGGGCTCCAACACGGCGGCCAAGGCGGCCGACCACTACCTGAAGGCGATCCTGGCCCGCGGCAACCACCCGTTCGACGAGACCTGGATGAACGCGACGTTCGAGAGCTTCTGGACCGCGCACGGCGCCGCGGTGACCGGCTGGACCAACGCGATGCTGCAACCGTTGCCGCCGCACGTGCAGCAGCTGCTGGGCGCGGCGGCGGCCAACGAGGCGGTCGCCCGCCGTTTCGCCAACGGCTTCTCCGACCCCAACGACTTCGGGAACTGGCTCATGGACCCGGACAAGGCGGCGGCCTATCTCGCCGAGGTGGGCGCGGCCTGAGGCCACGTTCCGCTTTTTCCCGTACGGCGTGGGGCGCGGCCCTCAGCGAGGGCCGCGCCTGCGACCGCCTGGGCGCACCGGGTTGATCTATATACTCACCGGCGATGGTCGACTTCGAACTCGCAGTCCAGGACGTGCACGGTTTGACGGTCGCGGCCCGCCTCGGGGTCGACCGCGTCGAACTGTGCTCCGCGCTGCCGGTCGGCGGCATCACCCCCTCGCTCGGCCTGATCGAGACCGCGGTCGCGATGCCCGGCATGCCACCGGTGCACGTGCTCGTACGGCCCCGGCTGGGCGACTTCGACTACGAGCCGGACGAGATCGCGCTGATCCGGCGGGACGTGCGGCACGCCCTCGCGGCGGGCGCGGCCGGGGTGGTGATCGGCGGGGTCCGCTCGGGCCGGGTCGACGGCGACCTGGTCCGCCGGGTGCTCGAGGTCGCGGGTTCCTCCGCCGTCACGTTCCACCGGGCGTTCGACACGCTGCCCGACCCGACGGCCGGCGTCCGCACCCTCGCCTCGCTGGGCGTGCACCGCATCCTGACCTCGGCCGGGGCCGGCTCGGTGGCCGACGCGCTGCCGGCCCTGGCCGACCTGGTCGCCGCGGCCGGCGACCGCATCGAGATCATGGCCGGCGGCGGGGTGCGCCCCGACGACATCGAGAAGATCGTGGGCACCGGCGTGCCGGCGATTCACGCCTCGGCGAAGCGCACGGTCCCGTCGACGGTCGGCGTCACCCTGGGCACGGCGGCCCGGGCCGGTGAGAACGGCTTCGAGACCACCGACGAGGCCGAGGCGGCCCGGATCATTGCTGCCCTGCGGGCGACGACGGGCTGAGCAGTCGGTGGCGGGCTCCGGAGATTTCCAGTACGCGGGCGGCCACGCCCGAGTCGTTGACGATCCAGAGGTCGCAGCCGTGCGTGGCCGCGCTCTCGTGGCACGCCAGCAGGGCGCCCACCGTGGCCGCGTCGACGAACGTGACCTCGGCCAGGTCGACGACGATCTCCCGGCAGTAGCAGGCCAGCGCGACCCGGGTCGCGGCCTCGAACTGATCGCAGCAGTCCCGGTCGAACTCCCCCACCGCCCGCAGCCGGCACCGGCCGCTCCGGAACTCCGCGAGGGTGACACGCGTCATGTCCGCCCCCGTCCACAAGTGATGGTCCAGCCAGGCTACCTCCGGTTTTCCCCACTTGCCGCCAAGCCGTCCTCTCCTGTTTGCCGAACCCGCCACGATCCTCCCGTTTGGGTGTCACCTTCATGGGTTCGACCTGCTGACCGAACAGCTCCCGCACCCCGTCGTCCACCGCCCGGCCGTGCCGGCGGGCCTGCCGACCGGCCGCAAGTTCCTGGCCGGGATCGCCGGGCGGCTGTCCCTGGAGGGCCCGGACGCCGCCTTCACCGCGCGGGTCGTCCTCGAGGAGCTGAACGCCACCGGCCGGGTCATCACCCCGGCCCGCTTCGCCCACCTGGTCGCCGCCGACCTGCGCCCGCTCCTGTGCGCCCGCCGCGCCCCGGTCACGGCCACCGAGACCAACCCGGCCCCGCGCCGCGTCATCCGCGTGACCCCGGCTCCGGTCCGCCCGGCAACCACCCCGCCGGTCGCATCCCCCGTGCCCCGCTTGATCAACACTGCTTGATCAAACACTGTCTGACCAAACTCCGCCCGGGGGCCCCTTTCCCGATCGCGGCGGCGGTTCACCGGTCAGTGGTGTAACGCGATGACGGCCGCCGGGCAGCGGTCGGCCGCCTCCTGGACGGCCGGCCTCGAGTCCTCGGGCGGCGACGGGTCGAGGAGCACCACGACGGCGTCGTCCAGTTCCTGGTCGAAGACCGCCGGGGCGATCAGGGCGCAGTTGCCCGCCCCGATGCAGCGGTCCCGGTCGACGGTGACCTTCATGACCAGGTCACCGGCAGCTCGACCGGGCCACGGACCACGCTGTCGCGCTTCCACTCGATCTCCGAGACCGGCACGGCCGTCCGTAGCGCCGGCACCCGGGTCGCCAGCGCCGCCAGCACCGTGTTGAGCTCCATCCGGGCGACCTGCTGGCCGACGCAGGCGTGGGCTCCGTGCCCGAAACCGATGTGCGGCCCCGGCTTGCGCGCGATGTCGAGGATCTCGGCGTCCGGGTAGAGGGCCGTGTCCCGGTTGCCCGCCTGCACGCTCACCACCACGTAGTCGCCCGCCCGGATCTCCTGGTCGCCGAGCGAGGTGTCCTCGGTCGCCTGGCGCAGCAGGCCGGTGCCGACGCCCAGGTAACGCACCAGCTCCTCGGTCGCCGGCACCGCCAGCGCCGGGTCGGCGACCAGCTTGTCCCACTCCCCCGGCGTGTTCAGGAGGGCGACCAGGCCGAACGTGATCATCGACGCGGTGGTGTCGAAGCCGGCGATCAGCAGGGCGGCGTTCATGTCGACCAGTTCGGCGTCGGTGAGCGGACGGTCGCTGCCCTCGCCCTGCAGGATCATGCGGCTCAGCACGTCGTCGCCCGGCGCGGCCCGGCGCGACGCCACGGCCTGGTAGAGATAGCCGAAGAGCGGGCTGAGCGCGGCCTCCAGCGAGGACGCGGTGGTGGTGGTCGTGAAGAGCGCCTGCGCGGCGTTGCGCAGCAGGTGGCGCTGCGCGGGCGGCACCCCGATCAGCTCGGCGATCACCTCGGTCGTGATCGCGGTGGAGAACGCGGCGTGCAGCGGAAAGGGCTGCGGCGAGGCGAGCATCCGGGTGATCGCCCGGTCGGTGATCTCCTCGACCAGCGGCTTGAGCTCGCCGAGCCGCCGCGCGTGCGACACCTGGGGCGCGAAGTTGCGCCGGATGCGCACGTGCTCCGGGCCGTCCATGCGGCTGAAGCCGTCCGGTTCCGAGGTCGGGTCGAAGGCGGACAGCATGTGCGAGGCCTGTCCGGGCCGGGCCGAGAACCGCCGGCCGTCGCCGAGCACCTCCCGCACCCCGGCATAGTCCGAGACCAGCCACGCGGTCAGCCCGGTCGGGCAGGCGACTTCGACGACGCGCGACCCGGCCGGGGCCGGCGAGGGCGGCGGGTCGAACGGCAGTTCCCATTCCCGCGGAAGCGGCAGGGCGGGCAACGACATCGCATCCACTTCGGGCATCCTCCACTATGGGTAGTCAAGAACACACCTTAAGTGGAGTACGTCGATTTATGGAGCCGCCGGCCGTGCCAGATGGGCCGAAAGCCAGTCGAACGCGGGCGCCTCCATCTCCTGCCAGACGGCGTGACTGTGCCCGCCGTGCGCGACGGTCGCGGTCGTCACCTGGATCGGCGAGTGGGCCAGGGCGGCCAGCCGCAGCGAGGCGCGCCGGGTCGCCTTGTCGTCGTCGGCCCAGGCCAGGAACAGCGAGACCGCCGGCTGCGGCAGGTGCTGCAACCGCCAGGCCGGGTTGTTGTACGTGGTCTCCGACCCGTCCCCGATCGCGATCCCCGGCGAGTCGTACCCGGACAGGCTCGCCCCCGCCACATACCGATCGGGGTGCCGCAGCAGCAGGTTGTTCGTGCAGAACCCGCCCGCCGAATAGCCGATCAGCCCCCACCCGCCCCGATCGGCCCGCACATGGAAATGCGCCCGCACGTAGGCCGGCACGTCGGCGGTCAGGTAGGTCTCGGTCTGCGGCCCGTGCACGAGATTGGTGCACTCGGTGTCGAGCAGCGCCCGCGGCGTCTGCATCGGGAAGATCACCACCGTCGGCGCCATCCGCCCGGCCGCGATCTCCCCGTCGAGGTAGTGCTGCACCCGCAGCTTGCGCACCCAGGTCGCCGCGGTCCCCGGATAGCCATGGGTCGCCTCGATCACCGGGAACCCGGTCCGGGGCGACGAGGCGTAGCCGGCCGGCAGATACACGTACATCGGCAGCCGCAGCCCGCTGGACGGCCCGGCCACGATCAGCGTCAGCATCTGGCTCCCGCGGGTCACGCCCGGCGAGGCGCCGCCACCGCCACCGGCCGCGAGCTCCGCCTCGGCTTGCGCCGGGTGCCGCGGCGCCCGGCCGACGAGGGCCGCCCATGACGGGTACGCCTCGGTCATGCGATTCAGTTGCAACCCGGCCGTGGCCGCCACGATCAGCACACTGACCGCGACCAGAACCGACCGCCACACCTTCCCGCGCCGGTCCCAGGTGACCGCCAGCAGCACGGCGACGGCCAGAACGCCCGCCACCCCGAGCAGCACCAGTTCCGGTTGGTCGATCCTCATCGGTCACCCTCCACGGAGACGCCGGCCGACGAAGGTGTGGACGAAGGTGCGCTCGGAGAATGCCCGCGGGGCGCGCGCCGGCCGCCCGCCTGCCCACCGGCCGCAGGCCCGCCGGCGGGAAGCCCACCGGCCGCAGTCCTGCCCGGGCGAGGCCCACCGGCCGCAGCGCCGCCCGAGGGAAGCCCACCGACCGCAGTCCTGCCCGGGTGAGGCCCACCGGCCGCAGCGCCGCCCGAGGGAAGCCCACCGGCTCGGGGCCCGCCCGCCGAGTGCGCTCCGACCGGGAGCCGGACCGCGGGTTGCAGCGGCTGACCGGTCTGTGCGGCCGCCCACCGCGCGGCGACGATCCAGACCGAGCCGACCGGACAGGTCAGCGTGATCACGGGAGTCAGCGGCGCGGACTTTCCCGGCTTTCCGGGCGGCACCGTCTTCTTCGGTGTCGCTTTCTTCGGTGTCACCGCTTTACGCGAGGGCGCACCCTTTCCGGAAGGCGACGATTTCCCCGGCGGCACCGACTTCCCCGACGGCACCGACTTCCCCGACCGCACCGACTTCCCCGACGGCACCGACTTGCCTGACCGCACCGACTTGCCTGACCGCACCGACTTGCCCGACCGCACCGACTTGCCCGACCGCACCGACTTGTCCGACGGCGGCCGGCTCCCAGGCGTGGCCGGCTTTCCGGACGGCCGCAGCGTCCCCGACGGCGACACCTTTCCAGGAGGCGGCACCTTTCCAGGAGGCGGCGGCTCTCCCGACCCGGGCGGGTGTCCCGGCGGCAGCGTGGCGCGAGGCGCGCTGCCCGGCGGGAGCATGGCGCAGGGCGGGCTTTCCGGCGGCGGCGTGGCGGACGACGACGCGGACGTCGTGCGGACCTCGGCGAACGCCAACTGGCCGTGCGGGCGCGCGCCGGCGCCGATCAGCGCCTCCCCCGCGAACCGCCCCGGGGCACTGTCGACGAGGCCGGCCGCGAGTGCCGCCGACCGGGAGGAGGCGACCAGGCCCCAGCCGTACCCGGTTACCCGCACGTCCTCCCCCAGCGCGACCCCCATCCGCCCGAGGGCCGCGACCGTGGTCGCGGCCGTAGGCGTCGCGACCACCGTGACCACCCCGTCGGCGTGCACCGCGGCCGCCGCGACCGCCTCGGCCGCGCTGCCGGTCAGCACCAGCACCACCGGATAGGTCGTCGACGGCCGTTTCCGGTAGTCCGGAGGCAGCACCACGGTCGGCGTCCCGGCCAGGTGCCACGACGGCAGCGAAACCGGCTTCCAGGGCAGCGTCGACTGCCCGCCCGCCAGCAGGGCGTCGAGCCGTCCGGCCGGTGGCGGCGCGGTGGACGAAGCCGTGCCGGTGTCGCCGCGCAGCGCCTGCCAGGAGGGGTAGAACTCCTCGGAGCGGTTGGCGATCAGGCCGACCGTGGCCACGGCCAGTGCCTCGACGAGCACCATCCCGATCGCGCGGCTGAGCAGCCGCCACCGGCCGAACCGCGACCAGAGCAGCACCGTCGCGGCGAGAACCGCAAGAGTGAGCAGAGCCGCCGTGACGATCAGGGGCAGCCCGGTCAGCCTCATGCGGCCGACTTGCGGGACGGGAGGAACGCCTCGGCGCTGAGCACCGCGATCGCGATCCGGGGCAGGTCACGCGCGACCGGGAAGCACAGATAGCGCGGATGCCAGTCGGGCTGATATTTCGCGTTGGCCCGGTACAGCGACTCGATCTGCCACAACCGTGACGCCCGTTTGAGGATCCGGTGCCAGATCCGCAGCACCGGCCCGGCCCCGAGGTCCTCGGCGCGCGCGAAGACCGAGCGCAGCACCGCGAAGTTGAGTGAGATGCGGCGGATGTCCAGCTCGGAGGCGGCGGACAGGACCGCCACCACCATCAGCTCGGTGAGCCCGTTGTCGGCGGTCCGGTCGCCCCGCATCAGGTCGAGCGAGAACCCGTCGGAACCCCAGGGCACGAACCGCAGAAGACCCCGCAGCCGGCGGTCGCTGTCGCGGCAGAGCACCCACAGGCAGTCCCCGTCGCGCGGGTCGCCCATGCGTGACAACGCCATCGAGAAGCCTCGCTCGACCGCGCCCTCCCGGAACGCCTCGGCCGCCTGCATCACGCCGAGCAGCAGCGCCGGGGACATGTCCCGCTGGCGCACGAGCTGGCAGGTGTATCCGGCCCGCTGCATCCGGTTGACCGCCTGCCGCACGGACCGCATCGGACGGCCGTCGAGCGTGAAACGGGCCAGATCGACCACGGCCTCGTCACCCAGCTCGATCACGTCGAGGCCGGCCTTGCGGTACGCCCGCCCGGCCGCCGCCCCACAGCCCAGGGCGGCCGGGGTCCAGCCGTGGCGGGTGCTGTCGGCGAGCCAGGCCGCGATCGCCTCGGGCCAGGCCGACTCGGGCCCGAGCGGGTCGCCGGAGGCCAGGCTCACCCCGTTGACCACGCGGTAGGCGACCACGGCCTTGCCGTTCGGTGCCCACATCAGGGACTTGTCGGTGCGCAGCGCGAAGTAGCCGAGCGAGTCGGCCGACCCGTACCGCTCGAGCAGGTCGCGCAGAGCGCGGTCGTCGTCCTCGGTGCGCCCCGGCAGACGCTCGCCGGGCCGCAGGAGCACGAGCACCGCGACCACGACGGCGAGCAGACCGGACGCCCCGGTGGTGTAGCTGACCAGGTCGCCGCCGATCCGGAACTGGAACCGGACCGGTCCGTCCAATCCGATCAGGCCGAGCGCCGCCTCCTGGGCCCAGCGCACCACGCCGGGGTGACCGACCAGCCGGTTGGCCCGGATCGCGATCTCGAAGAAGCCGAGCAGGAACCCGGCTCCGGCCAGCCCGACGAAGGCCTGCAACGCCCGCCAGCGGTTGCGCGGATCGGCGAGCGCGTGGAACCGCGCGCGCACCGCGAGCAGCATCGCCAGCAGCAGCGCGGACAGTCCGGCGGCGCCCAGGTCGAGGCCCTTGAGCACGTGCAGCACGACCGAGAGGGCGGCCATCACGACCGCGATCTGCCAGGCCCGGTGCTTGCCGCGGCGCAGGCCGGCGCCCAGGTAGACCAGGGTCAGGCCGACCACGGCGGTCGCCGCGTGCGCCGACAGGATGCCGGCGGTCGGCACCAGGTGCATCAGGTGCACGATGCGGCCGTGCCGCGGCGGCAGCACCGCGGTGATCGCGTCGAAGAGCCCGGCGACCTGCACGATGCGGGCGACGGTCAGCCGGGACAGCGGCGGCCGGGGCCGCCAGGCGGCCGGCGGAGGGGCCTCTCGGCGTACGCCCGGAGCC
>DASWRZ010000346.1:0-9643 GCA_036402935.1 Actinoplanes sp.
CGCCGCCATGTCGAACGCGATCATCGAGAGCGTCCCGGCCAGCCACACCGGCGAGGCGACGAGCGTCAACACCATCGTGCGGTCGATCGGCGGCAGCGTCGGCAGCGCGGTGGTCGCCGCGGTCCTCACCGGGCAGGTGACCGCGCAGGGCATTCCGACCGACCACGCGTTCAGCGCGGGCTTCGGGGTCAGCGCGGCGGTTGCGGCGCTGGCGGTGGTCGCCTCGTTCCTCCTGCCGCGGCGCCGCAAGATGCAGATCGCCGACGACCTGCTCCCGGAAGGACAGCCGGCGGCCGCACCCGCCTGATCCGCGGCCTGATGCAACGCCGGGGCGCGCGCAAGCGTGCGCCTCGGCGTTGCGTCAGACGATGTCGGCCATATGTCTGAGCCAACCGCCTCGAGCGTGTTCCAGGTCAAGCCGTGATGGGAGAATGGGCCATGGCGACTTACACCCCGGGCCAGGTGGCCGAGAAGACCGGCTTCAGCCTCGACACCCTGCGCTACTACGAGCGGATAGGTCTGCTCAGCGTCGCTCGCACCCCGGGCGGCCAGCGGCAGTACGGCGACGACGACATCGGCTGGCTCGAGATCCTGCGCTGCCTGCGCGACACCGGCATGCCGATCCAGCGCATGCGGGAATACGCCGAACTGTCCCGCGACGACGACACCGTGACCGACCGCATCGCGCTGCTCGAGGAGCACGACCGCGACGTCGAGGAGCGCATCGCCACGCTCCGGGCCCAGCGCGACCACATTCGCGGCAAGATCGCGTATTACCGCTCGCTGAGCGAACTCACCGAGCCGGCCGCCGTTCAGTCCTCCTGAGCCAGCGGAACGTCGCGCACGTCGCCCACGTTCCAGGACCGCACGATCGTCGACATCGCACAGACGCGTTCCATCAGACGGCGGACGGCCGCCTCGGCCGTTCCCGGCCCGTCGCCCCCGGTGAAGATGCCGATGGCGACGGTGTCCGATCCGACCTCCACGGAAATGTGCTCCAGCCGGTCCTCGGGTCGCGCCGCCGCCCAGATCGCGTCCACGACCAGCGCCGCCCGGTCATCGGCCGCGGTCCGGGCGGTGATCCGTGTCAGCCGCATCTGTCAACCCCAGACCGCATTCGTCAACCCCGGAAAGGAGTTCTATTTACCGCACGGAATCATTTCTCCTTGCTGGGGAATTGTTGCCAACTCCGGCGGCGCACCGGAAGAGAATACGCATGGCCGGAACCGTCCCTGGACGATTCCGGCCACCTGTTGTTATCGGGCGCGCCGCGTGAAAAGATTCCGGTCAGTCTGGGGTTGGGGCACTGCACGGGGGAGGAAGCAGAGTGCTTGCAGCTTTGGGGCTGAACGCTGTCGAGGAATCGGTCTACCGGCAAATCTTGAAACACGGCGACTGGGGTGTCGCCGACCTCGCGTCCGATCTCGGGATCGCCGAGGAACAGGTCCGCGAGGCACTGGACGGTCTCTTCCGGCTGGCCCTGCTGCGGCGGTCGGCGGACGAGCCGGGCCACATCCACGCGGTGGATCCGGAGCTCGGGTTGACCCACGCACTGGCGCGGCAGCAGGCGGAGCTCGCGCGCCGGCAGCAGGAGATCGCCGACAGCCAGGTCGCGATCGCCCAGCTGATCCAGGATGTCGGCCGCAGCCACCCGGAGACCGCCGCGACGGCCACCGAGATCGTCGGCATCGACGCCGTCTACGACCGGCTCGAGCGGCTGTCGCAGGAGACCCGGTTCGAGGTGCTGACCCTGATGCCGGGCGGCCCCCAGTCGGCCGTCGCCCTGGAGCAGGCCCGGCACAACGACGAACGCCTGCTCCGGCGCAAGGTCAAGATCCGCACCGTCGGCCTGGCCAGCATCCGCAACGACCCGGCGACCATGGCACACGCCCGTTTCCTCACCGACAGCGGCGCGGAGTTCCGCACCTCGCCGGTCCTCCCGCCGCGCATGATCGTGGTCGACCGGCGCGCGGCCCTGCTCCCGCTCGACCCGTCGGACACCCGCAAGGGTGCGCTGTACCTGACCGGGCCGGGCGTCGTCGCGTCGCTGCTCGCGCTCTTCGCCCAGGTCTGGGAGATCGCGACACCGCTGGGTGCGGCGCAGGACCCGGACCGCGAGGGCCTCAGCGACCAGGAGCGGGCGCTGCTCAAACTGCTCGCCGAGGGCCGCACCGACGAGGCGGCCGCAGCACGTCTCGGCATCTCCGCGCGGACAGCCCGCCGCATGATGGCCGGCCTGATGGAACGCCTCGAGGCATGCAGTCGCTTCGAGGCCGGCCTGAAGGCCGCCCGCCGCGGCTGGCTGTAGTGCCGGCGCTACGGCGGCAAGGGGCGCCGATCAAGCCGCACCCGATCGTCGAGGGAGACGACCGACGTCCGCTCGCTCAGGTCGTTGTAGCTCGGTCGGCCGCCGGCAACCGGCAGATCTGCTCGACGAAGTGCACGAACCCCGTCCCACGGCGGATCCATCGCCGGCGCGGCCCCGGCCAGCCGGGCCACCGTCTCCTCCCGGTCGGCGAAGACCCCAGGTCGGCCCGGCTCGGGAACCGGTTGTAGAGCGTGCCGATGCTGACGCCGGCCGCCCGCGGCCCGGCCTGGGCCCGTCGATCGCCAAACGCTGGGCCGCCGCGGGATTCGCGGTCGCGATGGTGTCCCGCTCCCCCACCCGGCACGAGGCTTACCTCGACGCCCTGCGGCGCGGCCCGTGATACACCGAGCCGAGCCGCGGAACGAACCACCGACCCCGGCACCGAACGACACACCGCAACCGTGACGCAGACGGCCGAAGGCGCCAACCACACACCGCAACCACGACGCAGACCGCCGAAGCCGCCAACCACACACCGCAACCACGACGCAGACCGCCGAAGCCGCCACTACTACACGGCGCAACCACGACGCAGACCGCCGGAGTCGTCGTCGAACGGCGGCCGGGAGATGACCGGGGAGATGACGACGTCCCGCCCGCCCCGCTTGGCGCGGTGGCGGACGGGACGTCAACGACCGGTCAGGCTCCGCGCAGGGTGGCCCCGAAGCGGGATGCCGCGACGGCGACCGCCGCGTCGCGGGCCGCCAGGGCTTCGTCCGAGGTCAGCGTGCGGTCGGGGGCGCGGAAGGTCAGCTTGTAGGCCAGCGACTTCCTGCCCTCGCCGAGCTGGTCGGACTCGTAGACGTCGAACAGCGCCACCGTCTCCAGCAGCTGCCCCGCGCCCTCGGTCAGGGCGGCCTCGACCGAGGCGGCCGGGACGTTGCGGTCGAGCACCAGCGCCACGTCGATCAGCGCCGGCGGGAACGAGGAGATCCGCCTGGCCTGGACGACCGGGGCGGCCGGGATCGCGTCGAGCGAGATCTCCATCGCGCACGTGCGCTTGGGCAGTTCGAGCGCCGAGACGACGGCCGGGTGCAGCTCGCCCGCGTAGCCGATGACCGTGCCGTCGACCGAGATCGCCGCGCAGCGGCCGGGGTGCCAGGGCGCCTGCTCGGCCGCCGCGACGGTGACCCGCGCGTGGTCGATGCCGGCCGCGGCGAGGGCGATGCGAGCCGCCTCGATCGCGTCGGCCCAGCCGGCCGGGCGGCCGGCGCCCCACCAGCCGGACGGCTCGACCTCGCCGGCCAGCGCCACCGCGAGGTGCCAGGGCTGGTCGGGGACGATCGCGTTGGCCGCCGCCCATTCCTCGTCGGTCGGCCGCCGGTCGACGCCGAGCATCGGCGGCGCGGTGGTCACCAGGCGGGGCAGGAAGACCGTGCCGGTCTCGAACAGCGCCAGGTCACGCTTGCCGCGGCCGAGGTTGCGCTTGATCGTGGCGAGCAGCGGCGGCAGCAACGAGGTGCGCAGCAGCGGCTCCTCCTCGGACAGCGGGTTGGAGAGGCGAACCGCGCTGCGCCGGGGGTCGTCGGCCGGGTAGCCGAGCTGGTCGGCGGTGCCGGGCGCGACGAACGGGTAGGACAGGACCTCGACGTACCCGTTCTCGGCCATCGCCCGGCCGACCGTGCGCCGGCGCCGCTGCGCCGCCGTGGCACCCTGGCCGCCGCGGGCCGGGGGCAGCACGCTCGGGATGTCGTTGTAGCCGCCGAGCCGGGCGACCTCCTCGACCAGGTCGATCGGGGCGAGCAGGTCGGGACGCCAGGACGGCGGGGTGACCTCGAGCGGCGTCGAACCGGCGACCCGGCAGCCGACCTGGCCGAGCAGGTCGACGACCTGGTCGACCGGGTAGGGCAGGCCGATGCGCTGGGCCGGCAGGGCCGGGTCGAGCAGGATGACCGACGGGTCGGTGACGTGGTCGATGTCGAGGACCCGCTCGTCGACCGTGCCGCCGGCGTGCGCGGTCAACATCTGCACCGCCCGCTCCAGCGCGGCCAGGGCGATCCGGGGGTCGACGCCGCGCTCCCAGCGCTTGGCCGCCTCGCTGAACAGCTTGTGGCGGCGGGCCGTGCGGCCGACCATCACCGGGTCCCAGTGGGCGGCCTCGAGGAGCACGTCGACCGTCTCGGGCTGCCATTCGCTGGTCTCGCCGCCCATCACCGCGGCGAGCGAGATCGGCCCGGTGTCGTCGCAGATCACCATGTCCTCGGCGTCGAGCACGCGGGCCACGCCGTCGAGCGTGGTCAGCTTCTCGCCCGGCCGGGCCCGCCGCACGACCAGGTCGCCGTTGAGGCGGTCGAGGTCGAAGACGTGCATCGGCTGCCCGAGCTCGAGCATCAGGTAGTTGGTGATGTCGACCGGCAGCGAGATGGTCCGGATGCCGGCCGTGGTCAGGCGACGCTTCATCCAGTCCGGCGAGGTCGCCTTCGGGTCGATGCCGCGCACCACGCGGGCCGCGAACCGGTCACACCCCACGGTGTCCTCGACGGTCACCGGGTACGGAACCTCGGCGGTCGCCCCCGGAGCGTCGATGCGCGCCGGGTCCGTGTACGCGGCGGAGAACGCGTACGACAGCTCGCGCGCCATCCCGCGCAGGCTCATCTGGTAGCCCCGGTCGGGCGTGATCTCGACCTCGACCAGCACGTCGTCGAGCCCGACCACCGGCCGGGCGTCGACGCCGGGCTCGGCCACGCCGGCCGGCAGCACCACGATGCCGTCGTGGTCGTCGCCCAGGCCCAGCTCGCGGGCCGAGCAGATCATGCCGTTGGAGTTGCGCCCGTACGTCTTCCGGGCCCCGATCTTGAACCCGCCGGGCAGCTCGCCGCCGGGCAGGATCACCACGACCAGGTCGCCCTCGACGAAGTTGCGGGCGCCGCAGACGATCTCCTGCGGGAGGTCCCGGCCGACGTCGACCGTACAGAAGCGGATCGGCTTCTTGAAGCCGGTCAGCTCCTCGATGGTCAGCACCCGGCCGACCACCAGGTCGCCCTTGATCGTGGCGGCCTGGTCGACGATCGACTCGACCTCGAGGCCGAGGTCGGTCAGCGCGGCATCCAGCTGCTCGGTGGTCAGCGACGAGGGCAGCTCGACGTAGTCACGGAGCCACGACAGTGACGTCTTCATCGCGCTCAGACCTCCATGCCGAAGTTCATGGTGAACCGGACGTCGCCCTCGACGAAGTCGCGCATGTCGCGTACGCCGTTGCGGAACATCAGGGTGCGGTCGACGCCCATGCCGAACGCGAACCCGGAGTAGCGGTCGGGGTCGATGCCGCAGGCGACCAGCACCCGCGGGTTGACCATGCCGCAGCCGCCCCACTCGACCCAGCGCGGCCCGTCGCGATGCTGCGCGAACCAGACGTCGAACTCGCCCGACGGCTCGGTGAACGGGAAGTAGTGCGGGCGCCAGCGGGTGCGCGCGTCCGGCCCGAACATCGCCTTGGCGAAGTGGTCGAGGGTGCCGCGCAGGTGCGCCATCGTGATGCCCTCGTCGACGACCAGACCCTCGATCTGGTGGAAGACCGGGCTGTGGGTGGCGTCGAGCTCGTCCGACCGGTAGACCCGGCCCGGGCTGACCACGTAGATCGGGGGCTGCCGGGTGAGCATGGTGCGCACCTGGCCGGGCGAGGTGTGCGTCCGCATGACCAGGCCGGGCAGGTCCACATAGAACGTGTCCATCGAGCCGCGCACCGGGTTGTCGGGCCCGATGTTGAGCGCGTCGAAGTTGGCCCACTCGAGGTCGAGCTCGGGACCCTCCACGATGTCGTAGCCCATGCCCGCGAACAGGTCGCTCATGTGCTCCATCAGCGTGGTCAGCGGGTGCCGGGCGCCGCGCGGACGGCGGTTCCACGGGAGGGTGACGTCGACCCGCTCCTCGACCAGGACCCGGGCCGCCCGCTCGATCTCGAGCTCTTCCTGGCGCGAGTCGAACGCGCCCTGGATGGACTGACGGGCCAGGTTGACGCGCTTGCCGGCGTCGGACTTGGCGGCCGGCGGCAGGGAGCCGATCTCGCGCCGGGCCAGCGACACCGGGGAGCGGTCGCCCAGGTGGGCGGGTTTCAGGGCGCCGAGCGCGTCCAGGTCGGACGCGGCGTCGAAGGCCGCCCGCGCCTCGGCCACGGCGGCTTCGAGCGCCTCCGGGGCAAGCAGGGCAGCCTGCTTGGGATCGTACGGATCGTTGCGGTAGGACATGGTCTCCCTCACACCGGCTATGCCCTTTAGCCCGGGCCACAGGCAGTCTACGGACGCGCGACTTAGCCGCAGCCCGCCGGTCAGAGAGGAAGGGGTTCAGGCCCGCAGCCCGCGACCAGCGGGCTGGGTAAAGAGCATCTGGGTAAAGAGCATCTGGGAACCCGGCACGCGGCAACTCTACTCGACCACGGCGACGACAATCCCGGAGTGGGCGGGGATCGGCGAGTCCATGGCGGTCAGCTCGACGCCGGCCTCGGCCAGCGAAATCACGCTGCCGACCAGCCGCTGCGGTTTGAGCCGGCCGTCGGCGACCAGGTCGAGCATGGCCGGGTAGTCGGCCGCCGCCATGCCGTGCGAGCCGATGACGTGCAACTCGCGGGCGACGACCAGGTCCCACGGCAGCGGCGCCTGCGCGTCGGTACCGAGCATCAGGCCGACCTGCACGTGCCGCCCGCCCCGGCGCAGGCTGCGGACCGACGCGAGCGCGGTCGCGGCCGAGCCGTACGCGTCGATCGCCACGTCGGCCTCCTCGACCACCTCGTGCACGATGATCGCGCCGAGCGAGGCGGCCATCGCGTTGGCGGCCGGAGACGGGTCGACCGCCGCCACCCGGTGACCGAGCGCGACCGCGATCATGATGGCCGAGAGCCCGACGCCGCCGGCACCGAAGACCGCGACCACGGCGTCCGGGTGCAGCGGCCCGTGTCCGGTCAGCGCCCGGAACGCGGTCGCGAACCGGCAGCCGAGGGCGGCCGCGCCGACGAAGTCGAGGGCGTCGGGCAGCCGGACCAGGTTGGTGTCGGCGGCCCGCACCACGACCCGCTCGGCAAACGAACCCCAGTGGGTGAAGCCGGGCTGGGTCTGGTCGGGGCACACCTGGGCCCGGCCGGACCGGCACCATTCGCAGTGGCCGCACCCGTTGACGAACGGCGCGGTCACGCGTTCGCCCGGCACGAACCCGGTGACCTGCTCGCCGACCTGAGCGACCACGCCGGCGAACTCGTGGCCCGGCACGTGCGGCAGCTTCACCGGATCGTGGCCGCGCCAGGCGTGCCAGTCCGAGCGGCAGACCCCGGTCGCCTTGACCTCGACGATCGCGCCGTCGGGCGGGCAGACCGGGTCGGCGACCTCGCGCAGCAGCGGCAGCGCCCCGGTCCGGTCGTACACGATCGCCTTCATCGACGCTGGGCCCGCGCCGAGGCGTACAGACAGACCGCGGCCGCCGCGGCCAGGTTGAGACTCTCCGCCCCGCCGTAGATCGGCACGCGGACCCGCCGGTCGGCCGCCCCGAGCAGCGACTCCGGCAGGCCGTGCGCCTCCGAGCCGAACAGCCACGCGGTCGGTGCACCGAGCGCACCCTCGTCGAGCAGGGAGTCGAGATCGTCGGCACCGTAGCCGGTGGTGGCGAGGACCTGCAGACCCGATGTGCGGAGATCGTCGACGACGGCCAACCGGGAACGGATCACCTGAACATGAAACAACGAGCCGGCCGACGCGCGTACGCATTTGCCGTTGTACGGGTCGACGGCGTCACCGGCGAAGATCACCGCGCTCGCGCCGGCCGCGTCGGCGGTCCGCAGGATGGTGCCGGCGTTACCGGGATCGCGCACCTCGGCGACCACCGCCACGAGGCGTGGCCGCTTCGCGAGGGCGTCACTGAGCGACACGTCGAGTTGCTCACAGACCGCGATCAGACCCTGCGGCTGCACGGTCTCGGCGAGCGCGGCCATCGTCTCCTCGGTCACCGGCGAGGTCGCCGGCGACTCGGCCGCCAGATCGGCGTACCTCTGAAGAGCCGGCGGCGTGCCGAAAAGCTCGACCACCGCGCCGGCCCGCAGAGCCTCGCGAACGGCCTGCGGTCCTTCGGCCAGAAATCGGCCGGTCTGATCGCGATCCTTACGGCGCTGCAGGCGCCGGGCCGCGACAACCCTGGGGGTACGCGGGGTGAATGTCACGGGCTCTCCCAACGCGAAGCGCCTCCCGAGATCCTCGGGAGGCGCTACAGGTGATGCGCGATCAGGCAGCCTGCGCGGCCGCGCCGCCGGTGCCCTCGGCCGCGACGGCGGCCCGCGCGACCTCGACGATGGCCGCGAAAGCGGCGGCGTCGTTGACGGCCAGCTCGGCCAGGATCTTGCGGTCGACCTCGATCTCGGCCAGCTTGAGGCCCTGGATGAGGCGGTTGTACGTCATGCCGTTCGCGCGAGCGGCGGCGTTGATGCGGGTGATCCACAGCTGGCGGAAGTCGCCCTTGCGGTCACGCCGGTCGCGGTACGCGTACTGCATCGAGTGCAGTACCTGCTCCTTGGCCTTGCGGTACAGGCGCGAGCGCTGGCCGCGGTAACCGCTGGCGCTCTCCAGCAGGGTGCGGCGCTTCTTCTGAGCGTTGACAGAACGCTTGACGCGTGCCATTTCGGTACTCCTTACAGGGTTACGTGTGTGGCGCGCGCGTCAGCGGCCCAGCAGCTTCTTGACTCGCGGGGTGTCGGCCTTGGAGACGACGACCGTACCGGTCATCCGGCGGGTGACGTGAGAGGACTTGCTCTCCATGCGGTGGCGCTTGCCCACCTGCTCGGTGAGGAGCTTGCCCTTGCCAGTCACCTTCACCCGCTTGCCCGTACCGGTGTGGGGCTTGAACTTCGGCACTGAAAGCCTCTTTCTGATCTTTCCGTCCGGCCGGGGGCCGGACGGAAAAGCTGACTACTCTGCGGTGCTCTCGACGACCTCGGCCGCTTCGGCCGGCGCCTCGGCGCCATCGCCTTCGCCTTCGCGCGGCTCCCGTGGCGGACGCGCGTTGGCCGCGACCACCGCGGCCGCAGCCGCCTTCGTCGCCCGGTGCGGGGCGAGTACCATGATCATGTTTCGGCCGTCCTGCTTGGGACTGGCCTCGACGAAACCCAGCTCCGAGATCTCTTCGCTGAGCCGGCGCAGGAGCCGGAAACCCAGCTCGGGTCGGCTCTGCTCGCGACCGCGGAACATGATCGTCACCTTGACCTTGTCGCCCGCCTTGAGGAACCGCACCACGTGACCCTTTTTGGTCTCGTAGTCGTGCGGATCGATCTTCGGGCGAAGCTTCATTTCCTTGATGACGGTC
>DASWRZ010000347.1:0-33887 GCA_036402935.1 Actinoplanes sp.
GCCGACGACCAGCACCTTGGCGTTCTTGAGCCGCTTCTGACCGTCCATCCCGACATCCGGGATGATCAGGTGCCGCGAGTAGCGGCGGATCTCATCGACGCTCAGCTCTGCGGCCGGCTCGACGAGCGGGGGCAGTGCCCCTGACTTCTCAACCACCGTGGAACTCCCCGGGTTGGCGGTAAGGATCGCCTACCATTCTTGCTCGTTTACCCGCGCCGCGGCCATGACGTTGGACACCGGCCCGACATGCGGGACACGGGAATTTTCACCGGGTCGCCGGGCCCGTGTAGCGCTTGCCGTCAAGATAGGGCCAGGCATTGGCTACGCAGCCTTTGAGGCCGAGTGTCTGCTGCATCATGACCGGTGCCGGGCGCCCCTTACCGGGGCAGGCCTCGTGCCCGTGCCCCAGCTGGTGCCCGACCTCGTGGTTGATCGCGTACTGGCGATAGGTCGAGATGGGGGCGCGATAGTCACGCACCGCACCGTCCCACCGGGCGTTGTTGATGATCACCTTCCGGGACAGACGACACGAGGTGTAACCGCCGGTCTCCAGGCCTCCGGTCGAGCACATCCGCTCCGAGGTGCGCGGCGAAGCCAGGTACACGGTGAACTCGGCATGCGCGCTGCCCGGCACCCGCTGGAGCCGGAACTGTCCGGAGGCGATCCAGCTGCGTCCGTCACCCAGCGTGCGGTCGACCTGATGGGCGAAATCCGCGCCGGCCTGCGCCGGAGACGGCTTTTCCACCGCGATCCTGAAACGGTGGATCGGTCCGGCGCGGCCCAGGACCGGGCCAAAACCATTGACGTACGCGAACTGGCCGCTCGTACCCGCTTCCGGCCGCGGGGCGGCCGAGGTGGTGGGGTAGGAGCGCGGAGCCGGCGGGGCCGCGTGCTCGATCGGGGCCGCGACGGACGGCTTCGACGCCGGCGGCCGCCCCTCGGCACCGACGTAGCGGCCGAGCAGCAGCATTCCGACCACGATCAGCAGGAAGAACAGCGTGGTGAGGAAGCGCCGGAGCAGCCCGGAGTCGCGGACCGGCGGCGCATTCTCGCCCGGCAGGACGACCGGCGTACGAACGACCCGGCGGCCGCTGGGCCGGATCGCTCTCGCCGGCGAGATAGCTCCGGTCGCTCTCGCCGCCGAGGCGGCCCCGGTCGCTTTCGCCGCCGAGGTGGCCCCGGTGGCTTTCGTCGCGGGCTCCGGCGGGGGCCGCCGGGCATGAGCGGGCTCGTGACCGCGAGTCCGATTCAACGCCTTTGCCATGACAAAGGCGAGATTGCCACGGATTAGCGGGTCGGATGGCCTGATTCGATCAGACGGGCGGTCCGGTGAGGAACTTGTCGTTGTAGCGGGGCCACGCGTTCAAGACGCAGCCGCGCAAGGTGAGCGTCTGCTGGACCATCACCGGCGCCGGTCCACCCGCCTTCGGACATCCCACGTGGTGCTGTCCCAGCTCGTGGCCCACCTCGTGGTTGATCACGTATTGCCGGTAGATCCCGAGCGGGACCTTGGCCGCCAGGTAGGGGTTGGACGACAGCCGCCAGCGGTCCAGGTTGATGATCGCTTTCCCGGTGGTGCGGCACGACGTGTACGGCCGCCCGTGGATCGTGACGTTGGTGCCGCCGGCCAGGCACATCTTGCCGGCCGTGTCGCGGGTCGCGAGGTAGACCGTGAAGTCGTACGGCTCCCCCGCCGCGACCATCCGCAGCCGCAGCGTGCCGCCGCCGGTCCAGCTGCGCGGATCGCCGAGCGTCGCCTGCACCTGGGCGGCGAACGCGGCCACGTCCTCGCCGCTGCCGTTCTCCACGCCGACCCGGAAACGGCGCAGCGGCCCCTTCCGGCCCATCACGGGACCGGTGCTCGTCCCGTACCGGAAAGACCCGGAACCGTGAGTCGGCACCTTGCCCGGAAGTTGCAGCAAGCGGAAGAGATCGGGAGTTCTGCTCGGCGTCGCCGTCGGCGACGGCGTCGACTCCAGCAGCGGGACCTTGGTCGGCGCCATCGAGGAGGGGGCGGCGACCGGCTGGACGCCGCCGGAGCGCAGATGCCCGCCGACCAGCAGACCGGCGACGACGAACAGGACCAGCACCAATACGGCCGGCCACCACTGGCGCCACCGATCGTGAACGCGAGGGAATTTCTCGATCATCGTCCGGGTAGGGTCGCACAGACCCTAGGTCGCGATGTCGGCCAGCATCCCCACGATCCCCCGGGCCACCAGCCTCGGCACCTCCATCTGCGCGACGTGCCCGACCCGCGGCAGCATCAGCAGGCGGCTGTCCGGGATCACCCGGGCAACCTGGGCCGGCACCCGCGGGTCGACCAGTTTGTCGTCCAGGCCGCCGATCACCAGCGTCGGCGCGACCACATTGGCGGCCAGCCGCCACTGCGACCCGGCGCCCGGCAGGTAGGCCCGCAGGAAGCTCGAGACCAGGCCGCGCAGCGTGCCCAGGTAGGCCCGCGGATAGTGCGACACCGTGTAACGCAGCTTGATCTCCTCGATCGCCTCGGCCCGCCGCTGCGCGTTGATTTTCGACGTGTCGCCGAAGCAGGACAGCAACACCTGGTCGGCCATCTCGTCGACGGTCAGCCGGGCCATGCCCCACGCGAACAACCGCTCGGCGCGGGGCAGGGCGAGGATCGGCAACAACGGTCCGTGCGCCGTTCGGCGCGGATTCAAGAACGGCATGGCCGGGGAGATCAGGGTGAGGGTGCGGACCAGGTCGGGGCGCAGGGCTGCTACGCGTACGGCGATGGAGCCGCCCAACGAGTTGCCGACCAGGTGGACCGAGCCGCGCCCGGCGAACTCCAGGTAGGCGATCAGGATGTCGGCCAGCGCCCGGATCGAATAGCGCGGGCTCGGATCGCTGTAACCGAAGCCGGGCAGATCGATGGCCTGCGCGTCGAAGCGGTCGGCGAGCAGGCCGGCCACGTCGGTGAAGTTCTGCGACGAGCCGCCGAGGCCGTGCACGTAGACGGCGGGCTCGGCACCCGGCCGGGCCGCCGGCGTGTCACGGACGTGCAGCATCTTCCCGCCGACGGTGACCCGCCGGGCGGGCCAAGGAGGTGGAATGTCGCCGACCGGCCGCAATGCACCGTCGGCGGCCAGGATGGCGCCCTTCATCCAGACAACAGTGCCTCAAGCCGGCGATTGACCGCCGCCAAAGTGGCGCGCACCATCGCCAGCCGGTCGTCGCCGGTGACCACGGCCGAGCCGGCCAGCTGCTCGACCCAGCCGTTGCAGGACAGCAGCAGCACGGCGACGGCCACCTGGGAGGCGCCGAACGGTACGGCGGCCGCGTGCTCGACGAAGCAGCGCACCGGCGCCTCGGGGTGGTCCGACGTGGAGAGCAGCTGGTCGACCGCGCCGGCGGTGGCCATGGCGCAGAGCCGCAGCAGGTAGCCGTCGACGGCCGGGCCGCTCGCCTCGCCGAACGCCGATCGGCCGGCGACGCCCAGACGGACCTCGACCGTGGCGTCCGTGCCGAACGTGTTGACCTGCACGTTCTCGATGACGATGCGGGGGCCGGAGTCGTGGGCCGGATAGAGCGGGCGGGGTGGGGTCTCGACACCGGACGGCATTATCGCCGTCTCGGTGTTGATCCGGGGTTCGTCGTCGTGGCGTTCGTGCTGGGCCGGCTTTTCCCGGGCCGGCGGTGCTTCACGAACCGGCGCCGCGTCACGAATGGGGA
The DNA here is from genome assembly GCA_036402935.1 of Actinoplanes sp. Lineage (GTDB taxonomy): Bacteria > Actinomycetota > Actinomycetes > Mycobacteriales > Micromonosporaceae > Actinoplanes. The sequence continues at coordinate 3,694 of DASWRZ010000347.1, forward strand.
CAGCTTCACGAACCGGCCCAGCTTCACGAACCGGCCCAGCTTCACGAACCGGGGCTGTCTCCCGAAACAGGGCTGTCTCCCGAACCGGGGCGGACTCGCGAGCCGAGGAGGCCTCGCGAGCCGAGGTGACCTCGCGAGCCGGCGCGACGTCTCGGAGCGAGGCGGTCTCCCGAGTCGGCGCGACTTCCCGGCTCGAGGCGGTCTCCCTTGACGGAGCAGTCTCCCTTGACAGAGGAGTCTCCCGGATCGGGGCGGCCTCCCTCGCGGGAAAGATCGGGGGTGCGGACACCGGTGCAGTGGCTCGCGGCGGGGGCGCGGACACCGGTGCGGTTGCTCGCGGCGGCGATACCGGGGCGGTGGCTCGCAGCGGGGGTGGGGATACCGGAGCGGTTGCTCGCGGCCGCGCCGGGGAGATCGGCGACGCCGGGGCCGGTGGGAGGGCTTCGCCCTTCATCGCCGCGTCGAGGCCCATGGTGTCCTGCAGCAGGCGGGCCACGCGGCGGCTCACCTCGGCCGGGTCGGCGCCCTCGGCGAGGTCGAGGCGCAGGCTGTGGGCCCCGGCCGGGGTCGTGCGCAGCGACGCGTCCCGCACGCCGGCCACCTCGCGGACCGCGGCCAGGATCGCCTGCACGTCGAACCCTTCCTGCCGCTCCTGCGCCGGCAACACGTCACCGCGGCGCAGGTGCGTCGCGATGCGCGCCAGCGCGGGCGTCTCGGCGGTGGGCTCCACCAGCGGTGGCTCCGGAACTCTCGGCACGTCCGGCTGAGCCGGGACGCGCTGGGGCAGCAACGATCGGGTGCCCTGGTCGGCGAGGTCGGTGGCCCGGGTGGCCCCGGGGTCTCCGGGCCGGACCGGGCCGGCGTCGCGACCACCGAACCCGGCGTAAGCCGGCGGCGGGGTGTAGCCGGATGTCTCCGCGGCCGGGGGCTCGTATCCCAGGCGGCGCGGGAAGCTGGAGGGATCGTACGTCGGACGGGCGGGCTTCGCCTCCTCGCCGACCGGCTTGTCCGGTTGCGTCACAACGCGCGCCGGCTCGGAGCGGTCGGGTGCGGGCACGGCGGGGCTGCCGGTGACCGGGGTGCCCTGAATCGGGGTGCCCTGGCTCAGGGCGTGGCGAGCATCCTGGCCCAGGTCGCTGGCGATCCAGTCGGCGCGGCGGCCACCCGGTGCGGCCGGGCGCACGAGCGGAACGGCCGTGGTGGTCCGCTGCGGCGGGGGCGGTGGCGCCGCGTCGTCGAGATCCCCCTCGTACGGAAAAGGGGGCGCGCTGCTGGGCGTCGGCACGTCGAAGGCGCGCAGCGATGATGGCCGCGCAGCGGCCGGGCTCCCGAAAACGCCCGGACCTTGATTTCCGAAACCGCCGGTCGTCTGACCGGGCTCGCCGCCGCCGAAACCGCCGGTCGTCTGCCCCGGCTCGTTGCCTCGGAAGCCGCCGGTGGTCTGCCCCGGCTCACTGCCTCGAAAACCGCCGGTCGTCTGCCCCGGCTCACTGCTCCGAAAACCGCCAGTCGTCTGCCCCGGCTCACTGCTCCGGAAGCCGCCGGTCGTCTGGCCCGGCTCACTGCTCCGAAAACCGCCAGTCGTCTGGCCCGGCTCCGGGCGGGCGACGGGACTGCCGAAGCTGCCCATGCCCGGGCCCGGCTCGGGAGGCGCCGCTGGGCTGCCGAAACTGTCTGTGCTCGATCCCGGCTCGGGACGGGCGGCCGGGCTGCCGAAGCTGCCGCCGACGGGTCGGGTCTGCTCGGGGACCTGCGGAAGCGGCGGCGGCGCGAGCGGCGCCAACAGGTCGGAGTAGCGCGAGCGGGTCTCACCCCACCGATCGGCCGCCCCGGACGAGGGAATTTCGCCGTTCGGCTTGGCATCGATGAAGCCGGGCGGCGTCGGCGCGGGCAGGGGCACGCCCGACGAGGGCCGATTGTCCGGGACGGGTCGCCGCCACGCCGGGACGTCGCTCTCCGGCTCGATCGCGGTACCAGGGTGGGACCAGGGGCTGTCCGGAGTGGCCCAGCCGTTCAGCCGGGCGCGCTCACGCGGATCGGCACCGTCGCCGCTCTCCGCGGCTCCGGTGTCTCCGGAATGCCCTGATTCATCCACCGCGCGCTCCTCGCTTGCCCCCGCTGAGGCTACCGTGTGGTTGCGGTGGCTATAAGTTGCAGCGTCGCGACAATTGTCCGCACGGCTGCGACACAGGCCGATCCGGGCATTCCGCGCCGACCAAACCGCGGGGACCGAGCCCCTGGAGGTTCAGAGAGATGACCGCAGCGTCTGGCGGAGCACAGACCGCCCGTCCCACGCGCCTGCCCCGCTCCGCGCGGCGCAAGCAGCTGCTGGCGGCCGCCCAGCAGATCTTCGTCGCGCAGGGTTACCACGCAGCCGCGATGGATGACATCGCTGAGCGCGCCGGCGTCTCCAAGCCAGTGCTGTATCAGCACTTCCCCGGCAAGCTCGAGCTCTATCTGGCGCTGCTCGACACGCACTGCGACGCGATAATCGCCAAGGTGCGCAGCGCGATGCTGGCCACGACCGACAACAAAGAGCGGGTCAAGGGCGCCGTCCAGGCCTACTTCGACTTCGTCGACCACGAGAGCGAGGCCTTCCGTCTGGTCTTCGAGTCCGACCTCCGGAACGACCCGCAGGTGCGCCAGCGGGTCGAGCGGGTCGAGCAGGGCTGCATCGAGGCGGTGACCGACACGATCATCGGCGACACCAACCTCAGCGCCGACAAGGCCCAGTTGCTCGCGGCCGGGCTGGTCGGGACGTCGGGACAGTCGGCTCAGTACTGGCTGGCCAATGGACGGCGTACGCCTAAAGCGGAAGCGGAAACGCTGGTAGCTGCGCTTATCTGGCGTGGCATCGCCGGCTTCCCCCTCCAGGACGGCGCATCCGGCGGAACACCGGCCGAAATCGGATAGCCTTCAGTGCGTCAGACGCGCACAGAGGAGGACCCCGTGGAGGTCAAGATCGGCGTGCAGCACACGCCGCGTGAGCTGGTGCTCGAGAGCGCACAGACCCCGGCGGAGGTCGAGCAGGCCGTGTCCGAGGCGATGGCCAAGGACAGCGTCCTGTCGCTCACGGATGAGAAGGGCCGCAAGGTGATCATCCCGATCGCCAAGGTCGCCTACGTGGAGATCGCCGAGTCGTCCAACCGACCTTTCGGCTTCACCACTCGCTGAGGCAACCAGCTGAGGCATAACCGGGGGCCGCGATTTTCTCGTGGCCCCCTTCCGCAACTCCGCTCTGAGGTGCGAGATCTCCGAGTCGGGTAGACTTGCCGCGTCGCCGTCGACGTCGATCCTTTTGATCGCCGCGGCGACCTGCGCGTGCGGCCCGCTTTCGAGCGTGTGGCCCGCGCCCTACCCATAGCGCGCCCCAGGTTTCGACGGGCGCACCACGAGAGGCACCCGTAAAACTCCATGACCGACATCGAGAACTCAGAACCCGCTCTCGTCCCCGTTACGAACCGGGCCCCCGTCCGTCCCGACAGCCCCACCTTTGCCGAGCTGGGAGTGCGGGCCGAGACCGTTGAGGCGCTGGCCACGGCCGGGATCACCCGCGCCTTCGCCATCCAGGAATATGCCCTGCCGATCGCGCTGCGCGGCACCGACCTGATCGGCCAGGCGCCGACCGGCACCGGCAAGACCCTCGGCTTCGGCCTGCCTCTGCTCGAGCGGCTCTTGGCCCCGTCCGAGGGCGCCGACGGCAGACCGCAGGCGCTGGTCGTCGTCCCGACCCGCGAGCTGGGACTCCAGGTCGCCCGCGACCTGCAGGCCGCGGGCAGCACCCGCGGGGTGCGGGTGCTGCCGATCTACGGCGGCGTGGCGTACGAGCCGCAGGTCGACGCCCTCAAGAAGGGCGTCGAGATCCTGGTCGGCACGCCCGGCCGCCTCCTCGACCTGGCCAAGCAGAAGCAGCTCAAGCTGGACGGGGTCAAGGCACTCGTGCTCGACGAGGCCGACCGCATGCTCGACCTGGGCTTCCTCGACGACGTCGAGAAGATCTTGGCAATGCTGCCCGACCAGCGGCAGACCATGCTGTTCTCGGCCACGATGCCCGACCCGATCGTGGCCCTGTCCCGGCGGTTCCTGCACCACCCGGTCACCATCCACGCCGGGCACACCGCCGACAGTGGCATGTCGCCGCTGACCAAGCAGGTCGTCTACCGCACCCACCCGCTGAACAAGGTGGAGATGATCGCCCGCATCCTGCAGGCGCGCGGCCGCGGTCTCACCATGATCTTCACTCGCACCAAGCGGGCCGCCGACCGCCTCGCCGAAGACCTCGACTTCCGCGGTTTCGCGGTCGCCGCGGTCCACGGTGACCTCGGCCAGGGCGCCCGCGAGCGGGCCCTCCGCGCCTTCCGCTCCGGCAAGATCGACGTGCTGGTCGCCACCGACGTCGCGGCCCGCGGGCTCGACGTCTCCGGCGTCACCCACGTGATCAACTACGACTGCCCGGAAGACCCGGAGACCTACACCCACCGCATCGGCCGCACCGGCCGGGCGGGCGCGACCGGCGTCGCGGTCACGTTCGTCGACTGGGAGGACATGCCGCGCTGGGTGCTGATCGACAAGACGCTCGGCCTGAGCATGCCGCAGCCGCCGGAGACCTACCACACGAGTGCCGCACTCTACAGTGACCTCGACATCCCGACCGACATCTCGGGCACGCTGCCGACCGCGGAGCGCAACCGGGTCGGCCTCGCGGCGGAGATCGAGGAAGATCTCGGTGGCGGCGGACGCCGCCGGGAGCGGGGCCGGAGCGGCCGGCGTGGTGGAGGCCGGCCGGATTCCTCCGCGCCGTCTTCCGACGGCGGCGAAGACCGCCCCAAGCGCCAGCGTCGCCGGCGCCGGGCCGACGACCCTTCCGGTACGCCGGAGGGCCCGGCCGTCGACACTCCGGAGTCCTCGGGTGCCCTGGTCGAGGACGCCACGGCGCCGCGGAGCCGCTCGCGACGCCGCCGCACGTCGCCGGACACGGTCCCGACCGCCGTCGAGGCGGCGCCGGTCAACGCCGCAGTCGAGGCCACGCCGGTCAGCGCCACCGCGGTCGACGCCGCGCCGGCCGAGGAGATCGCGCCGGCCGCTCGGTCGCGCAGCCGCCGCCGGGTGACCGACGAGTCGGCGGAGGTCGTTCCCGCGTCCGCGACGCGTGACCGGCGGACTGCCACTGAGGAGCCGGCTTCGGCTTCGGTCGAGTCTCCGGCCGCGGAGATCGCGCCGGCCGCTCGCACGCGCAGCCGCCGCCGGGTGACCGAGGAACCGGCGGAGACCACACCGGCCACCGTGGAATCCGTGCCGACCGAGGAGTCCACGCCGGCCGCTCGCACGCGCAGCCGGCGCCGGGTGACCGAGGAGCCCGCGGAGGCCACACCGGCCACCGTAGAGTCCGTGCCGACCGAGGAAGCCGCGCCGGCCGCCCGGACGCGCAGCCGGCGTCGGGTGAGCGAAGAGCCGCCTTCGGTTGACGAGGCGGCGCCGGTCGTCCGGACGCGCAGCCGGCGTTCAGTCGCCGAAGAGTCGGTGGAGGCGGGCGAAGAGGGCGCCACGGCGCCGCGCACTCGCAGTCGCCGCGGCGCGACGGCCACGGCCGCTCCGCTGGAGGCGCCGGCCGATTCGGACCCGGCTTCCGAACAGGGAACGGCTCCTACGCGGACTCGGCGCACGGCCTCCGCCGCACCGGCGGCCGAGACGACCGGTGATGCGGCTGAGGACGCGGCTCCCCCGCGTACGCGTCGCCGGGCCGCACCCGTGATCATGCCGGTGTTTTCCGACGGCAGTGACCACGCCGGCGCCGTTCCGTCGGCCTCGGCCGACGACGGCCCGGACTCCGACGAGGCCGACACCGACACCGACCAGCCGAAGCGCAAGCGGCGCCGCGGCACGCGGGGCAACCGCGGCAGCGGCTCGGGGTCGGCCGAAATGACCGGCGGCTCCGAGGCCGGAGTGGGCACGACCGCCTGATCGTGGGGAAAGCCCGGCCTTCGGGCCGGGCTTTCGACTGTCAGCGACCGCTCAGCCCGCCCGCCGCCCGCCCCCCGCCCCTGTTTGGGAGGGGTCGAGCAGAACAGAGCGGGCTGACATTTTCCGGCGGTTGTCCACAGGGCGGCCGGTTGTCCATAGGGTTAGTGCCTCGGCTCGACGCCCAGGAAAGTGCAGGCTTCGCGGTACATGCGAACGGCCTCGGCCCGCACCTGGCGGCGCTCGGTGAGGCGCTGCGCGAAGGGGACCCGCACCGGAACCTCGATGCCGTCGACGACCGCGGCGAACTCCAACGCGTCGGCGTCCAGGCCGGACATGCGGGCGGCCGTCGCCTGCGGGATGCCGCCGAGTGCCCGCACGATCAGCAGGTTGTCGTCGGCGTGGTCGCCGTTCATGTGGGCCGCGATCTGGGCGGCCGCCTCGGGCGGAAACGGGTTCATGTCCAGCGCTCCTTCAGTTCGGTGAGCAGGCCGATGTTGAGCCGGTAGGCCTCGCCTACCTCGCCCATGAAGATCCTCTCCTGTGATCGCGGCCAGTTCAGGGCGTCGAGCATCTGCCGGTAGCGGGCCTTGAAACCGTACGGGTCGACGCCTTCGAACACGAAGAACCGGTGGCCGTCGGCGGACAGGCGATAGGCGCGGGCGATGGCCGGGCCCAGATACTGGCCGTCGGAGAGGTCGGCCAGATAGCGGGTGTAATGGTGGGCGATGAAACCGGATGCGCCGCCGAACGCGACCTCCCGCAGCCGGGTGCAATAGGTCGTGGTGGCGGGCAGTGCCTCGATGCGGTATTCCCAGCCCCGGCCGTAGAGGAACGTCAGGTCGGATTCGATTGCGGGCAGCCGGTTCAGTTCGGGCGCCACGAATGCTCCGGCCACCGGGTCGTGGGCCATCGCCGAGGCGGCGAGTTCCAGTGCCTCGTAGACGAACCAATGTTGCGCGGCCAGGTCCGCGTACGCCGCAAAGGGCAAGCGGCCCGCCGCGAGTGACCCCAGGAAACCGCTTCGTTGCGCCGCGTCGTGAGCGGCGCGCGTTTCGGCGCGCAGCCGGACCGAGAGCGGGTCGCCCCGGTACGACATGAGGCACCTCCGCGCCAATATATAGATCAACTTGGCGGCGAACGGAAGGGCCCAGAGGCCCAGGCAGAATGGATGCATGCCACAACCGCTCGCCGATGTGCTCGCCGAAGTCCGTGAACTCCTACTCGACCCTGGGCTGACCCGCGCGGTGGCGGCCGGCCGGCGGCGCGGTTTCACCCCTTCGGTGAACCGGGCCGAGCTGCGGCCGGTCGCGCTGAAGGCCGGGCCCCGACTGCAGATCGTGACCGATGACGGCGCGCGGCCGACCACCCGCAATGTCGATCTGGGCGAGGAGGCGGCCGCGGCGGTCGATTCGCTTCTCGCCGAGCCGTTCGGGAATTGGCACGTGGAAACGGCGTCTTCGACCGTGCAGGTCCGCATCACCAAGAAGGGCGACGCGCAGATTCATCGGGCTTCGGCTGTTCGGGCTTCTTCGGTGGCTGAACACGACCGGGCCAAGCAGTGGCTGCTCGATCCGGGCGACCCGCTTTTCGAAGTGATCGGCGGCAATGCGGCCAAGCGGCGGCAGATCGACGCCTTCCTGCGCGCGCTCGCGGCGACTCTCCCCGAGGAACTGCCGACGCCGCTGCGCGTCGTCGATCTCGGCTGCGGAAATGCCTATCTGACCTTCGCGGCCTATCGATATTTGGCCGGGCGAGGCGTTTCGGTCCAGGTCGTGGGGGTCGACGTACGCGAGGACCAACGCGTACGGAATTCAGCTGTCGCGTCGAAGCTCGGCTGTTCCGATGACGTCTCGTTCGTGGCCGGGACCATTTCGTCGGCGTCGCTGCCGTTCGAGCCTGATCTGGTACTCGCGCTGCACGCCTGCGACACCGCCACCGACGAGGCGCTGGCTCGGGCGGTCGAATGGTCGGCTTCCTGGGTGCTCGCTGCTCCGTGCTGCCATCACGACATCGCGGCCCAGTTGAAGGGCCGGCCGGCGCCGGCGCCGTTCGGGGAGATCACGCGGCACGCGATCATGCGAGAACGCTTCGCCGACGTGCTCACCGACACGCTGCGGGCGTCGCTGCTGCGGCTCAACGGCTACAAGGTGGACGTCGTCGAATTCATCGATTCGGCACACACGCCGCGAAACCTGATGCTGAAGGCCCGGCGGACCGGTGCGGCGCCGACGTCGGTGCAGCTTTCGGAGTACGCGGCGCTGGTCGAGGAGTGGGGCGTGACGCCGGCCCTGTCGACGATGCTGCCTAACTGACGCTTACGGTCCAGGCGGCGTCGTGGACCTGGCCCGCGACCTGGAAGTCGAAGAACATCCGGTAGGTGCCCTGGCTCGGCGCGGTCAGCCAGAACTTGACCTTGCCGTCGATCAACTGCGCCTCGGGGTGGATGTGGACGTAGCCGAGGTCGCCCTGCCGGATCATCACCAGGTGGCCGAACGCCCCCAGGTAGGGCTGCAGGGCGGCCGGCCGTCCGTCGGGGCCGGTCACGCTCATCAGGATCGGCTGGATCGACCGGGTGTTCGGGGTGCCCTCGTAGCCGACCGAGAAGCCCTGAGTGTGCGCGGTCCGGGCGGGGGCGGGCAGCGTCGCCGGGGCGTACGACCCGGCGACCGTGAGGTCGCTGCCGAGCGCGGCGGCGATCTGCTGGCCGCCGACGACCGCGGTGAAGTCGGCGATCATCCGGTAGATGCCGGGCTGGGCGAGGGTGAGATCGATGTTCCAGGTGCCGTCCGAGGCCATCGTGGGATGCAGGTGCTGATAGCCGGTGAGGTCGCGGCGGACCACGATGAGGTGCAGCCGCTTGTCGTGGACGACGGCGAAGGCCGTGACGGGCACGCCGCCCGCGCCGACGATCCGGAAGCTGAGCCGCTGCGGCTGGCCCGCGAGGAAGGTGGTTTTCAGGGGTACGAGGGTGAGGCTGGCCGAACTCAGCGAGAGACCCCCGACGACGGCGCCGGCGGGCAGGGTGATTGCCGCTTGGGTGACGGTGCCGTCGGCGTTGTGGGTGTGGGGTTCGCTCTCGTCCATGGCCATGCCGGGCATGCTGTTGTCGGTCGCGCCGTTTGTCCCCGACCCGCTTATCCCTGGCCCGCTCGTCCCTGGCCCGCTCGTCCCTGACCCGCTCGTCCCTGACCCGCTCGTCCCTGCGGTGTTGTTCGTGGCGCTGGTCGCCGCGGTGTTGTTCGTGGCACTTGTCGCCGCTGGTGGGGCCGAGGCCGAGGCCGACCCGTTGTGAAGCCGGCCCAGCCCGTAGCCCGCGAACACCGCCACCACGAGCAAAGCACCGAAAGCGGCCAGCCGGAACGTCGCCTGCTCCCCTTGCGCCGGATCGACCGGTCTCCGACCGAAGCCGGCGGGCTCCTCCGTCTGCTGATCAACAGCCATGCCAGACCCGCCGCTCCCTTGTTCCTTGATCGCGCCTTGTTCTCGATAAGTCCGTCGGCGCGACCACAAAGTTCCCGCCGTCAGGCCGTAGCCAGTTCGTAGCCCGCCTCGTCGACCGCGGCCCGCACGTCGTTGTCGGCGAGCGGCGCCGCGCTGGTCACCGTCACCGCGCCCGAGGCCAGGTCGACCCGCACGTCCTCGACGCCGGGCAGCGTCGAGAGCTCGCCGGTCACCGCTTGCACGCAGTGCGAGCAGGTCATCCCGGTCACGGTGTAGATGTTGGTCACAGCCATGGCAAAGCCCCTCTCAGACAACGGCCGTCACGAGCGAACGAGCCGCGCGATCGCATCGGACGCCTCTTTGACCTTGGCCGTCGGGTCACCGGCCCGCGCCGCGTCGACGACGCAGTGGGCCAGGTGGTCCTCGAGCAGGCCGACGGCCACCGCCTGGAGCGCACTCTTGGCGGCGGAGATCTGGGTCAGCACGTCAATGCAGTAGGTGTCCTCGTCGACCATCCGCTGCAGGCCGCGGATCTGCCCCTCGATGCGGCGGAGACGCCCGAGCAGGGCAGCCTTGTCGCCGGAGTAACCGTGCGGGCCAGCGTGGTGCGTCGACTCATCGGACATAGCCCAGAGCATACCCCCTCCCGGTATGCCGTCCACGCTGCCCCTCGGTTACCGGATTGGCCGTTTGGTCATATTCTGACCGTTACTGTCCAGACCCGGCCATCCCCCACCAGAGCGTCAGCCTCACGCGGCGTCCGCTCCGGGTCCCGGTCTCTTCCGCCGCCCGCTCCGACGCGCCACGGGCCTGGAGCAGTCCGGGCCGCAACGCAGCGCCTGACGTGAGCGGGTTATCGCCAGCGCGAGCGGCAACACCTCACCCAGCCTCAGACCGTTACCACCGGCGCGAGCCGCATCACCACGCTCCCCGTCAGCCGACTATGGCCAGCGCGAGCCGCAACACCGCACCGCCGTCAGCGCACCCGCCGTTAGCCGACTATGGCCAGCGCGAGCCGCAACACCACGCTCGGGGTCAGCCGGCTACCGCCAGCGCGAGCCGCAACACCACGCTCGGCGTCAGCCGGCTACCGCCAGCGCAAGCCGCAACACCACGCTCGGCGTCAGCCGGCTACCGCCAGCGCGAGCGGCATCACCGCGCCGGCTCCGGCTCGGCGCAGGGCACGGCCGGCGAGCGTCATGGTCCAGCCGGAGTCGACCAGGTCGTCGACTAGCAGGACCGGGCCGGTCAGTGTGGGCAGCTGCGCCTTGAGCTCGGCCGGGACCGTGAAGGCGTCGTGCAGTGCCAGCACGCGCTGAGCGCTGTTGCCCCGGGCGCCGCCGCCCTCGTGGGTCGATGTCAGCGCGCCCAGCAGCGGCAGCCGGCCGACCTTGGCGATGTGTTCGGCGAGGCTCTGCACGAGCAGCGGGTGGCGGCGCGAGCCGACCGCGACCACGCCGGCCGGGCGCTGGGCCCAGGCATCTTCGCCGTGGGCCCATGCCTTGAGGACCTCGACCACGGCGGCGGCCAGGTCGTCAGGAATGGGCTGGTCGGGCGACTCCTCGGCGACCAGCGCGCGGAGCCGGTTGCCCCAGCCCAGATCGGAGAGGCGGCCGACGGAACGGCCAGGCTCGATCTGCTCGGACGGCGCGATCTTGCCCTTGAGTGAGAGGCCGACCGCGGCCAGGCCGGTGGGCCACATTTTCTTCGGGGCGACCTCGGCGCCGGGCTTGCCCAGGAACGCGTTGGCGGCGGCGAACGACGCGGCCGACACTTCGGCGTCGAACAGAGGCTCGGCACAGTTGTCGCAACGGCCGCAGGGCTCGGCGTCCGGGTCGTCCAGACAACGCCGGAGGAACTCCATGCGGCAGGTGGCGCTCGACGCATATTCGATCATGGCGTTTTGCTCGGCCGTACGTGCCTCGGCGACGCGGCGCAGGCGCGCGGTGTCGTAGGTCCACGGCTCGCCGGTGGCGAGCCAGCCGCCGCGCGAACGGCGGACCGCGCCGTCGACGTCGAGGACCTTGAGCATCATCTCGAGGCGGTTGCGCCGCAGGTCGACCAGCGGCTCGAGAGCCTGGGTCGACATCGGACGGTCGGCGGCCAGGTTGGCCAGGACCAGCCGCACCTGATCTTCCGGCGGGAAGGCCAGCGAGGCGAAATAGCGCCAGATCGCGACGTCTTCGGCACCGGGCAGCAGTACGACCTCGGCGTGCTCGACCGCACGGCCGGCCCGGCCGACCTGCTGGTAATAGGCGATCGGGGATGGCGGTGCACCCAGGTGGATCACGAATCCGAGGTCGGGCTTGTCGAAGCCCATGCCCAGCGCCGACGTGGCGACCAGGGCCTTGAGTTTGTTGTCGAGGAGGCCCTGCTCGGCCGCGCGGCGCTCGGTGTCGTCGACCTGGCCGGTGTAGGAGGCGACCGCGAAGCCGCGCGAGCGCAGGAAATCGGCGGCCTCGGTGGCGGCGGCGACGGTCAGTGTGTAGACGATGCCGGAGCCCGGAAGCCGCTCGAGGTGGTCGGCGAGCCACGCCAGCCGGTGCGCGGGATCGGGCAGGTCGAGCACGGCCAGGCGCAGCGAATCACGTTCGAGCGAACCGCGCAGCACGAGCGCATCACCGAGCTGATCGGCCACGTCGGCGGTCACGCGGGAGTTCGCGGTTGCGGTGGTGGCGAGCACCGGCGTACGGGAAGGAAGCCCAGCCAGGAACTGGCGCAGGCGCCGATAGTCCGGGCGGAAGTCGTGCCCCCAGTCGGAGACGCAGTGTGCCTCGTCGACCACGAGCAGGCCGGTGGTCGCGGCCAGATCGGGGAGCACGTTGTCACGGAAGTCGGGGTTGTTGAGGCGTTCGGGGCTGATCAGCAGGACGTCGACCTCGCCGAGCCGGATCTCGGCCTGGATCACGCTCCACTCGTCGAGGTTGGCCGAGTTGATCGTGCGGGCTCGGATGCCCGCACGGGCGGCCGCATCGACCTGGTTGCGCATGAGTGCGAGCAGGGGCGACACGATGACGGTCGGGCCGGCTTCGCGCTCGCCGGACTGCGCCGTGACGCCGTCGCGTAGTAGGGCGGTCGCCACGAAATAGACGGCCGACTTGCCCCAGCCTGTCCGCTGGACACAGAGCACCCGCCGCCGGTCGACCGTGAGCGCCTCAATGGCACGCCACTGATCTTCTCGCAGCGTCGCGTGCTCGCCGGCGAGGCGGCGCAGCACCTCCTCGGCGCGCTCGCGCACCGCTGCTCGCTCGGCCTGGTCAGCCACGATCTGGGTCGTCTCGGTCACCCGGCATGTCTATCAGCCGGCACCGACAAAACCCCGGTTATCCACAGGCCAGAAAGTTATCCACACCCTCCAGAAGATCTCGTACGCCGGGCCGGCCGCGCCCGCCAGAATCGGGCCGTTCGCGAGCTTCGGAGAGGAACGGATCATGCCGAAAAGTCGAAGGTCAAGCAGCCGGCGACGTTTCCAGCCAGTCAGCGAGCGGCGCAACAGCGGCCGCCGGCGCAGAGATTTTCCGGACGCCGGCGAGGATGGTCGGATCGGTTCCGACTTGCCCCGGCGCCGGCGCGATGACCCGAGCCCGCGCGATCCGCGCCAGCTTCGCGACAGTGCCCGCCCACGGAGCAAGAGCCCCCTGCGCGACGTCAGCCGGCTGGGTGACGAGGATCCGGCAGGCCCGCATGACGGCGGGGATCTGCCTGACGGCGGCCGTCGTCCGCGTGACGCGGACCGCCTGCTCGATGAGTGCCTGGGACACGATGGGAGCCGTCGAGATCAGGGCCTGCGCCGCGATGAGGGCGAGCGGCGCGAAGAAAGCGGGCAACGAGATGTACGCCGGTCGCGCCGAGTCGAAGCGCGGGGCGGTGCCGGCGCACGCGCGGTGAGCCGAATTCGGCTACTTCAACTCGCCACACGCGAAGACGAGAACGACGCGGGCCGGCGGGGTGTCTCGGCCGCTGCTGAGAACGAGAACGGTCAGCGCGACGTCGCGGCTGAGGTCATAGAGAACGGCCCGGCTGAGTGGGCGCCCATCGTTCAGTTCAGGGCCCCCGGCTCGGCGGAAGACCGCAGGCGCCGGGCCGCCCGCGATCGGATCGTGCAGGTTGGCCGTCGGACGAGTTTCGGGCGGCCCCGGCGCGCGGGCCGTTGGCGGCTTGCCGGGTCGGTGGGTGCACGAGCCGTCGGGAGCGCCACCGTCGCTGGGGACGGCCCGGCTACCGGCGCACCCGCCTCCGAGCCGCAGGGGTCCTGGGCGCCGTCTGGAGACGATGGCGCCCAGGGCGACCTGGGAGGTGAAGCGGGCTGAGAGCCGGACCCGGCTGAGACGGACCCCGGCCGAGAGACGGAGCCCGGCCGAGACGGACCCTGGCTGAGAGGCGGGACGGGCTCAACAAGCGGAGCGGGCTCGACAAGCGGAGCGGGCTCACAAGCGGAGCGGGCTCGACAAGCGGAGCGGGCTCAACAAGCGGAGCGGGCTCAACAAGCGAGCGGGCTCAACAAGCGGAGCGGGTCTTGAACGGACCGAGGTCGGTGCGGGTCGGAGGCCGCCGACCGGATTTTCGGGTCTGCGTTGACGAAGAAATTTGTCGGTGGGAGTGTCGGGGCATGAAGACTGTCGCCGAGAAGCTGCTGATCAAGCCGCATACCACCGTGTGGCTTTCCGATCCGGCGCAGTTGCCGCTGCTGGCGCCGATGCCTGAGGGCGTGCGTGAGGCCGAGGCGTTGGCTACGGCGAGTACGGCGGTCGTGTTTGCCGACAGTGCGGCGAGCGTGCGGGAAGAGTTGGAGAAGCACGATGGCGACCTGGACAAGCCTGGCGTGTTCTGGGTTGCCTACCCGAAGGGCAACAAGGCCGACATCAACCGCGACTCGCTGTGGCCGATCGTTGCCGACTTCAACATGCGTCCGTGCGGTCAGGTGGCTATCGACGACCGCTGGTCGGGGCTCCGCTTCCGGGTCAACAAGCACGGCGAAGGCAAGTTCACCGGAGGCGCCGAGTAGAGACTGGACGGGCGCCCGCGGGGCCGAGTAGAGACTCGACGGGCAAGCTCACGGGGACGCCGAGTAGGGACTCGACGGGCAAGTTCATCGGCGGCCTCGGGTGCAGGAGCTACGGGCCCGTGGCTCCTGCTTGCGACTGCTCTTCAGTGGACGTCGGTAGCATCTCCGCGATGGGAGCTTCGCCGCGTGCGCTGCCGTCCGCCCTTGCCTCGACGCTCGTCTTCGGGGCCAGCGGCTCGGTGCTGGTCCTCGAGATCGTTGCGCTGCGCCTGGTGGGGCCGTATGTCGGCGTGACGTTGCAGGTGAGCAGCTCGGTCATCGGCGTCTCGCTGGCGGCTATCGCGTACGGCACGTGGCTCGGTGGGCGGCTCGCCGACCGTTTCGACCCGCGCATGCTGCTCGCCCCGGTGCTGGTTCTGGGTGCGATCGGCACCGCGCTCACCCTGCCGCTGGTTCGCTGGGCCGGGCAAATCCTGCGGGGCGGGGCGGCCCCGGCCGTGCTGCTGCTCGCCGCGATGGCCGTCTTTCTGCCGGCGTTCCTGCTCTCCACGGTCACGCCGATGGTGGTGAAGCTCCAACTGGCCGATCTCGACCGCACCGGCGCGGTGGTCGGGCGGCTCTCCAGCATCGGCACGCTCGGCGCGATCACGGCGACGCTGGCCACCGGGTTCATCTTCGTAGCGGCCATGCCGAGCAGCTGGATCGTGCTGAGCCTGGCCGGGTTGCTCTCCGTGAGCGGCCTCGCGCTGGGCTGGTGGCTTCGCCGAAAAGGCTGGGGGCCTCATCGAAAGGGCTGGTGGCTTCACCTGAAGGCCGACGCGCGCGCCCGCGCGCTGCTCGGCGTCGTCGGCCTGGCGGCTGCCGGGCTGGGCGTGACGGCTCCGAATCCGTGCGACGTCGAGACGGCCTACCACTGCGCCTCCGTCGAGGTGGATCGGGCCGACCCGAGCGGGCGCCTGCTGATCCTCAACTCGGCCCATCACTCGTACGTCGACCTGAAGGATCCGTTGCACCTGGATTTCGCGTACGTCCAATGGCTCGCGGCCGTGACCGACGCGCTGAGCCCGGCCCCCGCCTCGCCGATCGATGCCCTGCATCTCGGTGGGGGTGGTTTCACCATGCCGGAATACCTGCGGGCGACCCGGCCCGGCAGCCGCCAGCTGGTGCTCGAGCTGGACGGCGGCCTGGTCAAGCTCGATCGGCAGAAGCTCGGGCTGGTGACCGGCCCCGACCTGCGCGTGCGGGTGGGTGACGCGCGGGTCGGACTGACCGAGCAGCCGGCGGCCGCCTACGACCTGGTGATCGGCGATGCGTTCGGCTACCTGGTCGTGCCCTGGCACCTGACGACCCGCGAGATGATGGCCCAGGTGGCGCGGACGCTGCGGCCGGGCGGCGTCTATGCCCAGAACGTCATCGACTATCCGCCCGACCGGTTCGTCAAGTCCGAGCTGGCGACCGTGGCGGCGGTGTTCCCGCACGTCGCGCTCATCGCCCCGCCTGAAACGACGTCCGGATCCAATTTCGTGATCGTCGCCTCGAAGAGCCCGCTGCCGCTGGCCGCCGTCCGCGCCGGCCTCGATCGGCACGCCAAAGATCCGGTGACGTTGCTGCCGGACGGCTCGTTCGCCGGGCATGCGCGGGTACTGACCGACGACTACGCCCCGGTCGACCAGCTCCTCGGATATTGAATCCGGACATAACCCGCAGGTTTTGGTGTGCGGGGCTTGGCCGCCGGTGCCGCGGGTCACAATCGGCATATGGGGCGTACGGAGCGAAACGGTCAGGCGGGTTCGCTTCGCATCGCGGGTCGGTACCGGCTCATCGAGAAGCTCGGCGCCGGCGGCATGTCGGTCGTCTGGCGCGGCTACGACGAGGTGCTCGGCCGACACGTCGCGGTCAAGGTGCTGTCCCCTCGGCTCGCCGGTGATCAGGCATTTCGCGACCGGCTGCGGCAGGAGGCGCTGGCCGCGGCCCGGCTCGCCCACCCGCACATCACCGGCATCTTCGACTTCGGCGAAACCCCGCTGGCCGGCGAACTGAGTGTGCCGTTCGTGGTCATGGAGCTCAACGACGGCGAATCGGTCGCCGCCCGCATCGGCCGGCAGGGGTCGCTGGATTGGCGCGAGGCCGTGACGATCACCGCCGAGGTCGCGTCGGCCCTGGCCACGGCCCATACTCGCGGGCTCGTGCACCGAGATGTGACGCCGGCCAACGTGATGCTCACCGGCGCGGGGGCCAAGGTCGTCGACTTCGGGATCTCGGCCGCGGTCGGGCAGCGCGACGCCGCCCCGGACGGCAGCCTCCTCGGGACGCCGGCCTACCTCGCCCCGGAACGCCTCGGCGGTGCCCAGGTCTCGGCCGCCACCGACGTGTACGCCGTGGGCCTGCTCCTCTATCGCAGCCTGACCGGCCGGCTGCCGTGGCCGGCCGAGACCACCGCCGAGGCGCTGCGGGCCCATCTCTATGCCGCGCCGGCCCCGGTGCCGGACCAGCCGGGGATGCCGTCCGCGGTCGGCTCGCTGTGTCTGCGCTGCCTGGCCAAGAACCCGGCGGACCGTCCGGGCGCGGCCGAAGTGGCCCGGTCGCTGGCCGCGCTGGTCGGACTTCAGCCGATGATTCCGCCGTTGAAGGTGCGTGAACCGGGTGCGGCGCCGGCACGAGGAGCGGCGGCGCCGCTGAACCTCGTTCCACGAGGGCTTGGTCGCGCGGCTCTCGCTTATCTCGGGCTTCCCGGGGGTACGCCGGGGCCACGGCCACGGGCCCACACGTTGCGGCTCCGCGCCGGACTGAAGATCGGGGCGGCGCTCGGGATGGGCGGCGTACGACCCCTCGGCGGCGGCGTCTTCGCCGGCCGGCGTCCGTCTCTGCGGGTGGTGTCGCTTCGCCACCGGGTGCAGGCGGCGATCGGGACGGTGGCCGTGCTGGTGATCGGCGGCCTCACCTGGTCCTCGTCCCAGGGAACTCCGGCGGCCGAGCAGGCCCAGGCGGCCGGCGCGGCCCCGGCGTCGGTGCCGCAGGGAACTATCTGCGCGGTGCGCTACCAGCTCAAACGTGACTCGGGCAGCGACTACGAGGCGCTGTTGACGGTGGCCGCGACCGATGCCGTGGCCGGTCATCTCTGGCGTGTGCAGTTCGCCTATCCGGGGTCACAGGAGCTGACGTCGCCGGAGAAGGCGGTGGCCCAGAAGGGGCACAAGGTCGTCGTCAAGGGGCGCGGGAAGCTGCGGGCGTTCACGCTGCGTGGGGACTATCGCGGGGTGAACGCGCTGCCGTTCGCGTTCAGCATGAACGGGCGCCGGTGCCGGGCCGAGGTGCTGGGGAGCATGACCGGGCCGGCTTCCGACGACCAGCAGGGTGTGAGCGAGGCGGCCGGTAACGGGTCGACTTCCGGCCGGACCGTCCCTTAGGTTTTGTGCCTTCGGACGGACGGAGATGAGCATGAGTCTCGGCATGGTGACGATCCCCGCCCTTTCGTGCGGGGACACCGCCTTCTGACGTAACCGGCGGTTGGTCACTCCTCGCCATGGGGGCGGTCCTGGAGACCAATTTCTTCCCCTGCTTGAGGAGCTCTTCTTGCGTCGCCGTGCTCGCCTGGCGTGCTCTCCGCGCCGTCGATATCTGACCGGCGGCGCGGGTCGGGAGCGGCCGCTAGAGCACCGACAGGTGTACGTGGTTGGTGTGCACAGCGGCCGCATCACCGGTCGCGCTGTACGCCTTCCAGCCGGTCCCGGGCATCCAGATCTGCCGGTACCAGATCACGTACAGGACGCCGAGCCGGTCGGAGTTCTTGATGAAGTAGGCCGCTAATCGGTTGCCGTAGTCCTTGTCGGCGCCGGTCGCCGCCTCGTCGACGAACCCGCTCGCATGGGCCGAGAAGTCGCAGGCCCGGCCCTTGGGATGCTCGCCGCTGTCCTGATGCCGGAAGCAGGCCACGTAGTGGGTGAACCCGGCCGACTTGGCGTTCTGATAGGCGTTGAGCATGCGCGGCGTGATGCACCCGGTGGTCGTCGGGTCGTTGATCGTGCAGCCCTCCTTGGGCCACGACCCGTCCGCGTTGCGGGGTGCCGCCTTGGCGAGCGGCGAGTGGGGGTCGAGGAAGCCGCTGCCCGCCGCGCCACCGCCGATGCCGGCCAGCGCCAGCTCGGCCTCTTTCTTCCTCTTGCCCAGCGCGGTGACTTGCTTCTGCTGCTCGGCCACCTCGCGGTCGATGTCGGCCTTGGCCTGCTGGGCCGTGTCGAGGTCGTCCTGATATTTCTTCAGCGTCGACCCGTCGACCTGGGCCATCATGTCGAGTCGCTCGACCCGTTCGAGGAAGATGTCGGGCGAGCTGCTGTCGAGCAGCATGCTGGCGGTGTTGCTGCGGCCGAGCCGGTAGGACCGGTTGGCGATCACGCCGACCTGCGCCTCGAGCTGCTTCGCACCGGCCTGCGACTGGACGACCAGCTTCTGCAGGTCGGACTGGCGCTTCTTCGACGCGGTCAGCTTCTGGATCGCGTCGGCCTGGCCCTTGGCCGCCGACTCCAGGGCGTCCTCGAGCTTCTTGGAGCCGCCCTCGTTGTTGGGATCGGCGTAGGCCGCCGAGCCCGGCGCGGCCAGCATCAGCGCGCAGGCGGTCGCGAGTAACGCGAGCGCAGCGTAAAGCCGACGGAGGGTTGTCGCCGCCACGGAACCTCCCCAGGTCATGAGCGGGGGAAACTCTATCGCGGGGCGCAAGGGGCGGACAGGGAGATCAAGTCGCCGAATAGCCGCCGTCGACGAAGAGTGTCTGGCCGGTTACGGCAACGGCAGCATTGCTGGCCAGAAACACGGCACACGCCCCGAAATCGTCCGGAACGCCGTTTCTCCCGATCATCGCGCGCGCGGCGTGCTGGGCCACCTTGGCCGGGTCGGCGAAGGTGGGCTCGGTCAGCGGGGTGTGCACCACGCCGGGCGCGATCGCGTTGCAGCACACGCCGTGCCGCGACCAGGCCTCGGCCTGCGAACGGGTGAGCGCGACCAGACCGCCCTTGGAGACCCCGTAGGCGCCGCTGTTCCCGTACGCCCGGAAGGCCTGTTGCGACGCGACATTGATGATCCGTCCCCAGCCCTGGGCCGCCATCCGCGGGCCGAAGGCCTGTCCGAGCAGGAACGGAGCGGTGAGGTTGGCGCTGATCGTGACGTCCCAATCCTCCTCGGTGAGCTCGTCCATCGGCGGGCGACGATTTACTCCGGCCGAGTTCACGAGCACGTCGGGATCGCCGTACCGGTCCTTGATCTCGTCGATCGCGGCCGTGAGCGCCGCCCGGTCGGCGAGATCGGCGGAGATCGCGTGCCCCTGCGCGCCGTGCCCCTCGAGCTCCTCGACCACCTCGGACATCGGCTCCGGACGCCGTGCCACCAGGATGATCCGGGCCCCGGCCCGGCCCAGTGCGATCGCCATCGACCGCCCGAGACCGGAGCTGCCGCCGGTCACGACCGCGGTACGCCCGCGCAGACCGAAGATCTCATCGAGATACGCCGCGGACATGGTCACGACCGGGGCCGGAACGACGGCAGCAGCGTGTCGCGCACCGAATGCCAGATCTCCTCGTTCTCCGCGGCGAGCAGACCCGAGTCGCGGTTGGCCGGTTGGTATTCGGAGCCGTCGAAGTGCCGCACGGTGCCGCCGGCCTCCCGGATGATCAGCGCGCCCGGGACGTGGTCCCACGGGAGCACCCGCCAGAACGCCGCGAACTGCTGCCGGTCGGTGGCGACGGCCGGGTACTCCCAGCCCGCGCAGTGCCGGCCGCGGGTGATCTCGCCGAAGAAGTGCGCGTTGCCCTTGGCCTCGTCGCGCAGGTCGGCCGGGAAGTAGTGGGTGGCGACCACGCCGACCATCGCGGCGACGCCCGGGTCGTCGGTGCGGCTCTTGACGCGTACGCCGTCGCGGTAGGTGCCGGAACCGCGCTCGGCCACCGTGAGGTGGTCGCCGGGCACGTCGAGGATCCAGGCCGCGACCGTCTCGCCCGCCTCGACCAGCGCCACCATCATCGCGAACGGTTCCTTGCCGGCCGCGAAGTTGTTGGTGCCGTCGACCGGGTCGACGATCCAGATCGGGCCCCGGCCGCTGAGCCGGTCGAGGATGCCGTGGTCGGCGGCGACCGCCTCCTCGCCGACCACGGTGGAGCCGGGCAGCAGAGCGGTCAGCCCGCGGGTCAGCTCCCGCTCGGATTCCTGGTCGGCGATCGTGACCAGATCGCCCGGCGTCTTCTGATGCACCTCGTCGGCCGCGAGGTGACGGAAACGCGGGAGCACGACCGTGGCCGCGACCTCCCGGATCAGCTCGGCGACCTGGTCAAGCACGCGGCGGCAACTTCACGACGCTGACGAAGAACTCGTCGATCTGCCGGATGACCGCGATGAACCGGTCGAAGTCGACCGGCTTGGTCACGTAGGCGTTGGCGTGCAGCTGGTAGCTGCGCAGGATGTCCTGGTCGGCCGAGGACGTGGTCAGCACGACGACCGGGATGCGGCCCAGGTCCTCGTCCTTCTTGATCTCCTCGAGCACCTCCCGGCCGTCGCGGCGGGGCAGGTTGAGGTCGAGCAGGATCAGGTCGGGGCGTACGGCACCGGCGAAGGCGCCCTCGCGCCGCAGGTAGGCCAGGGCCTCGGCGCCGTCGGAGACGACCGTGAGCCGGTTGCGGACCTTGTGTTCCTCCAGGGCTTCCTGGGTCATCAGGACGTCGCCGGGGTCGTCCTCGACCAGCAGCACCTCGATGGGTGTGCCCTCGCCCTTGGTGATGTCGGTCATGCACTGACCTCTTTCTGCGTTTCCTCCGCCGCCGGAGCGACGGAAACCGGCGACGGCGCGCCCGGTAACACCGGAATGGTGAAGTTGATCGAGGTGCCTTCCTCGACGTCGAGGTCCAGCCAGATCCGACCGCCATGATATTCGACGATCTTCTTGACGATGGCCAGTCCGATGCCGGTGCCCTCGTAGGCATCCCTCGCGTGCAGCCGCTGGAAGATGACGAACACCTTGTCGGCGAACTCGGCCTCGATGCCGATGCCGTTGTCGCGGACGTTGATCTGCCACTCGTCGTCGTCCCGCCGGGCACTGATCCGGATGACCGGCGGCACGTCGGGCCGCCGGAACTTGAGCGAGTTGCCGATCAGGTTGACGAACAGGGTCGTCAGCAGCGGCTCCTCGCCCTCCACAGTGGGCAGATCGGTCCATGTGATCTCGCCGTCGTCGCCGATGCGAGGCTCGAGCTGCGACCGGACCTCTTCAAGCACCCGGCTGAGGTCGACATCGGTGAAACCGCTGGTCAGCCGCCCGATCCGGGAAAACGCCAGCAGGTCGTTGATCAGCCGCTGCATACGCTGGGCGCCGTCGACCGCGAAACCGATGTATTGGTCGGCCCGCTCGTCCAGCTGACCGGAGTAGCGGCGCTGCAGCAACTGGCAGAAGCTGGCCACCTTGCGCAGCGGCTCCTGCAGGTCGTGGGACGCCACGTAGGCGAACTGCTCGAGGTCACGGTTGGACCGCGTCAGCTCCTCCGCCTGGATCTTGAGCTGGTCGTTGATCCACTCGACCTGGGTGCGGGCGTCGCGGACCTCGGTCAACTCCGAGGCGATCTTCCGTCTCATGCCGTCGACATCCCGGGCCAGACTCGCCAGTTCCGGAGAGCCGCTGCTGGAGATGTGCTTCTCGTAGTCGCCCTCCGCGACGTCGCGCACCTGCCCGGCCAGATCGAGGACCGGGCGGTTGACCAGGCGGTCGAGCAGCAGCAACAGGGCCGCGCCGGCCAGGATGACGATGGCCGCGGCGGCGATCTGGATCGCCACCAGGGTCTGGCTGGTCTGCCGGGCGGCCAGCGCCGATTTGTCGCGCAACGTCAGGATCCGGGTCTGCATCTGGTCGATCGCGACCCGGATCGAATCGAACTGGGCCGTCGAGCCGGCCGCGACCTCGGCCTGCCCGGCCACCGTGCCCTTGGTGCGGGTCGTCGTCACCACCGGGTCGGCGACCTGCTGGTGCCAGACCGCGGCCCGCGCTTTCACCAGATCGAGGGACGCCTTGATGTCACCGTCGCCCGGTTTGAGGAGGCCGTCGATCCGGGCGATGTCGTCGTGCTCCTCCTGCATGCCGCTCGTGTAGGGCGCGAGGTTGGCCGGGTCACCGGTGATCGCATAGCCGCGGATGCCGGTCTCCTGGTCGACCAGCGCGGTGTAGAGCGACTCGCCGGCCGCCCGCATCGGGCTGGCCCGGTTGAGTACGTCGTCGAGCTGCCGGTTGTTGCGGGCCGCCGTGACCACCGCGAACACGGCCAGCCCGCCGAGCAGCACGCCGACCGCGATGCAGAGCGCCACGGTGCGCCTTCGCAGCGTCCAGGTGCGCAGGTTGAACACCGTCATCGCCCGCTCCCCCGGGAGATCAGCAGCATCGCCACGTCGTCGGCCAGGGGGCCGCCGTTGGCCTGCTCGGCGCGTCCGACCAGCCAGGCCGGCAGCGCGGCCAGCGACACGCCGGCCGCGGCCGGCTCGCCGAGCAGCTTGCACAGGCCGTCCACGTCCATGCGTTCGGCACCCACGCCGGTGTGCCCCTCGATCAAGCCGTCGGTGTACATGAGCAGCGACCAGTCCTCGCCGGTGAACTCGAAGTCGGTGACCGGCGGCGGCTTCGGGCGTACGCCGAGCACGATGCCGGGGCGGGCGGAGACCGGGACGGCCCGGCCCTCGGCCAGCAGCACGGGCGGCGGATGACCGGCCAGGCGTACGGTCGCGCGGTTGCCGACCAGGTCGACCACCACCGACGCGACGGTCGCGAAGATCTCGCGGGCCCGGCGCTCACTCATCAGTACCTGTTCGAGTGAACTCAGGATTCGGTCGTCGGGCACTCCCGCCAGCACGAGCGCCCGCCAGGCGACCCGCAGTTCGACGCCGAGTGCGGCCTCGTCGACCCCGTGGCCGCAGACGTCGCCGACGATCACGTGCAACCGGTCGTCGCCGACCTGGACGACGTCGAAGAAGTCGCCGCCGAGCACCCCCATCGCCCGGCCCGAGCGATAGAACGTGTGCACCGCGACCTCGGTGGTCTGCATCAGCGGCTGCGGCAGCAGGCCGCGCTCGAGGCGGGCCGACTCGGCCTGCCGCAGCTCGACCTCGCGCAGGCGCTGGGCGTTTTCGTCGGCCCGCTTGCGCTCGACCGCGTAGCGCAGCGCACGGGTCAGCAGCACGCCGTCGACCTGGCCCTTGACCAGGTAGTCCTGTGCGCCCTCGGCGACCGCGGCGACGCCCAGGTGCTCGTCGGAGCGGCCGGTCAGCACGCAGACCGCGGCGCCACCGGAGACCGAGAGGAACGTGCGCAGGCCGTCGATGCCCTCGGCGTCGGGCAGACCCAGGTCGAGCAGGACGCACTGCACGCCCTGCATCTTGGTCCTGGCCTCGCGCAGGCTGGTCGCCATGCTGAGGTCGAACGGGGCCTCGGCCTCGTCGAGCAGCTCGCGGACCAGGAACGCGTCGCCCTCGTCGTCCTCCACGAGCAGCACGCGCAGCCGTTCCTGCGCGGAGACAGCGGAGGCCGCGCCGCCGCGGACGCGGGGCGCGACCGACCGTTCAGTCATGCCGAGAACCCCACTCGTCTGTACCGGGCGTGTCCCGCTGATCGTCGCTCAGGAGCGGCGGGCACACAACTCCCGCTTCTCAACTCTCGTCCTCTCCCGGGTCGACCGGGCCGCCCGGAACGCCCGGCTCGGTTCTCGCGGCCGCCGCCACCCGGGCCGCGTGTTCGGCGATCACCTGACCGAGGATGCCGTGCAGACGCCCGCAGTCCCGGCAGTGCAGGTTTTCGTCCAGGTGGCGGCCGCCGCAGTCGACGCAGCTGCCGCGGTCCTCCGGGTCGCGGTAGGAGGCCAGGGCCCGGCACATCGCGCGGACGACGTGGTCGCTCAGCGGGAAGACGCCCTCGCCGAGTGCGGTGCGGACACCGACCATCGCCACCGGCCGCGCGCCCGGATCGGGGTCGTAGGGCGACACCGCGTCGATGAACTCCGCGACGACGGCGGCGGGGTCGATCGGCGTAGTCACCCCGACAACGCTATGCCACGCCGTAATCGATCTTTTCGCTACCCGGTTGTCGTACCCAGCCGCTTAGATGGCCCCATGCGCGCTCCCGCCCTCGTCGATGTCGTCCAACGGGCTCTCGCCGCCCTGGCCGCGGTCGTCGTGCTGGCCCTGATCGGTTTCGCCGCCGTGCGGTCGGTCGAGCCGCCGTCGGCGGCAAGCGCCTCGGCTCCGCCGAGTCGGTTCAGCGCTGGTCGGGCTTTCGAGCAGGTCCAGGCCATCGCTACGGTTCCGCACCCGGTGGGGAGCGCTGCGCAGGACCGCGTACGCGATCATCTCGTCACGACCCTGCGGGGACTCGGCCTGTCGCCCGAGGTGCAGGACACGGTCTCGCCCGAGGGCGGCGAGCTGTCCTCCTCGGCCGGTGGCATCGGTCTCGCCCACGTGCGCAACGTGATCACCGTGATCCCGGGCACCGCCTCGACCGGGCGGCTGTTCCTGGTCGCGCACTACGACTCGGTGCAGACCGGGCCCGGCGGCAACGACGACGCGGCCGGCGTGGCGACCGTGCTGGAGACGGCCCGTGCGCTGGTCAACGGCCCGAAGCTGCGCAACGACGTGGTGCTGGTACTGACCGACGCCGAGGAGGCGTGCCTGTGCGGCGCGGCGGCGTTCGTGCACCAGAGTCCGTTGGCGAAGGCGGGCGGGGTCGTTCTCAACCTCGAGGCCCGGGGCAGCTCCGGTCCGGCGATCATGTTCGAGACGTCCGACCACAACCAGAAGCTGGTGGACGCCTACGCGCACACCCCCAAGCCGGTCGGCACGTCGTTCGCGGTCGAGATCTATCGGCTGTTGCCCAACGACACCGACTTCACGCCGTTCCGGCTGGCCGGCTTCCAGGGGTTGAACTCGGCCTACATCGACGGCGCGGCGGTCTATCACGCGCCCACCGACGTGCCCTCGGCGATGGACCGCGACAGCCTGCAGCATCACGGCGACAACGCGCTGGCGCTCGCCCGCGAACTGGGCGACGACGACCTGACGAAGCTCGGTTCGAGTGAGGACGCGACCTATTTCCCCGCTCCCGGCCTGCTCGTGCGCTACCCCGGCGCAATGGTCTGGCCGCTCGCGGCGCTGGCCCTGGTCGCGGTGCTGGTGCTGGCCTGGCTCGCCCGGCGGCGTGGGCTGATCACAGCGAAGCGGGGCGCGTTCGCGTTCGCGGTGACCCTGATCCCGATCGTGGCCGCCCCGGTGCTGGCCCAGCTCTACTGGCTGGTCCTCAAGCTGATCCGCCCGGCCTACGCCGAGTTGCCGATCGACCCCTACCACCCGCAGTGGTACCGGGTGGGCGTGCTGGCCCTGACCGCGCTGGTGGTCTTCGCCTGGTTCGCGATGTTCCGGCGCCGGCTCGGGGCGGCCGCCCTGGCGATCGGCGGGCTCGGCTGGCTGGCCGTGCTCGGCCTGGTGCTGGCCGGGGCCACCCCGGGCGGCTCCTACCTGGCCGCGCTGCCCGCCCTGGCCGGAGCACTCGCCGGCATCCTCGCGATCCTGCTGCGGGGCTGGTGGTCGGTGGCCACGGTGGTCATCGGCGGCGCGGTCGCGGTGATCATCCTGCTGCCGACCGTGATCATGCTGTTCCCGGCGCTCGGCATGCCGCTGGCCGGGGCGGGCGCATTCCTGGCGGTGCTGCTCGGCCTGGCCCTGCTGCCGGTGATCGACCTGATCCACCCCGAGGGTGGTGGCCAGCGCGGGCTGGCGGCTCTCAGCGCCCGTCGACGCGGCCTTCTCCCCACCCTGACCGCCGCGCTGGCCCTCGTGGTCTTCAGCGTGATCGGGCTGTCGGTCGACCGATTCGACCCGGCCCACCCCGCGCTGACCCAGCTCATGTACGCCCTCGACGCCGACAACAACACCGCCGAGTGGATCAGCGACGAGACGAGCGTGCAGAAGTGGACCTCGCAGTACGTCTCCGGCCGGCCGCACGAGGTGCGCGACAGCCTGCCGTTCTTCGGGCCCGAGCAGGTACGCACCGGCAAGGCTCAGCCGGGCGGCATCCCGGCGCCCCGGCTGACGATCGAGAAGGACATCCCCGCCGCCGGCACCCGCCGCCTGGCGCTGCGCCTGACCCCGCAGCGCCCGGTTCGCCTGGTCACCCTGCACGTCGGGGCCGGCACCCCGGTGCTGGCGGCCGAGGTCCAGGGCCAGTCGGTCATCCCGGCCAACCAGAGGGACCAGCGTTGGGGCTGGGGCTTCGTCTTCCACGGCCCGCCGGCCGACGGCATCGAGATCACGGTCACGGTCCGCACACCGGGGCCGGTCGCGTTCCGGGCGATGGACGGCAGCGACGGCTTCGCCGAGGTGCCCGGCTTCAAGGAGCGGCCCAGCGGCGTCGGTGTCGTCGGCTCACACACCAGCGAGCTCCTGGCGGTGGCGAAGACCTACAACTTCTGAGCGACCGCCGACCGGTGCGCGGGCCGACGACCGCCGGACGGGGGCCCGGGCGGGTGATCAGCGGCCGCGGCCGCGGCGGCCGGTCGACTCGTTGAAGCGGAAGTGCACGAAGAGGCGGCCCCAGTTGTCGCCGTCCTTCTCGACCCGGTGGTAGAGCTGCTTGATCTCACGCTGGTCGAGGAACCGGAGCACCTTCTTCTTCAGCGCGCCGCTGCCCTTGCCCGGGATGATCTCGACGAGGGTCGCCTTCTTCTCGATCGCCTCGTCGATGATGTCCCGCAGGGCCTTGTCGATCTGTTGGCCCCGGTTGAAGATGTCGTGCAGATCGAGCTTGAGCTTCACAGATCACGATCCTAGGCGGCGTTTCGGAACAGGGACCTCACGGTTTGCCGAGCCACTGCTCGACGCGGTGCACGGCCTCGGTGTAGTCGGGCTGCTGCTTCATCGCGGCGGCCAGCCGCAGGTGCGGGAGAGCCTCACGAAAACGGCCGGCCCGTTCGAGGGTCCGGCCGAGCACGTGGTGTGCGTAATGATCGGAGGGATCGTGCTCGATCAGCGCCCGGAGCTGGGTTTCAGCGCCGTTGAGCTGGGCCGAGTTGAAGTAGGCCCGGGCCAGTAACTGGCGGACCGCGGCATTGCGCGGTTCGGCCTCGACAATCGGCTCGAGGACCCGGCTGGCGGCGAGCGGGTCACCCGACTCGAAGAAGAAAGTGGCCCGGCGGTATTCCTCGAGAAGATCCACACTCGCTCCTCACCCGCGGGCGGCCATGGCCGCCGACCCCGATCCCGGTCCTCAACGCTGGCACAACATCGGGCGAACGGCGAGGGCCCGGATGATCCAGCTTCCCGACAATTCGGCGCATTCAGCAACTTTCGCCATCGACAATGCTCGGGTGGAGGATTTTTCGAGCCACCCGGTGTCCGGGCTGCCGCGTCCCCGATTCGGGCGTGTCCGAGCGATCGTCATCGGCGCGTTCATGATCGGGCTCTGCCTTACCCTGGCCGGCGGAACCTCGTCGGTGACGCCCAGCTCACCGGCGTTCCTGATCGCCGGGATGAGCGAGATCCCATCGCCGCCCAAGGGCAGCTCGTGGGCCCCGAACCCGGTCGACGCGAACGGCCTCAAGATGGTCGCGAGCACGGACGGTCAGCAGTTCCAGCTCCACACCTCAGGCGGCGACCGGACCTTCCTGCCCGGAGTGAACCTGGGCGGCACCACGCCCGGTCACCAGCCCGGCGAGCTGTCGATCTCGGCCGCGCAGTATCGGGCGTGGTTCGCGGCGATGAGCCGGCTCGGCATCCGCGCAGTGCGGATCTACACGATCCATCCGCCGTCGTTCTATCAGCAGTTCGCGGCGTACAACGAGGCCAACCCGCAGCGGCCGCTCTATCTCATGCAGGGCGTCTATCCGCCCGACCAGTCGTACGTCCGCAAGCGCAACCTCTTCGACCCGGCCGTCACCACCGCCTTTCAGCGGGAGCTGAAAGACGCCTCCGGCGCCGTCTCCGGCCACCTCAGCCGGCCGGCTTCGCCCGGCCGGGCCAGCGGTGTCTGGGACACCGACATCACCCGGTGGTTACTCGGATGGATCATCGGCGCGGAGCTTGACCCGTACGCGGGTGGAGCGTCCGACAAACGCAACGCATCCGCACCGGGCCATGACGGCAAGTACTTCCGCTCGACCGGCGACGCCACCCCGACCGAGCGATGGCTGGCCGCGCGCATGGACGAACTCGCCGGCTACGAGGCCGAGCAGGGCCTCAGCCAGCCGATCGCCTTCGTCAACTGGCCGACCACCGACCCGCTGCGCCACCCCGACGAGCCGCAGGCGCGCGAGGACATGCTGCAACTGGACGCCAACCACGTGCGGCCGACCGCCGACTGGCCGGCCGGCACGTTCGCCGGCTACCACGCCTATCCGTACTACCCGGACTTCCAGCGGCACGAGCCGGCGCTGCAGGACTACGAGTACGCCGGGCGGTCCGACCCGTACGCGGGTTATGTCGCCGCCCTCGGGCGGCACCATTCGGACATGCCGACTTTGATCACCGAGTTCGGGGTGCCGTCGTCGATCGGCTCGGCTCACAACGCCCCGCTCGGCCGCACCGAGGGCGATCACAGCGAGCAGCAGGCGATGCAGACGGACGCCGATCTGCTGCGGCTGATCCACGACCAGAACCTGGCCGGCGGTTTCCTCTTCGAGTGGACCGACGAGTGGTTCAAGTTCACCTCGAACACCGCCGCCCACCAGGACGCCGACCGGCGCCCGCTCTGGCACGACCCGATGACCGGCGAGCAGAACTTCGGCCTGCTGGCGATGGACGCCGAGGGCGATCCGGGCGGTTCGCCGCAGCAGCTGCTGGACACCCAGGGCGGCTGGCCGGCCCGCCGGGTGGCGGCGACGGTCGACGAGGCGTACGTGAACCTGACGATCGGCCTCGGCGGTTCGCCGCCGGACTCGCTGGCCCTCGGCTTCGATGTGCTGCCGGGGCTGACCGGCACCCCGTTCGCCGGGAGCTCCGACCGCAAGCCGGACGCCGTGCTCGCCCTCAACCTCGTCGCGCGGACCGGGCAGGCGTACCTGCGCAACCAGCTCGACCCGCTGCCGCTCGACTACGCCGTGCCGGCGTCCCAGCGCGGGCCGGCGCCGGACGGCTGGAAGCCGTTCGACCTGCTCGTGAACCGGCCGCTGACCGTGCCCAGCACCAGGCAGAAGCTGCCGCTCGAGCTTCAGGACGCGGGCATCCTCAAGTACGGGACATGGGATCCCGGCGACCCGAAGTCGGACAGCCGCTCGATCTGGCACATCGGCGGCGGCGACCTGGTGGTGCGGGTGCCGTGGGCGCTGCTCGGGTTCGCCGACCCGTCCTCGCACGAGGTGGCGGTGCCCAAGCCGACGAGCGGCGGCCGCGCCACGCTGACCACGCAGACCACTCCCGGCATCACGATGTCGATCACAGCGGCCGGCTCGGCTCAGCAGCTCACTCAGCTGACCTGGGTGAACTGGACCCGGCCGAACTACGCCGAGCGGCTCAAGGAGGGCGCCGACCGGTGGCGCGACGCCGCCCTCGATGTGGCGCCCTGACCACTGCTGAGCCTCACGAGCGTGCAGCCGGCGCCGACCAGCGCGAGCCCGAGCGAGATGAGGAGCAGCGGGTTGAAGCCGAGGTCGCTCGACCCGGCGGCCGCTTCACCGACGGCCGCTTCACCGGCGGCCGCTTCACCGGCGGCCGCTTCACCGGCGGCCGCTTCACCGGCGGCCGCTTCACCGGCGGCCGCTTCACCGGCGGGCCAGCAGTAGACCTCGCCCGG
>DASWRZ010000348.1:0-9306 GCA_036402935.1 Actinoplanes sp.
GTCGGCCTGGGGGGAGGCGTACCAGGGGCTGAACCACAGTGCGTCCACCCCGAGCCCGGCCAGGTAGGGGAGATGCTGCCGGATGCCGGACAGGTCGCCGACGCCGTCGCCGTCACCGTCGGCGAAGGAGCGGGGATAGACCTGGTAGATGACGGCGTTACGCCACCACTGGTTCACGAAGGCGAGTCCTTTCAGCCCTTGAGCGCCCCGGCGGAGAGCCCGCCGAGGATGTATCGCTGGAAGAAGAGGAAGAGCACGATCATCGGTACGGCCGCGATGGCCAGACCGGCGATCATCTCGGTGGGCGGAACCTGGGTCGTCGAGGTGGACAACCGGTGCAGGGCGACCGACAGCGTCTGCTTGTCCGGGTCCTGCAGAACCAGCAGCGGCCAGAGGAAGTCCTTCCACATCCCGACCACCGAGAAGATCGAGACGACCGCGAGGACAGGCCGGGAGAGCGGGAGCACGACCCGCAGCAGAATCTGGAGCCGGCCCGCGCCGTCGATCGCGGCGGCGTCCAGGATGTCGCCCGGGATCTGGTCGAAGAACCGGCGCAGCACGTAGATGTTGAACGCGTTCGCCGCGCCCGGCAGCCACAGACCCCACGGCGAGTTCAGCAGGCTGACGTGGAAGATCGGCAGGTCGGTAACGGTCAGATAGGTCGGTACGAGCAGGGCGGCGGCCGGCAGCATGAGGCTGGCCAGCATCCCGCCGAAGATCAATTTGCCGAGTACGGGACGCAGCCGGGACAGGGCGTACGCGGCACTGACGTCGACGGCGATCTGGATGAACCAGCCGCCGGCCGCGTACCGGACGGTGTTGAGGAAGAAGTGCGCGATGTCCATCTGCGTCCACGCGTCGCGATAGGCCGCGAGGTGCACGGACTTCGGCAGCAGGGTCGGGGTCTGCGCGGCGAACTGCTGCGGCGTCTCCAGCGCCGAGGTCGCCATCCAGTAGATCGGGAAGAGGAACGCGGCGGCGAACACCACCACGGCCAGGGTCAGGACGGCGAAGTAGAGACGGCGGTTGCGCGGGCGGGCCAGCTCCTGGTCGGAGATCAGGCTGCGGGCGGTCATCGGTCGCCCTCCCGGGTCGATCGGAGGTAGAAGGCCGCGAACACCCCGAGGACGACGAACAGCAGGACGCTCATGGCCGCGGCGAGACCGAAGTCGTTGTTGACCGCGAACGCGTACCGATAGATCAGCGTCATCACGGTGACCGTCGACGGATCGGTGAAGCCGGTGAGCTGGAACGGCTCGATGAACACCTGCATGGTCGCGATGATCTGGAGCAGCAGGAGCACCAGCATGATGAAGCGCATCTGCGGCAGCGTGATCGAGCGCAGCCGCGCCCAGACGCCGGCACCGTCGAGCTCGGCCGCCTCGAAGAGCTCGCCCGGTATCGACTGGAGCGCGGCCAGGTACATCAGTGTGGCGCCGCCCATGTTGGCCCAGGTCGACACGAGGACCAGCGAGATCATCGCGGTACGCGGCGACTGGATCCACTGCGAGGTCGGCAGGTGGACCCCGCGCAGGAGCGTGTTGAACAGGCCCTGCCCGGGATCGTAGAAGTACTGCCAGAGCATCACGCTGACGATCGGCGGGAGCATCACCGGCAGATAGACGGAGACCCGGAAGAACGCCTTGAAGTGCCGGAGTTCGTTGAGCAGCACCGCGATCACGAAAGGCACCGCGTAGCCGAAGATCAGAGCCAGCCCGGTGAATTCGGCGGTGTTCTTCCAGGCCGTCCAGAACAATGGATCCGCGAAAAGGTGGTGGTAGTTGGTGAGGCCGATCCATTCTGGATCGGTGATGAGATAGTCCTGCTGAAAACTCAGCACGATGCCGCGGACCAGCGGGTACCACGAGAAATAGGCGAAGCAGAGGATGCCCACGGCGAGAAAGGCGTACGCGGTGAGGTTGTCGGCGACCCGCCGCCGGACCCGGCCGGACCGGGTCGGCGCCGGCGCCGTGTGAGCCGTCGGCCGGGCGACCAGCGACGTCACCATTACTGCGTGGCCAGCAGCGAGTCGACCTGCTTGGACGCGTCGTCGAGCAGGGCGTTGATGTTCGCGTCCTTCTGGGTGAGGACCTTGGCCATCGCGGTGTCGAGGATGGCGTAGATCTGCTGTGCCTTCGGCGGCTCGAGCTGGAGCGGGACGGCGCCGATCGTCTTGGCGAACGGCGCGTAGTTCGCGACCGGCTCGTTCGCGTACTTCAGGTCGGCGGCGGCCTTGGTCTGCTGGGCGGCGCCGGTCCAGATGTTCGGCTCGGGGAGCCCGACCGGCTGGTTCTTGGCCGCGGCGCGCTCGTCACCCGCGGTGATCTGGTCGGGGTTCTCGTACTTGAACATCACCCAGGCCAGCGCGGCCCTGGTCTGCTCCGGGGTGTTCCCGGGGTTGAACATGAAGCCGCCACCGCCGGCCAGCGTGCCCTTGCCTTCGGGGATCTGACCCAGGCCGTAGTCCTTCGGGTCACCCTTGTACTGCGCCGCGATCGTCGGGATGTTGTCCGAGGTGGCCAGGTACATGCCGAGCTTGCCGGAACCCATCATCTGCAGCAGGTCGGCCCACTCCAGCAGCTGCCGCTGACCCATCGAGTCGTCGGTCCAGCGCATGTCGTGCAGTTGCTGGAGCACGGCCCGGCCGGTGTCGTTGTTGAAGTCGGCCTTCCAGGTGCCGTCGCTCTGCTGGGTGGCGACGTCACCGCCGCGCGAGTACATCTCGGCGGTGAAGTGCCAGCCGCCGGTGTTGGACTTGCTGTAGTCGCCGTAGCCGACGATGCCCTTGCCCAGTGCGGCGATCTTGGCGGCGTCGGTGCGGATCTCGTCCCAGGTGGCGGGCGGCTGATCGGGGTCGAGGCCGGCCTGCTGGAACAGCTTGCGGTTGTAGAGCAGGCCCATCGAGTAGTTGCCCTCGGGCACGCCGTACGTATGGCCCTGCGCGTCCTGGAAGACCTTGCGCAGCTCCGGCTTGACCTGGTCGGCGGCCGGGAAGCTCTTCAGCGCGTCGGTGATGTCGGCCGCCTGGTGCTTGGCGATCAGGCCGGCCGGGTCGGTGAAGTAGACGTAGAACGCGTTCTCCAGCTGCCCGCCGGCGAGCTTGGCGGCGAACGTCTGCGGGTCCATCTGACCCTCGTGCGGCACCACCTTGATCTTCGGGTTGGCCTGCTCGAACGCGGCCACGTCGGACAGGAAGATCGCGCGGTTGACGGGGTCGGTCTTGGCCGGCTCGTCGTTGACGGTGATGCTGACGACGCCGCCGTCACCGGCGGCGGACGTCTTGTCGTCGCCGCACGCGGCTACGCCGAGGACGAGCGTCACCGCGACGGCGGCGGCCGCCGTCCTTCTCGAAAGATCGGGCATGATTCATCCCTGGGAGTGGAATAGAATTAACGAGCGGAAGTAACGGCCAAGTTACGTGGCTGGTCGCGCAATAGCAATACATGAACGCGAATGCGTAATTCTCGAACGGGTTTTGCGGCGGGGAACGCAAAAAGTCTACGAAATTCAACGCAAAAAGCTGACAATCGCTTCTCTTGCTTATTTTGTTAACGGCGCGCTACGGTTTCCGGCACCCCATTCCCGCTCTTCTCAGTCCTGGGAGCGCGTCCATGTCCTCAATTCCCCGAAATCGGGCCGCCTCATTGATCGCGGCGGCCGCATTGATGCTCGTCTGCGTCGTCCTGCCGCGCTTCGCGGCGTCGGCGGCGGCCACGAGCGTCGCCTATCAGGCCGAGTCGGCCACCCTTTCCGGCGGCGCGGTGGCCGAGAGCGACCACACCGGATACTCCGGCACCGGGTTCGCCGGCGGCTTCACCGACGGCAACAAGGGCACCGCGGCGGCCACCTTCGCGGTCACCGTCTCG
This sequence comes from Actinoplanes sp., assembly GCA_036402935.1. Lineage (GTDB taxonomy): Bacteria > Actinomycetota > Actinomycetes > Mycobacteriales > Micromonosporaceae > Actinoplanes. The sequence continues at coordinate 3,867 of DASWRZ010000348.1, forward strand.
CCGGCCGGCGCGTACGTCTCGACCCTGCGCTACGCGAACGGCACCGGCGGCACCCGCACGCTGTCGGTCTACGTCGGCGGCCAGAAGAAGACCACGGTCTCGCTGCCCGCCACCGCCGACTGGAACACGTGGGCCACCGCCGCCGCGTCCCTCACGCTGGCTGCCGGCGGCAACGCGGTCGCCTACCGGTACGACAGCACCGACAACGCCAACGTCAACCTCGACGCGATCACCGTCGCGCCGGCCGCGCCGCCCGCCGCCGGGCAGTACGAGGCCGAGTCGGCCGCGCTCGCCGGCGGTGCGGTGGCCGAGACCGACCACACCGGATACTCCGGCACCGGGTTCGTCGGTGGCTTCACCGACGGCAACCGGGGCACCGCGTCCGCGACGTTCACGGTCACGGCGGCGGCGGCCGGATCGGCGCCGGTCGGGCTCCGCTACGCGAACGGGACCGGCAGCTCGCGCACCCTGTCGGTCTACGTGAACGGCACCAAGGCGCTGACCACCACGGCGGCCGCCACCACGGACTGGAACACCTGGGCGACGCAGACCGAGAACCTCACGCTGAAGTCGGGCAGCAACACGATCTCGTACCGCTACGACAGCACCGACAACGGCAACGTGAACCTGGACTACATCACCGTCGGCACGGCCACCCCGCCGACCACCCCGCCGACCAGTCCGCCGCCGACGGGAGGCGCGCCGGGTCAGGCGTACCAGGCCGAGACGGCGTTCGTGACCGGCGGCCCGTCGGTCGCCACCTCGCTTGCGGGCTACACCGGCAGCGGCTATCTGACCGGGTTCACCGGCAGCGGCGCGGAAACGGCCGTCGACACCTATGTGCCGTCGGCGGGGTCGTACCCGGTTTCGGTCACCTACGACAACACCACGGGCTCGGCGCAGACGATCTCGCTCTACCTCAACGGCGTGAAGAGCCGGCAGCTCAGCCTCCCGGCCGCGGCCGGTTGGGCGTACGCAGAAGTCAGCGTGACCCTGCGCACCGGCCTGAACCTCGTCGGGGTCGAGCACGACGACGGCGACACCGGCAACATCGCGGTGGACAGCGTGTCGGTCGACGGCGGCACCGCACTGAGCGATCAGGGCGCGACCCTGCCCTACACCGAGTTCCGGGCGGCCGACGCGACCACGACCGGCACCAGGCTCGCGGTGAGCCGCAGCTACCCGAGCCTCGCCTCCGAGTCCACCGGCCGCAGTGCGGTCCAGCTCACCGCCACCGGCCAGTACGTGCAGATCACGCTCGACAAGCCGGCCAACGCGGTCGTCGTCCGCTACTCGATCCCCGACGGCTCCGGCAGCAGGACCCTTTCCCTGTACGCCGGCGGTACCAAGGTCACGGGTCTCGCGACGACCGACAAGTACAGCTGGCTCTACGGTGACGGCTACAACGACACCAACACGGCCGACACCACCACCGGCCACCACTTCTACGACGAGGTGCGCTACCTCAGCTCGACCACCTGGGCGAAGGGCACCGTGCTCAAGCTCCAGAAGGACTCGGGCGACACTGCGGGCAGCTACACGGTCGACGTCATCGACACCGAGCTTGTCGACCCGGCGTACGCGATGCCGGCCAACTACGTCTCGGCGGCCACGCTCGGCGTCAACCCCGGCGGTGGCGACGTGACCTCGGCCCTGACCACCGCGGCCGGCACCGCGGCCGGCCAGGGCAAGGGCCTGTTCCTGCCGGCCGGCACCTACTCGATCTCGGGCCGGGTCAACCTCTCCGGGGTCTCGCTGCGTGGCGCCGGCGCGTGGCGCACGGTCATCCAGTCGACCGCCGAGAACGGTGACGGCGGCCTCTACACCACCGGCGGCCGCAATCAGATCGCCGACCTGACGATCTCCGGCGACCAGACGTTCCGCAACAACAACGCCGGCGCGGCGGCGATCGAGGGGACCTTCACCTCCGGGTCCCTGCTGTTCGACGTGTGGATGGAGCACACCAAGGTCGGGCTCTGGGCGGTGCCGGGCACCGGGCTGCTCGCGTCCGGCCTGCGGGCGCGGGACATCTTCGCCGACGGCATCCACGTGCACGGCGGGTCCAGCGGCAGCCGGGTCGAGCAGTCGTCGGTCCGCAACACCGGCGACGACGGCATCGCGCTCGACACCGAGGGCGGCAACGTCACCGGCTGCACGGTCTCGCACAACACCGTTTCCACCCCGGTGCTGGCCAACGGGATCGGCGTCTACGGCGGCGGCGACAACATCGTCGAGAACAACGTCGTCCGCGACACCGTCGTCAACGGCTCCGGCATCACCGTCAGCTCCTGGTTCGGCCAGAACTTCTCCGGCCCGACCACGGTCCGCGGCAACCTGTTGCAGCGGACCGGGTCGTACCAGAAGAACTGGAGCACCGACATCGGTGCCATCTGGATCTACGCCGCCGACCAGGGCGACATCACCCAGCCCATCGTGCTGAGTGGCAACACGATCAGCGACAGCACCTACCAGGCCGTACTGCTCAGCTACAACCACCTGATCAGCAACGTGACGGTCGACAAGGACGTCATCAGCGGCGCCGGCACGTGGGCGTTCGACCTCTATGACGTCAGGGGCGCCATGACCGTCAGCAACACCACGGTCACCGGCGCCGCCGGCGGCATCAACAACAACGGGTCCCCGAGCTTCGTCGTCACTCGCGGCAGCGGCAACTCGGGCTTCTGACGTCTCCCGTACGGCGTGGGCCCGGCCCTTTTTCAACCTGGCCTTTCGATTCGGGCCTTTTCGATTCGGGCCTTTTCGACCTGGCCTTTTCCGGCCCACGCCGTGCTCGGGTTTACCATGGGCGATCATCGTTCTGCCCTAGATCAGAGGTCGGCCCGTGGCTGCTCGAAGACTTGCCGACGTGGCCCGGCGCGTCGGGGTGAGCGAGGCGACGGTCAGCCGTGTGCTGAACGGCAAGCAGGGGGTCTCCGACACCACCCGGCAGGCGGTGCTGACCGCCCTCGACGTCCTCGGCTACGAACGGCCGGCGCAACTGCGCGGCGTCCGCGCCCGGCTGGTCGGCATCGTGCTTCCCGAGCTGCAGAATCCGATCTTCCCGACCCTCGCCGAGGTCGCCGGGGGCGCCCTGGTCCAGCTCGGCTTCACGCCCGTGCTGTGCACCCGTACGGCCGGCGGCCTGACCGAGGCCGAATACGTGTCGATGCTTCTCGACAAGCAGGTCTCCGGCGTCATCTTCTGCGGCGGCCTGACCGCCGACGAGCACGCCGCGCTGGTCCGGCGCCGCGTCCCGGTGGTGATGCTGAACGCGGCCGTCGACTACGAGGGCTTCCCGCGGGTCTCCACCGACGACGCCGACGCGGTCCGGCAGGCGTACACGCACCTGCGGACGCTGGGCCACACCGACATCGGCCTGCTCGTCGGGCCCGCCACCCACTGCCCGTCCAAGCGCAAGGTCTCGCAGTTCCGGGCGCTGACACCGGACGGCCCGATCGGGCACGCCCTCTTCTCCTTCGAAGGTGGCCAGGCCGCCGCCACCGACCTGCTCGGCACCGGCATCACCGCGCTGATCTGCGGCAGCGACGTCCTCGCCCTCGGCGCCATCCGGGCCGCCCGGCGAGCCGGACTCCAGGTCCCCGCCGATCTGTCCGTCGTCGGCTACGACGACTCGGCCTTCATGAACTACACCGACCCGCCGCTCACCACCCTTCGTCAGCCGATCGACGCCATGTCCCGGGCGGCCGTCACCCTGCTCACCAACCAGATCACCGGCGACAGCCCCACGCCCAAGGAGCTCTTGCACGATCCCGAGCTCGTAGTTCGCCACTCGACAGCGCTGATGCGCCCGCGGACGTAGTCGGCGCCTCCGACGGCACGTACGGCTACCGGCGCGTCCACGCCGCTCCCGCGGCACCAACGGATCAGTTCGGCGACAACTCCTGGCCGACCTCGCGATCAAATAACGTGCAGGTTTCGGCAACGAAACCTGCACGTATCGAGGTTCGGCAACGCAATATGCATATTCATAGCGTCGATTCACCCCTATCCCCGGTTGGCGCGATTTGAAGTATTTCTAAACAGGCCTGACCTGGAGAGATGCCGTCGAGCCATGCATTACTGTGCATTTCTTGTCAGCTGAGGCGATTGAAAGAAAGTCACGAACATGAATACGCTTCGCGCCAATCCCCGCACCCCCGCACATCGGAGGATTGATGCGACCCATCCAGAAGTTCACCAGCTCCGTCGCCGCGGCCATCCTCGTGGCCGGCGGGCTGGCGTTCGCCACCGCCGCACCCGCGCAGGCCAAACCCGTCGGCTTCAAACAGATGAACTCGTGCGGCACCACCTCGAAGCCGGGCTTCGCCCGCTGCATGGCCGTGGTCCGCACGACCGTCACCAGCCTGACCACGAGCGGCGCGGCCGCCCCGAACGCGGCGACCCCGTCCGGCCTGAGCCCGGCCAACCTGCAGGCGGCGTACAAGCTGCCCTCCTCGAGCGCGGGCTCCGGTCAGACGATCGCCATCGTCGACGCCTACGACGACCCGAACGCCGCGGCGGACCTGAGCACCTACCGCAGCTACTACGGCCTTCCGGCGTGCACGACGGCCAGCGGCTGCTTCAAGAAGGTGAGTCAGACCGGCAGCACCACCAGCCTGCCGGCCAAGGACGGCGGCTGGGCCGAGGAGATCTCGCTGGACATCGACATGGTCTCGGCGATCTGCCCGAACTGCAAGATCCTGCTGGTCGAGGCCAAGACCGCCTCCTTCGCCAACCTCGGCGCGGCCGTCAACGAGGCCGCCGCGCTCGGCGCGAACGCCATCAGCAACAGCTACGGCGGCAGCGACGCGCCGGACTCCAGCTACGGCAGCTACTACAACCACCCGGGCATCGCGGTCACCGCCAGCTCGGGTGACAACGGCTACGGCGCCTCCTATCCGGCGAGTTCGCACTACGTCACCGCGGTCGGCGGCACCACGCTCAAGACCAGCAGCACCTCCCGCGGCTGGACCGAGACCGCATGGGCCGACGCGGGCAGCGGCTGCTCCTCCTACAACACCGCGCTGAGCGGGCAGGCGAGCTTCTCGACCGGCTGCTCCCGGCGCGCGGAGGCCGACGTCTCGGCGGTCGCCGACCCGGCCACCGGCGTCTCGGTCTACGACAGCTACGCCTACCAGGGCTACAGCGGCTGGCTGACCTTCGGTGGCACCAGCGCCTCCTCGCCGATCGTCGCCGCCGTCTACGGCCTGGCCGGCAACGCCGCGAGCATCGACAACAACTACCCGTACACCCACTCGACGAGCCTGTTCGACGTCACGTCGGGCTCCAACGGCTCCTGCCCCACCACCCAGTGGTGCAAGGCCCGCGCCGGCTGGGACGGCCCGACCGGCCTCGGCACTCCGAACGGTGTCGCCTCCTTCTGAATCCGGTTCCTCGAGCCGGAGAGATGCCGGCGGGCTTGCAGCCCGCCGGCATTTTC
>DASWRZ010000349.1:0-9766 GCA_036402935.1 Actinoplanes sp.
TGAGGATCTGCGCCTGGGCGACCGGCATCTTGTCGCCCTGTTTGGCCCAGTCGGCCAGGGCGGCCACCGCTTGCTGCTGCACGACACCCACGTACGTGTTGCGCAGCAGCGACGCCGCGGCCGAACCGGCCGCCGAGGCCACGTAGAGCCGGGGTTGGTAGCCGGAGATGTCGACTCCGCCGTAGACCTCGCGGCGCCTGATCCCGGTCTTGAGGTCGTCGCCCGTCGCGTAGTCGGTGACCTCGAAGGCACCGGTGTGCTCCAGCTGCATCACCACCGCGGTGCGTTTGGCGGCCGTCGAGACCAGCCCGACCGGCACGCCGTGGGGTGCGGCGTGGTGGCCCATGCCGAGGTAGTAGGCGGTGAGCCCGAGCTGGATGAGCATGCCGATCAGGCAGACGGCGATCGCGAACCGCCGGAACCGCCACACGGACTCGATCTGTTGCTGCTCCTCGGTCATCGCTGCTTCCCTTCTGCCTCTCGAGAAGCAGCTTTACCCATCAATCACCCGGGTGTGGGCGTTTCGGGCCTATCCGAAGCTTTTCTCGATCATTTCGATGAGCGCCCGCGTTGCGGCGCTCGGCGCCTGCAGCGCCGAGACAGCCAGGCCGAGAGGCCAATCCAGGTCACTGCCGGCCAGCGGCCTCACGACGAGGCCGCGCTTGTCCGGTACGGCGAATCGGGGCAGAAATGACACCCCCAGCCCCTCGCGGACGAAGCTGGCTCCGCTGGCGATGTCCATGACCTGGATGGCGACGTGGCGCTGGATGCCGGCCGCGGCGAACGCGCGATCGACCACGAAGCGGTTGCCGTAGCCCTCCGGGAAGTCGACGAACGCCTCGCCGACCAGGTCCTCGATCGTCACCTCACCGGCCTGCGCCAGCCGGTGGCCCTCGGGCAGCACCAGGTGCAGTTGCTCGTGGTGGGCCTGGCGGACGCGTACTCCGGCCGGTGGCCGGCCCGGCACCGAGGCGATGGCGAGGTCGATCGAACCGTCGACCAGGCCCTCGAGCAGCCCGACCGAGCCGCGCGACGAGACCTCGAGCCGCAGCTGCACGTCCGGGTAGGCGCGGTGGAAACCGCCCAGCAGCGCCGGCACGTCGATCATCCCGACCGAGGTCAGGGTGCCGATGCGGACGGTCCCGCGCAAGCCGCCGCGTACCTCGTCGACCGCGTCGCGGGCCGCGCGCACCGCGTCGAGAGCGGCCCTCGCTCGGGGCAGCAGAGCCTCACCGGCGTCGGTGAGGGCGACCCGCTTGGACGTACGCTCGAGAAGCTCCGCCTCCACCTCGCGCTCCAGCGCCTTGATCACCGCGGAGACGCCGGACTGCACGACGTGCAGGCGGGCGGCGGCCCGGGTGAAGCTGCGTTCCTCGGCCACCGCCACGAAGTACTCGAAGTGCCGCAGTTCCATGACTTTGAAGTATCACATCCAGTGATAGACACCAGCAGGAATCATCGTTGGAATTGATGCTTGATCCGGCGCACTCTTCGATTCATGAGCTTGCTGATCGAATCCCGGCCCCCGGCCCCCGAGGCACCGCGCGGCTCCGCCCGGCACGGCCTCGGCTTCGCTCTGATCGCCGCCGTCTTCCTGACGGCGCTCGCGTTCTCCACCGTCCCGGCCCCGCTCTATCCGCTCTACCAGCGGCAGGACGGGTTCTCGGCGTTCACCGTGACGATCGTCTTCGCGGTCTACGCGGTCGGCGTGATCACCGCGCTGGTGCTCGCCGGGCACATCTCCGACTGGACCGGCCGCAAGCGGATCATCCTGCCCGCGCTGGCCGTCGAGATCGTCGCCGCGGTGCTGTTCCTCACCTGGACGGCGCTGCCCGGCCTGATCCTGGCCCGCTTCCTGACCGGCATCGGCGTCGGCCTGATCACCGCGACCGCCACCGCCTACCTGCTCGAACTGCACACCGCCCACCAGCCGCACGCCGGCCGGGGCCGGTTCGAGATCGTCTCGTCGGCCGCGAACCTGGGCGGCCTCGGGGTCGGCACCCTCGTGAGTGGTGCGCTGGCGCAGTTCGTGTCGGCTCCGCTGCGTACGCCGTACGTCGTCTTTTTGATCTTGCTGGCGCTCGGCGTCGTCGCGGTCGCGACCGTGCCCGAGACGGTGATCGCGCCCGCCGTCCGCCCGCGGTACCGGCCGCAGCGTCCGCGCATCGGCGCGGGCAACCGCGTCGCCTACCTGGTCGCGGCCGCCGGGGCGTTCGCCGCCTTCGCGGTCTACGGACTGTTCACCTCGCTGGCCCCCGGTTTCGTGGCCGGCGCGCTGCACCACCCGAGCCGCCTGCTCGCCGGCGTCGTCGCTTTCCTGGTCTTCGGGGCCGGCGTGACGTCGCAGGCGGTGACCGGCGCGCTCGACCCGCGGCGCCGATTCGGCCTCGGCCTGGTCGCGCAGGCCGTCGGCGTGCTGGTCCTGGCCGCCGGCATGCAGCTGCCGTCGCTCGGGCTGTTCCTGGCCGGCGGCGTGATCGCCGGGGCGGGTTCGGGCCTGCTCTTCAAGACCGCGGTCGGCACGGTCGCGGCCGCCGCCGAGCCCGCGGTGCGCGGCGAGGCGCTGGCCGGCCTGTTCCTGATCGGCTACGTCGGGCTGATCGGACCGGTGCTCGGCATCGGCATCGCGACCCAGTTCGTGGCGGTCACCACAGCGATGCTCGGCTTCACCGCCCTGCTGCTCGTGCTGCTCGCCGGGATCGCCGTTCTGCGTCGGCGATAATACGTGAGCCATTTCATCGAGACGGCGCAGGTCACGGGCGGGGCTGAGGGCCCACTGTCGACATCGGACCAGACTCCCGGTTCGACAGCAGTCTGTGAGCGGTGCTTGTCAAGTGGTTGCGGGCGCGGTGGTCTGCTTGAGCCGGAAGAGTTGGCGTGCGGTGTTGCGCTTGAGGCAGCGCAGGATCTCGTTCGGGGTGAGTCCCTCGGCGGTGCGGCGGGCGATGTAGGCGCTGGTAGCCGGATGTTTCATGCGACGTCTGGTGGTGACGATCGTGTGGACGGCGGCGTTGAGGGTTCGGTCGCCGTCGCGATTGAGACGGTGGCGTTGGTGGCGTCCTGAGCGGGCGGGTAGCGGTGCGGCGCCGGCGAGAGCGGCGAACGGCGGCTTCGTCGCGCAGCCGGGTGTGATGCGAGCAGGCGGTCAGCGCGACAGCGGCACTTTGCGGCCCGACGCCGGGTAGCTCCGAGCAGGGCTGGGCAGAGCTGTCGGACAAGTTTTTCGAGCTGCTGGTAGTTGGCGGCCAGAACGGCGTCGAGGTCGGTGATGGTCTGCGCGAGGATCTGTAGGTGCTGCAGACGGATGCGTTCCTCAACGTCGGCGGTAGCGGGCTCGGGCCGGGTGAGCACGGTCCGGACCTGAGCCGCAGTGGGCCGATGGCGTAGCTGTTCGGTCATCCTCAGCGGCACTGAGGATGACCGATTTGAAGACGTTGATCGTGGCGGTGCGCGTCGTGGAGTAGTGCTGGCGGGTCGCGACCAGCAGACGCAGTGCTTCGCGGGGGCCGTCCGCCCGAGGTGGAGCGGGATGGTCGTTGACCAGCGCTGTGCGGGCGGCGTGGATCGCGTCGAGCCGGTCGGACTTGCCGCCGCGGCGGCGGCTGCCACGCACGGGCGGCACGGCTTCGACGACCTGGTGGCCGGCCGCTTGCAGCACTCGGGTCAGGCCGTGTCCGTGCGCGCGGGTGCCTTCGACGGCCCAGAACATCCGCTGCCCGGCGGGAAGGTGCTCGCCGGCCCAGGCCAGCAGCCGTGTGTAGCCGTCCGGGTCGGCGCTGACCTCGATCTGGGCATCAACGTCGCCGGGGGCGTCGACCAGTGCGGCGGCATGGGAGCCTCGCTGTGCTGTCTTACCCTGCTGCGATTCCGCTGTCCACCCGATCCCTGAACCACCTCGCCGACCTCATCCAAGCTCACCGCACCCAGCGCCGTTCCCGCCGGCGGCGCCTCGATCTTGGCCGGCAAGCCTTGCCCGCCCTGGCCCATCTACGCAACCGCGACACCCTGACCCGCCTGACCTGCGGAATTCGAGATCGGCGTCGCCGCCGCCTGGCGATACGTGCGTGAAGCGCTGACCAGGCAGAAGGTAATGACCTTCGCCGACAAGGCCTACCAAGGCGCCCGCGGCAGCATCCGAACCCCGTTCCAACGCCACCGCTACCGGCCGAAACTGTCCCGCCGGCAGAAGAAGGTCAACCGCGCCACGCCCGGATCCACGCCATCGGCGAACGCGCCAAGGCCACCCTCAAAACCTGGAAAGTCCTGACGAGGCTGCGCTGCTGCCCACGCCGCGCCACCGTGACCGTGCAGGCCATCCTGCTTCTACACCACGTCGAGAGCCCGACCTACGCAGGATGAAAAGGGCTCCGTGACTCCTCCCCAATATCGCAGGCCGGAGCGTCCCGGATTGTGCCATCACGAGTTGGAAATCTCACTACGGAATGCCACTCCTGGCCAAAATGCGCGCGGCTCATCCGAATGACGAAGTGACCTCGGAGGGGACAAATACTGGCCATCGGAATGCGAACAGGGCCCTTACCAGGTCTTATGTGGATCATGACTCAGGGTGGGACACTTTCGTCCGTTGACGTGCAAGTTGCACAACTCTTAGTGTCGGGAGCGTGACCAAGGGTGGATTCTGGGTAACGGAAGCCCGCCGCATCCCCAGCGGCGGCCAAGATCAAGATCAGCCGAGGAGCCTGAGATGACTGTCACGATCGGCATCAACGGATTTGGGCGAATCGGCCGGTGCGTTACCCGTATAGTCGCGGCGGCGCCGAATTCCGGAATAACGATAGCCGCGGTCAACGACCTCGCCTCGACCGATAAAATGGCCTACGGGCTGCGCCGCGACAGTATTCGCGGCGCATTTCCCGGTACGGTTACCGCTCGCGCCGAGCAACTGGTCGTGAATGACGAATCGATCCGCACATTCCATCACGACCGCCCGGAGCGCATTCCCTGGGCCGACTGCGGGGTGGACGTGGTCATCGAGGCCACCGGGCGGTTCCGGGCCGGCGGACCGGCGCGTGCACACATCACGCACGGCGGCGCCCGCAAGGTCGTGATCAGCGCGTCGGCCGACGACCCGGACGCGTTCCTGGTCTACGGCGCCAACGACGACACGTACGAGCCGGACCGCCACGACGTGGTGTCACCCGGGTCGTGCGGGGTCAACGCGCTCACCGTGATGGCCAAGGTGCTGCTCGACCGGTTCGGGCTGCACTCGGTCAGCACGTCGGTGTTCCTTGCCGTCCAGGGGTGGGGCAAGGTGCAGGACTCGGTGATCGGAACCTCGCGCGAGGACCCGCGGCTCGGCCGGGCCACCGGCGAGAGCATCATCCCCCACAACTATGTCGTCGGTGACCTCGTGCGGGTGGCGCTGCCCGAGATCGGCGAGATGCGTTACAGCTACTACTGCGTGCCGACGCCGATCGGTTCGCTGGCCGAACTCACCGGGCAGACCGACCAGCCGGTCAGCGTCGAGACGGTCAACCGGGCAATGGCCGAGGCGGCGGCCGGGCCGCTGCGGCGGGTGCTCGCGTACGACCCCGACCCGACCGTGTCGATCGACGTCAAGAACAACTCGGCGTCGTGCCTGTTCGACCCGTCCGGCACCCAGACCACGGCCGACGGCGGCATTCGGGTGCGGGGCTGGTTCGACAACGAGTGGGGCTTCTCCCACCGGCTGCTCGACCTGGCCCGCCTGGTGGGAAAGGAGAGCCCGGTTCGGTCATCACGGAGTGTTAGCTGGAGCATTGCCTAGTATGGCCGGATGATCGACGTAGACGACGTGCGGGCGGCCGCCGCGCGAATGGGCGGCCGCATCCGGCACACACCGACTTTCTCCGCCGGGGATTCGCTGTGGCTCAAGCTGGAGTATCTGCAGCACGCCGGGTCGTTCAAGACCCGCGGGATGCTCAACCAGATCCTGTCGGCGCCGTCCTTGCCGGCCGCCGGCATCGTCACCGCCTCCGGCGGCAACGCCGGGCTGGCCGCCGCCTACGCGGCCCGCGAACTGGGCGTGCCGGCCGAGATCTATGTGCCGGTCACCGCTCCCCCGGTCAAGGTGGCCAAGCTGGGCAAGCTCGGCGCCCGGGTGGTCCAGGTCGGCAACGAATACGCGGAGGCCGCCGCGGCCGCGTCTCTCCGCGCGGCCGAGACCGGCGCGCTGTACTGCCACGCGTACGACGACCCCGCGATGGTGGCCGGCAACGGCACGCTCGGGCTGGAACTGCTCGAACAGATGCCGGGCGGCTTCGACACGGCGCTGGTCGCGGTCGGCGGCGGCGGTCTGATCGCCGGCGTGATCGCTGCCCTCTCCCCCGAGGTGCGCGTGGTATCGGTCGAGCCGTCCACGTCCGCCTGCCTGCACGCGGCCCTGCGGTCGGGGGCCCCGGTCGACGTACCCGTCTCCGGCGTAGCCGCCGACTCGCTCGGCGCACGCCGAGCCGGCCAGATCGCCTTCGATCTGGCTTCTTCCTTTGAAGTGCCGGCGCTCCTGGTCGACGACGCCGCGATCGTCGACGCCCGCCGCCGCCTCTGGGACGACTACCGCATCGTGGTCGAGCACGGCACCGCCGCCGCCTACGCGGCCCTGACCTCCGGCGTCTACCAGCCCGCCCCCGGCGAGCGGGTCGTGGTGCTGCTCTGCGGCGCCAACACCGACCCGTCCGACCTCGCGTGATGCACTACGTCCTGCTGGTCCTGGCGGGAATCGCCGCCGGCACGGTCAACGCGATCGCCGGCGGCGGCTCTCTGATCACCTTCCCGAGCCTGATCGCCACCGGCCTGCCCACGGTCGACGCCAACGTCACCAACTCGGTGTCGGTCTTCCCCGGCTACGTCGCCAGCGTCTTCGGAAGCCGGGCCGACCTGGCCGGCCAGGGCGCCCGCGTCCGCGCGATCGTGCCGACCAGCCTCGTCGGCTCGGTCGCCGGGTGCGCCCTGCTCCTGCTGACCCCGGCCCGCGCGTTCGAGGTGGTCGTCCCGTTCCTGGTGCTGGGAGCCGCCGGTGTTCTGGCGTTCCAGGACCGCCTGCGAGCGCTGGTCGGCCACCCGCGCGCCCTGTCGCCCCGGCGCGCCTTCTGGACATTGCAGGGCGTGGTCCTCTTCGGCGCGGTCTACGGCGGCTACTTCGGCGCCGCCCTCGGCGTCATGTACGTCGCCGCGCTCGCCCTGATCCTCGACGAGCCGCTCAAGCGCATCAACGCCCTCAAGAACGTCCTCTCCGCCACGGTCGGCCTGGTCACCGTCATCATCTTCGCGATCTTCGCGAACGTTCACTGGGGCGCGGCGCTCACGCTCGCGCCGGCCACCATCATCGGCGGGTACGCGGGAGCGAAGGTCGCCCGCCGCCTCCCGCCCCGCGTGCTCCGCTACCTCATCGTCACCTTTGGTACGGTCGTTGGCCTCGTACTGCTCTACCGGGCCTTCTTCTAGAATGGTGGGCGCGACGGACGAGTCGGCCGGGCGGTCGCGTCGGTGCCTGGGTCTCCCAGGCCCGCCGAGGAACGTCCGGACTCCACAGAGCAGGGTGGTTGTTAATGGCAACCCGGGGCGACCCGCGGGAAAGTGCCACAGAAAACAGACCGCCGGTGTTCCGACACCGGTAAGGGTGAAACGGTGAGGTAAGAGCTCACCAGCACCCCGGGTGACCGGGGTGGCTCGGTAAACCCCACCCGGAGCAAGGCCAAGTAAGGCCGCCCCCGCAAGGAGGCGGCCGGCGCAGGCGTTCGAGGGCTGCTCGCCCGAGCCTGCGGGTAGGCCGCAAGAGCCTGGCGGCAACGCCAGGCCGAGATGGATGGCCGCCCCCGGCGACCACGGTCGCCGGGAACAGAATCCGGCGTACAGGCCGACTCGTCCGTCGTTCTACAGGCCAGAGCCGCCACCCAGACTCTGACCTGGGGACATAGGTAGTTGTCAATGGTGAACAACGGTCACGTTGTTTGATCGACATCTGACGGCCTGGTCTTGGACGTCTTGAGTTGCGGTCCGGCGCCGTACAGTTTCCGCGTCTCGTCGTCCAGCGGCCTAGGATCTCCAGCTCCCTTCGGGGACTGGGAGACGTGGGTTCGAATCCCACCGAGACCCAACGCCGTGCCGGGGACCTCTTGGACACCACGGCGCCGCCACCTGGGCAGCGGCAGCATCGCCTCGATGATCTCCCACTACGCATCGGTCGGATCCGACGGGTAGCGACGTTCACGGGCCACACCGATCTACCGACCGACCGGCCGTACCCGGCTAAACCCACGTCCGACCCACATGAAATACCCCTCTTAGGCCGCTTGGCCCGCCTCGCGGGCTCGGCGCTCGCCGATGAAGTCGCGGCCGAGCATGGCGACCAGGATCGTGAGAACCAGCCCGGCGCCGAACGGGGCCAGCACGAACGCAAGCACACCACTGGGAACGTGCGTTCCCGGGCCGCCGGCCTTGTCGTCGAACGGCGCCTCGGCGATCTTGCGGAGCCCGGTGCGGACGCCGAGCACGGCGGTCAGGTCGTAGAGCACCGCGAGGACGATGCGGACGGCGTTGTGGCCGTCGCCGACGATGCCGATGGTGAAGCCCGTCGCCATGCCGCCGACCAGGACGAACAAGAGCAGGAAAAGCACGACGGCACCGATCCGGCGGCGCCAGTAGGCACCGCCGCGGCTCTTCCACGTGTTGCCGAGGAACGGCACCGGTACCACGCCGCCGTTCAACCGGGCCCGCAGGCGCAGCCGACCTTCCGGGGAGTCGAGTTCTCGCCGCCTCTTGCTGGTCATCCCTGTCGTCCTCGTCAGAATAGGTTTTTGACGCCGTGCCAGAGACTCTTGGCGGCTTCTTGGGGATGTTCGATGTCGTGGCCGACCTTGTGGTACATGCCGACGACGTCCTCGTCCCAGGTCGTCTTGCCGGTGTCGACGAAGCCCTCGCCGATCCCCTTGACCCAGCCGTCCTCCGTGATGTGCTCGGTCCAGTGGCCCTCGTGCCCGGCCTCGTAGCCGAAGGCACCGACACCGTACGAGGTGAACGGAGCCAGGAACGGCCCGGCGTACGGGATGCAGTCGGTGGCCAGGCCGGCGCTGATCGCGGCCGCGTTGGAGCCGCCGTCGACCAGGATGGCGTGGGTCCACGACCAGCCCTTTTCGTGGTCTTCCTTGGACTGGGCCCAGGTCGCGAACCCGCCGAGCACGACGTCGACCGCCGGGACGCCGTCGAGCAGGCGGGACAGCCGGCTGCCGTCCTCGACCGCGTCGAGGCCGTGGGCGATGTCGCCGAGCGAGCTGCCGAGGAGGTGGCCGCCCCTGAAATGCCCGGCCAGGTCCTCGGCCGCCGTCAGATCGGTTCGCAGCAGCCGGCGTTCGGCGCGCATGTCGGCCAGCTCGGCGGTCAGCGCCGCTTTCGCTTTCGACCCGGCCGGGCTGTGCTTCCGCGCGAACTGGGTGTCCTTGTAGCGGCGGTTGAAGTCGTCGAGCTTGCTCCTGGCGTCCTCGGCGAACTCGTTCGGCAGCGCGTAGTAGCCCTTCAGCGACGCCGCCAGCACCGCCACGTCGGCCGACTTGAGGAATGACGTGGGCTCGCCCGCGATGGCCGCGGTGATCTCGTGCAGCGTCTCGGTCGCCGTGTCGCGCGCGTCCTGCGCCGCCTTCTCGGCGGCCTGCGACGCGGCCGAATAGTCTTTCATCGCCGCGATGACGGCCGGGGTGTAGACCCCCGGCGGCACGGCTCCGTCGGCCGCGACCGGCACCCCGGCATCCAGGGCATCGGAGACGGCGCGGTC
>DASWRZ010000350.1:0-6302 GCA_036402935.1 Actinoplanes sp.
GCCGGCAGAAGGTCCGACATTTAAATGGATCTTGTTCAGCGTCAGGAAATTGTCAATTGCGGAACCGCTGATCGATGGCGGCCGCCGCTTCGTATTCCCGGGTAAGTGCTCAGGCGGAGACGACGCCGAATGGCCGACTCCCCACCCCGCTGCTGGACGGCGACAGCTACGCCAAGGACGAGTACTACAAGTAGGGCGGCGCTGCTCGGTTCATGCCGGCGCGGCGGCCCGCCGCCGGACGCGGCTCGCCGGAACGATCATCGGCGTGCCGGTCTCCGGGTCGTCCATCACCCGGCACGGCATCGAGAAGACGTCCTCCACAAGGGAGGCCGTCATCACCGACGACGGCGGACCCTGGGCGACGATCGAGCCGCCCTTCATGACGATGAGTTCGGTGGCGTAGCGGCACGCGTGGTTGAGGTCGTGCAGCACCGCGACGATCGTGCGGCCCTGCTCGTGGAGCTCGGCGCACAGGTCGAGCACCTCGAACTGGTGGGACAGGTCAAGGAAGGTGGTCGGCTCGTCGAGCAGCAGCAACGGCGTCTGCTGGGCGAGGGCCATCGCCAGCCAGACCCGTTGCCGCTGCCCGCCCGAGAGCTCGTCGACGAAACGGTCGGCCAGCTCGGCTACCTCGGTCTGCCGCATCGCGTCCTTCACCGCGGCCTCGTCCGAGGGAGACCACTGGCGGAGCAGGCGCTGGTGGGCGAAGCGGCCACGCGCGACCAGTTCCTCGACCACGATGCCGGCCGGCACGACCGGCGACTGCGGCAGCATGCCGAGCTGCCTGGCGACCAGGCGCGACGGGTAGGAGGACATCGCCTGTCCGTCAAGGTAAACCGCGCCCGACCGCGGCTTCAGGACCCGCGCCAGCGAGCGCAGCATCGTCGACTTGCCGCACGCGTTGGGGCCGACCACAACGGTGAACGAGCCGTCGGCGATCCGTACGTCGAGGTCCTTGACCACCACCCGGCGGTCGTAGGCCAGGGTGAGTGCGTCGCCGCGCAACCGGCCGTCGTTCATCGTTTGGCTCCTTGTCCGGCCAGCAGCCAGGTCAGATAGATGCCGCCGAGGGCGGCGGTGACGACCCCGACCGGGACGTCGTTTCCGGGCAGCACCCGCTGGGCCAGCCAGTCGCTCGCCACCAGCAGCGCGGCACCCATCAGCGCCGCCGGCAACAGCCCGGCGCGGGGCGAGCGGGTGAGGCGGGCCGCGAGCGGTCCGGCAGCGAGGGCCACGAAGGAGATCGGGCCGGCCGCGGCGGTCGCCCCGGCGGCCAGGCCCACACCGGCGAGCGCCAGGAACGCCCGGCTGCGCTCCACGCGTACGCCGTGCAGCACCGCGGTTTCATCGCCCAGCGCAAGCATGTCCAGGTGCCGTCCGAAGTAGAGCGCCATCGGCAGCAGCACCGCCAGCAGAGTGCCGACGACGCTCACCTCGGTCCATCCGTGCCCGTTGACGCTGCCGATGAGCCACACCTGCGCCTCGACCGCCTCGTCGAGCCGGGCCCGGTAGACGAGGAACGAGTTGAACGCGTCGAGCAGCGCCGACACGCCGATGCCCATCAGCACCAGCCGGAACGGCTGTACGCCCCGCCGGAACGCCAGCAGGTAGATCGCGATCGAGGTGATCAGGCAGCCGACGACGGCCCCGGCGCCGACCGCCAGGCCGCCGCCGCCCAACAGCAGGATGACGGTCAGAGCGCCGGACGACGCGCCGACGGTCAGGCCGACAAAATCGGGACTGCCCAAGGGATTGCGCGTCAGCCCCTGGAAGATGGCGCCGCTGCCGCCGAGCGCGGCGCCGACGAACAACGTGATGAGCACGCGCGGCAGCCGCAGATCGTGGACGATGAAGTCGGTGCCCGCATCGCCTTGTCCGGCAAGGCTTTTCAACACGTCCTCGACGGGCACGGGGAAGTCGCCGCCGGACAAGTTGATCAAGCCAATGGTGCCGGCCGTGAGCAGCAGGCCGGTCGCGGCGATCAGAGTGCGCACGTGGACACGAACCGACAGACGGCCGCGCCGGGCAACCAGATGGCTCACAGGACACTCAGCCGCCGCCGACGGCAGATCGCGATGAACAGTGGCGCGCCGAGGATGGCCGTGACCACTCCGACCGGCAGTTCGGCCGGCGCGACCAGTACTCGACCGAGCACGTCCGAGCCGAGCAGCAGGGCTGGGCCGAGCACCACCGAGTACGCCAGGATCCAACGGTGGTCGGAGCCGGTGAAAAGGCGTGCGGCGTACGGGACGGCCAGCCCGAGGAAGCCGATCGGCCCGGACGCGGCGGTCGCGGCCCCGCAGAGCAGGGTGATCGCGAGCATGCCGAGCAGCCGGATCCGCATCGGCTTGGCGCCCGTCGAGGTGGCCGACTCGTCGCCCAGACCGAGCGCGTTCAGCTGCCGGCCGAGGGCCAGTGCGAGCAACACCCCGGCCGCGATGAACGGCAGGACCGCAACGATGGTCGAGGTCTCCCGGTCGGCCAGCGAGCCGACGTCCCAGTGCCGGTAGCGGTCGAACGTCTCCCGCTCGGTGACCAGAACCGCCCACACGATCGCGCCGAGCACCGAGGTGAAGGAGATGCCGGCCAGCACCTGGCGTTCCGGCGTCGGTGCCTTGCCGGCTCCGCCGAGGAGGAAGACGGCGAGCGAGGTGAGCGCGGCCCCGGCGAACGCGAACCAGACGTAGCCGGTGGCGCTGCTGACGCCGAGGAACGCGATCGCGAGCACCACGCCGGTCGAGGCACCGAGGCTGACGCCGAGCAGGCCCGGTTCGGCCAGCGGATTGCGGGTCAGGGCCTGCATCAGCGTGCCGGCCAGGCCGAGCGCGGCGCCGACCGCGATGCCGAGCACCGTCCTCGGCAGACGCAGCTGGTGCACGATCACCGCGCTGGGCGAGCCGTCGTCGTGCCACAGCACGTCCCAGACCGTGCCGAGGCCGATCGTGCGGCTGCCGACGGCGACGCTCAGCGCGGCCGTGACGATCAGGACCAACACCCCGATGGTCAGGCCGGTCCACCGCCGGGCGGTGCGGGACGAGGGCTCGGGCGGCGCGGCCTGGCGTACGCCGATGCCAGCGGTCACGTCTATTTCTCCGATGGGGTGGATGTACTTAGGCGAGGCTCGGTGTGGTTAGGTGAGCCTAACCTATACGACCGACGAAAGGACCAGCCGTGCGGCTACCCACCCTCCGGCGCAGCGCCCTCGCCGCGGCAGCGGGACTCGTACTCCTGCTCGCCGCGTGCGGGAGTGGCGACGACACGACGCCGTCCGCGTCCGGCAGCAGTGCGGCCGCGCCGACGACGGCGGCGTTCCCGGTCACGATCGACCACAAGTTCGGCCGTACCACGGTCAAGTCGGAGCCGAAGCGCATCGTCGTGGTCGGCCTCGTCGAGCAGGACGCCCTGCTCTCGGTCGGCGTGGTCCCGGTCGGCACCACCGAGTGGTTCGGCGAGCAGCCGGGCGCGATCTGGCCCTGGGCGGCCGGCAAGCTGGGCGGCGCGGCCAAACCGACCGTGCTCACCGACACCGACGGCATCCAGTTCGAGAAGGTCGCGGCGCTGCGGCCCGACCTGATCCTGGGCCTCTACTCAGGACTGTCCGATCAGGACTACAAGACCCTGACGAAGATCGCGCCGACCATCGCCCAGCCGCCGGGAGCGCTCGACTTCGGCGCCTCGTGGCAGGACGTGACCCGTACGGTCGGGAAGGCGGTCGGCCGCGAGTCGCAGGCCGGCCAGGTGGTCGGCGACGCACAGGCCAGGATCGCGGCGGCGAAGGCGGCGCACCCCGAGTTCGCGGGCCGGACCGCGCTGATGGCGACGACCTACCAGGGCTACTACGTCTACGGGCCGCAGGACGCGCGTGACCGATTCCTCACCGACCTCGGCTTCAAGCTGCCGGACGGGCTGGAGGCGATCACCGGACAGGACTTCGGCGCGAACCTGAGCAAGGAGCGCACCGATCTGCTCGACACCGACGTACTGGTCTGGCTGGTCGACGATTACGCCAAGGACCGGGCGAAGGTCCAGGCCGACCCGCTCTACGCCAAGCTCGACGTGAAGACCGAGGGCCGCGACATCTACCTCGAGAACAACGCGCTTGAGGGATCGGCGACCTCGTTCGTGACCGCGCTCAGCCTGCCGTTCCTGCTCGACAAGCTGGTGCCGCAGATGGCGGCGGCACTCGACGGCAACCCGGCCACCGAGGTGCGGCGCGCCTCCTGACCGGTTCGGCCCCTGCGATCGACCGGAGGTGAGACGGGCGGCGCGGCCGCCTCGGGCGTGACGGATGCGCCCGAAGCGGCCGGGATGTCAGAGCTGGGTGGCCGGGTCGACGATCACGTAGGGCGACGGTGGCAGGACCGAGCCGCTGTAGGAGCCCAGCGGCAGATAGGGGACCGGGTTGATGACCTCGGGGATCGGGGCGTGGGTGCCGCGGTAGCCGGCGGGTACCACGCTTCCGGTCGGCGAGAGCCGGCCGAAGCAGTAACCCTGCTTGCGGGCCTGGTCGATGACCTGCGGCAGCGCCGTCTCGTCGGCCGGGCCGTTGGCCGAGTCGATCGCGCCGTCGTGCATGAGGACGACCAGGCCGGGCTTGAACGCGGCCACGATGGTGTCGCGGATCTGATCGGCGGTGGTCGTCACGTCCCAGTCGGTGGCGACGACGTCCCAGTTGACGTGGTGGTAGCCGAGGGACGTGAGCTGGGCGTCGACCGCGTCGTTCACCGATCCGAACGGCGGCCGCAACAGCTTGAACGGCATCGGCGCGCCCGCCTTGCGGAGCACGTCCTGGGTGCGCAGGACCTGGGAGGTGAGCTGGGCGGGGGTCAGCGTGGTCAGGTCGGGGTGGCTCCAGGTGTGGTTGAGCACCAGGTGCCCCTCGCCGGACTCGAAGGCGGCGAACTGCGGGTTGGCCGCCGTCCGCATGCCGACTTCGAAGAAGGTGACCGGCACCTGCTTGGCGCGCAGCGTGTGCAGGGTCTGCGTGCGGTAGTGGCTGGGGCCGTCGTCGAACGTCAGGGCGATCCACGACCGGCACGGCCCGGACGGGTGGTGGCCGGTGGTGGCGCCGGCCGATCCGCTCATCAGGCTCATGGCCAAGGGTAGGCCGCACAGCGCGGCCACCAGGGCCCTTCCGGAGAGTCTCACGATTCCTCCTCGTCGATATGGCTCGGGCATTCGGACCTTACTGAGCCCACGCGTGGACGGGTAGAGTCCGGGGCGCCGGGCCACGGGAGGCGCAAACCCGCCGGCTGCTTGACCCGCACCTGCTGCACTCACCAGAGACCGGTTTCCCTCGCCGGCCGTTCATTCCGGCTGCGCTGCTAGAGGGAGACAACCCATGGCCCGACCCATCACGCTCTTCACCGGCCAGTGGGCCGACCTGCCGTTCGAGAAGGTCTGCCAACTCGCTTCGGAGTGGGGCTACGACGGCCTCGAGATCGCCTGCTGGGGCGACCACTTCGAAGTCGACCGCGCGCTCGGCGAGCCCGGCTACCTGGACCACAAGCGCGAGACGCTGGAGAAGCACCACCTCCAGGTCTTCGCGATCTCCAACCATCTCGTCGGTCAGGCGGTCTGCGACCACCCGATCGACGAGCGCCATCGCGACATTCTGCCGCCGGCTCTGTGGGGCGACGGCGAGGCGGAGGGCGTACGCCGTAGGGCCGCCGAGCGCATGAAAGACACCGCGCGTGCCGCGGCGGCGTTGGGGGTTTCGACCGTGGTCGGCTTCACCGGTTCGTCGATCTGGCACACCGTGGCGATGTTCCCGCCGGTTCCCGAGTCGATGATCGAGCGCGGCTACCAGGACTTCGCCGACCGGTGGAACCCGATCCTCGACGTCTTCGACGAGGTCGGCGTGCGCTTCGCGCACGAGGTTCATCCGAGCGAGATCGCGTACGACTACTGGACCACCAGGCGCGCCCTGGACGCGATCGGCCACCGGCCCGCATTCGGGCTGAACTGGGATCCGTCGCACTTCGTCTGGCAGGACCTCGACCCGGTCAACTTCATCCTGGATTTCGCCGACCGGATCTACCACGTCGACTGCAAGGACGCGAAGGTCCGCACCGGCGACGGCCGGCGCGGGCGGCTCGCGTCCCACCTGCCCTGGGCCGACCTGCGGCGGGGCTGGGACTTCGTGTCGACCGGGCACGGGGACGTACCGTGGGAGGACTGCTTCCGGGCCCTCAACGCGATCGGGTACGACGGCCCGATCTCGATCGAATGGGAGGACGCCGGCATGGACCGGCTGGTCGGCGCGCCGGAGGCGCTTGATTTCGTACGCCGGTTGGCGTTCG
>DASWRZ010000351.1:0-8195 GCA_036402935.1 Actinoplanes sp.
CGAGCCCGGCTGATTTCATCTTGATCTAGGAAGCGTCGTTTGTGAATCAAGCGCCGTAACGGATCGGCTCAGCGGCGATCTCTTAGGTATGAAGATCGCGATCGCGCTGGCCCTTGCGGCCGGCATTGCCGGGACGGCCACGCCGGCCCTGGCTGATACCCCTGCTCCGGTGGCCGCGGCCACGACTACCACGCTGGTCGCCCGATACACCTTCGACGCCGGGGCCGTGAACGGCCAGATCGCCGACTCGTCGGGGCACGGGCCGGCGCTGACGGTGCGGGCCGTCGACAACGGCACGCTGCAGTTCCCGGGGGCTCCGGCCGGCGGCAAGTACGTCGCCTTCCCCGGTGTCTGCCCGGCGACCTCGCCGTGCCCGCGGAGCCTGCTCCAGGGATCCAGCACCCCGGACCTCAACCCGGGGACCCGGCTGTTCCGGTGGTCGGCCCGGGTGCTGATCAACAAGGACCAGGTCAAGGGCTCGTCCAACGTCATGCAGAAGGGCGTGGCCGGCACGGGCAGCCAGTGGAAGATGCAGATCGGCGCCACCCAGGGCCGGGCCCAGTGCGTGGTCGGCGGGACCGGGCTGACCGGCGGCTACCTGGTGCGGTCGGCAACGACCGTGGCCGACGGGCAGTGGCACAAGATCATGTGCCAGCGCTCGGGGACCAGCCTCAGCGTCTTCGTGGACGACGCGCTCAAGGGAACCGCGACCCTCCCGGCCACGCTGTCGATCTCGAACAACCTGCCGATGCGGATCGGCGGGGCGAACTTCAAGAACGGCGACATGTACCACGGCCTGCTCGACGACGTGTACGCCGAGCTGGGCTGACCTTGCCGAGAGGGGCC
The DNA here is from genome assembly GCA_036402935.1 of Actinoplanes sp. Taxonomy (GTDB): domain Bacteria; phylum Actinomycetota; class Actinomycetes; order Mycobacteriales; family Micromonosporaceae; genus Actinoplanes. The sequence goes on from DASWRZ010000351.1 coordinate 847, forward strand.
CGGCGGGGTAGCCGGGCCCCTCTTCAGCTCAGGGGTATGCGGCAGCGGTGGGTCCGGCCCTGGGCTGGTCGCCGACGCCGGGCTCGTTTCGGCTGTTCGCCGTTGACGTGGTCGAAGGTCTTGTGGCCCCGCCCGGTGAACGCGGTGCCGTCCCGCACGCCTTCCTTGGCGTAGCCGCAGGAGTGCTGGGCGATGTCGCCGAACACCTCGGTGCGCCCGGTCAGCTCCCACTCGCTGAGGTTCTCCAGGCGGCCGCCGGTGAGCAGATCACCGGGGAAACATGCCGATCCGCCCGTGATACTCGTGTCCCAGCTCGTCGGTGTCGGAGCCGACCAGCAGGCCCTCCGGGACGGCGACGAAAACGCGGACGCCGACGCCCCGGGTGCGGGTCGGGTTCCAGGGCAGCGCGCGGCCGGTGTCGGGGTCGACGGCGCCGATGCCGGGGCGCAGGACCGCGCCGGGGCCGACGGTGAAGATCGGCGGCTGGCCCGGATTCTTGATTTTGTGGCCCTGCGGGTTGTCCAGGTAGAGCTGGTGGCCGCCCACATAGACCGCGGCGCCGGTGACCGCGACGGCGAACAGCGAGTTGCCGCCGGTGTGCTGCACCCAGACCGGGTCATGGCGACCGGCGCCGGCAGTCTGGAAACGGGCCGCGGCGTCGCACAGCTTGTCGGGGCCGGAAGTGCCCCCGGTCGAGACCACCACCAGGTAGGAGCCGTCGGGGGAGAACTTCACCTGTCGCAGGTAGGCCTGGAAGTCGGGGGCGCAGGGCGGCGTGTACGCGTCGGTGTACCAGCCGGTCAGCGCGGCGGTCGGGCCGGTGATGTCGAACATGGCGATCCGGGAGCGGGCCGTGCTGCCCGACCTGAGCAGCGAGCCGACCACCACCATCTGGCGGCCGTCGGGGGAGATGTCGACGTCCTCGACGTACGTGCGGATCAGTCCGGGAGCCGAGAAGCGGGCGTCGAAGCCGGAGTCGAGCCGGCCGGAGAAGGCGTCGAGCCGGGCGAGGCCGGCCCGGGCCACCCCGTTGACCGCCGTGAACGTCCCGCCGGCGTAGAGCCGCCCGGACCGGGTGGCGAGGGTTCGCACGTCGCCTTTGTTGATGCGTCCCGAGAACGAGCCCAGCCGGGAACCGGACAGCGACAGCCGGGCCAGGCCGCGAGAGGGCGACCCGTTCACGGTCGTGAAGGCACCACCGGCGTAGACGGTGTCGTCCGGCCCGGCGGCCAGGGCGTACACCGGCCCGTCGACCTGGGGCGCGAACGAGCGGATCGTCCCGTCGCGCAGGTCGAAGGCGAAGATGTCGTGGCGTGACAGGACGTGCCGGCGGCTGCTGTCGGCGACCGAGTTGAAGCTGCCGCCGACGACCACGGTGTGCCCGACCACGGCCATCGTCCACACCGTGCCGTCGAGTACGTGCGGCGTGTAGTCGACCGGGTTCTGCGACACCACGGTCGGCTGGGCGAGGTCGGCGGTGGCCGGGCTGACAGCGCCGGCCAGCGCGGCGACGATCGCGGCAGCGGCGGCCAGAAGGCGGCCGGGGACACGAATACTCACACCCGGAAAAACGATCATGAAGGCAAAGGGTCGCGGGGCCCCGGGATCGGGCCCCGCGACCGGCCTAGGGAGCGGGCGGAAACATCAACGACGCCGGAAGACCCTGGTCATCGGCGCCCGCCGGGCGCCACGCCGCATGCCGTACGCGCTGAGCCGCGCGACACGGGCATTCCACGGCGTACGAACTCGGCCGTAGAAGAGGCGCACGGGCTCAGCTGCGCCGGAACGCGTACGTGCGTCCGCCCGGCGCGCCGGCCGCGCGCCCGGCGTGATCGCGTTCGGAGCGCTGCCGGGCCGCCTGGCGATCGTCCGAGGCGCCGTGATGGGCGGGTGCCTTGCCGCCCTGCGGGCCGGGAACGTCTACGGCGGTGGACGACAGGTCGGCGGCGAGCTGCTGCCGGGCCAGATCATCCGGGTCCACGTGAACGGAGAAACCGGGTACGGAAAAACTCATGGATCGACCTCCTGATCATGAGGAAGGAGCGCTCGACGGGCGCGGCAGAAGGGCCCGGAGCGGAAGAACGCCGAGAACGGATCAGGCGTAAAGGAGGATCATGCCGAGGAACCTACGCCCGGTGGCGGCGGCGCGCGACCGATTTATTCGGCCACCCCGGCCAGCCGGCGAGCCGATCGGTTCACTTCGGCGTCACTGATCGATGTCGACCACGATCGGGGCGTGATCGGAAGGGCCTTTGCCCTTGCGCGCCTCGCGGTCCACCACCGCATCCGTCACCTTGGCGGCGAGGTCCGGAGTGGCATAGACAAGGTCGATTCGCATGCCCTTGTTCATGTGGAACATGCCGGCCCGGTAATCCCAATAAGTGAACGGGCGGTCGCCCTTAAGGGGACGCCCGACCACGTCCTGGAGCCCGACCGCCCGGATCGCGGCCAGCGCCTCACGCTCGGGCGGGGTCACGTGGGTGGAGTCGGCGAACACCGCCGGGTCCCACACGTCGTCATCGGTCGGTGCCACGTTGTAGTCGCCGGCCACGACCAGCGGCCCCCGGGCGACCTCCGGGATCAGAGCGTCGCGCAGCGCCGCCAGCCAGCTGAGCTTGTACGCGTAGTGCGGGTCCTCCGGTGTGCGGCCGTTGGGCACGTACACCGATCGGAACCGGATGCCGCCGCAGGTCGCCGCGATCGCCCTCGCCTCGGGATCGGGATATCCCGGTTCGCCGGGAAAACCGCGCTCGACGTCGTCCAAGCCGATGCGGGAGAGCAGGGCGACGCCGTTCCAGCGGCCGGTGCCGTACGCCGCGGTCTGGTAACCGAGAGCCGCCACCTCGTCGGACGGAAACCCGTCGGCCGCCACCTTGGTCTCCTGCAGGCACAGCACGTCGGGCTTCGTGCTGTCGAGCCATTCGAGCAGGCGGGGAAGACGGGCCTTGACCGAGTTGACGTTCCAGGTCGCGAAGCGCATCCGCCCAGCTTGCCAGAATCTAGGTCGGTTCCGACCGGCCCGCGAGGGCCGCGGTGCCGCTGGCATGCCAGTGCGCGGCGAACTCGGTCGCCGGAACCGCCGGCCCCCACAACCATCCCTGCCCGTTGGTGACCCCCACCGCGGCCAGCGCGTCGCGCTGCAACCGGGTCTCCACCCCCTCGGCGATCACGCTCAGCCCCATCGCGGTGCTCATCGCCACCACCGCCCGCACGATCTCCTCGTCCTCCGCGTCGGCGCCCAGGCCGGTCACGAACGATCGGTCGATCTTGACGCCGGTGACCGGGAACCGGCGCAGGTAGCCGAGCGCCGAGAAGCCGGTGCCGAAGTCGTCGATCAGCAGCTTCGCGCCCAGCTCGCGCAGCTCGTAGAGCACCCGGCCGGTGACCGACGAGCCGTCCACCATCACCGACTCGGTCATCTCCAGCGCGACGACCCGGGCCGGTACGCCGAACTCGACCAGCTCCGCCGCCACGATCAGCGGCATCTCGGGCTCGCTGAACTGCTGGGCCGACACGTTGATCGACAGGTAGAAGGCGTCGGCCACGGTCCCGTCCGTACGCCACACCCCGAGCTGGCGCAGCGCCTCGCGCCGCACCCAGGTGCCGAGGGTTCCGATCAGGCCGGCCGACTCCGCGACCGGGATGAACACGCTCGGCGGGATCAGGCCGCGCTCCGGGTGCAGCCAGCGGACCAGTGCCTCGGCGCCCAGCGGCTCGCCGGTCGAGAGCCGCACGATCGGCTGGTACGCGACGTAGAGCTGACCGTCCGCCAGCGCCTGGCGCAAGGCGACCTCGAGCTCGATCCGGGCCCGGACCTCGTCGTGCATCGAGGTGTCGAAGATCGTCGAGCGGCCCGGGCCCTCGGCCTTGGCCCGGTACATCGCCGTGTCGGCGTCCCGCATCAGCGCCTCGGTGGTCACCGCCGCGCTCCCGCCGTCGTCCTTCGCGTGCGAGATGCCCATCGACGCGGAGATCGCGATCTCGGTGTCGCGGACCGGGAACGGCCGGTCGAAGCAGCCGCGGATCTCGTCGGCCAGGCTCAGCGCTCCCTTCTTGTCGCCGGCGTAGGTCAGCAGGAACTCGTCGCCGCCCACCCGCGCGACCGGTACCGACTCGGGCGTCACGGCGCGCAGCCGCCGGGCCGCCTCGATCACGATCTGGTCGCCGGTGTCGTGGCCCCAGGAGTCGTTGACCCACTTGAACCCGTCCAGGTCGAGCAGGAACACCCAGACCTCGTGCCGGGCCAGCCGCCGCTCGATCTCGGCCGAGATCGCCCGCCGGTTGGGCAGACCGGTGAGCGGATCGTGCCGGGCCTGGTGCTCGGCCGCCCGTTGGGCGCTCGCTTGCGCCCGTACGGCCGAGATCGCCCGCACCAGCAGCGCGGTCACGATCAGCGCCCCGCCGCACGCGATGATCCAGCGGTGGGCCGGGGTGTCGCCGGTGACCAGCAGCAGCACCGACGGCACCGCCAGCGCCGGCACGAGCAGCGCGACCCGGCGGGCCGACCAGGCCTGCACCGGCGGCCGGTCGGCGTGGCTCAGCTCGACCACCGACGGGTGCAGCGCGGTCACGCCCATCAGCGTGTAGCTGAGCAGGAACGGCACGTTCAGCATCGGCGAGCCGTAGATCTGGCCCTGGAGCCCGACGATCGCGTACGCCGCATCGCCGGTCGCCAGCAGTATCAGCGCGCCGTGAAAGCTGATCAGGCTGACCGACCAGGTGCGCGTGGTGAAGGTGAGGTTGACGACCAGCAGCAGGACCGTGATGTCGCAGAGCGGATAGAGCCCCGCCATGATCGACTCGGCGGCGGGGCGGTCGGGGATCGCGGCGGCCGGCTCGGCCAGGATCAGGAAGCTGGTCAGCGCCCCGCCCAGTCCGACGATCAGGGCGTCGAGCACGGCGTTGCGGTCGAGGCTGCGCCGGCAGCGCAGCAGCACGGCGAGGAACACGCAGAGCAGAAGGTAGGCCGGGATCGTGATCGCGTCGGCGATCAGCGGCAGCGGCATCGCCAGGTCGGTCACGACCGGGCGGATCATCACCCCGACCAGGAACAACAGGGCGACCACGCCGATCAGCCGCCACGCGCCGGACGGCCGGGCGCCGTGCCGGCGGGGGCCCCGGAAACACGCCCACACGGTGCCGATCCCGGTGACCGCCAGGCAGACGTCCGAGAGGATCACGCTCAGGTTGAGGGTGTACAGCACGGACGCGAGCAGGCCGACCCCGGCGAACGCACGCCAGTGCCAGCGCCCCAACCCGGCCTCCCGAATTCCGTCGACACCAAACAGATCGGTACGAGAGGTCGACGGCTGAGCGGAAAGGCAGACCCTATCCCGCGAGCGCGTTGGAGGATCTGGCGGCTCGGGCCGGCGTGGGCGGGGCGGGCAGGGCCGGTCCGTGCACGAAGACGGTCGGGCAGGCGCCCTGGCGCAGCAGATGCCGGGCGACCGAGCCGAGCATCGCCGCCCCGCTGGTGCCGCGCGGGCCGAGCACGAGAATGCGGGCCCGGGCCGAGGCGCGGGCCAGCGCCGGGCCGGGGACTCCGCTCAGCAGGCGGCTGCGGGCGCGGCGCAGCTCGGGTACGGCGGCCACCGCGGCGGCCAGGATCGCCCGGCCCTGGTCCTCCGCCCGATAGCCGGCCCGGCTGACCACGTGCACCGCCTCGACACCGATCCCGCGCCGCCGGGCCTCGATCGCGGCGAGCCGCAAGCCCTGCACCGACCAGGGCGAACCGTCGACCGCGGCGACCACCGGGCCGGACGGCGGGCGCGGGCCGCGAGCCACCACGACCGGGCAGAACGCCCGGGCCACGACATGCACGAGCACCGACGAGTCGGGCACCGCGTTTCCCACCACCACCAGCTCGGCCGTGCGGCTGAGCTGGATCAGCACCCGATCGGCCGGGCCGTCGACCAGTTGCGGGTCCACCCGTACGCCGGGTGTGGAACGCTGGGCCGTGGCGGTCGCCTCGGCCAGGAGGTCCTCGGCGGCCGAACGGCTCTGACTTTCGCCGGCCCAGGTGAATGCATGCACTATTCGCAAGAGGCGCCCGCGCGAGACGGCCTCACGCGCGCCGAACCGCACGGCGGCCAGGCCGGCCGCCGTGCCGTCGACACCTACCACCACCGGGGACGTAGTCGGGATCCGCAACGGTCACACCTCCGCTGTCGCTCCACCCATCATTATCTATCTCCGGCGGTCAATCCTGGTGATCAATCCCTCAGCCGGAGGCCACCTGATGACCCATTCAGGTTGAGGGTTTACGGTGAACTTCACATTCCATGGGACATCTGCCGGTGAAGTGAGGGAAATACATGACGGATGTCAAGCTCGACCACCCCGGTGGCCAGTTGTCCATGCCGGTACGTGAGGCGGTCGAGGGTCCGGGCGGCATCGACGTCAGTGCGCTTCTGAAGGAGACCGGCTTCGTCACCCTCGATCAGGGTTTCGTCAACACGGCCTCCACCACGTCGTCGATCACCTACATCGACGGCGACGCCGGCATCCTGCGCTACCGCGGCTACCCGATCGAGCAGCTGGCCGAGAAGTCGTCGTTCCTCGAGGTGTCATACCTCCTGCTCAACGACGCGCTTCCGACGCCCCAGCAGCTGCGCGACTTCGCCGACAAGATCCGGGTGCACACGCTCCTGCAGGAGGAGATGCGCACCTTCTTCTCCGGCTTCCCGCGCGATGCGCACCCGATGGCTGTCCTCTCCTCCGCGGTCACGGCGCTGTCGACCTTCTACCAGGACACGCTCGACCCGCTCGACCCCGAGCAGGTGGAGATCTCGGCGATCCGTCTGATGGCGAAGCTTCCGACGATCGCGGCGTACGCCTACAAGAAGTCCATCGGCCACCCGCTGCCGTACCCGGACAATTCGCTCGACTACGTGGACAACTTCCTGCGCATGACCTTCGGCCTGCCGACGGTGCAGTACGACGTCGACCCCAAGGTCGCGAAGATCCTGGACATGCTGTTCATCCTGCACGCCGACCACGAGCAGAACTGCTCCACGTCGTCCGTGCGGCTGGTCGGCTCGGCCCAGGCCAACCTCTTCGCCTCCATCTCGGCCGGCATCAACGCGCTCTCCGGCCCGCTGCACGGCGGCGCCAACGCGGCCGTCCTCGAGATGCTCCAGCAGATCCACACGTCCGGCGACGACGTCAACTCCTTCGTCACGCGAGTGAAGAACAAGGAGAAGGGCGTCAAGCTGATGGGCTTCGGCCACCGGGTCTACAAGAACTACGACCCGCGCGCCGCGATCGTCAAGAAGGCGGCGCAGGAGATGCTCGCGACGATCGACAAGCCCGACCCGCTGCTGGACATCGCGTTCCAGCTCGAGGAGATC
>DASWRZ010000352.1:0-3067 GCA_036402935.1 Actinoplanes sp.
GCCGAAGATCATCGTGGCCGACGAGCCGGTGTCCGCGCTCGACGTGTCGATCCAGGCTCAGGTCATGAACCTGCTCGAGAACCTGCGCTCCGAGCTGGGCATCGCGTTCGTCTTCATCGCCCACGACCTCGGCGTGGTGCGGCACTTCTGCGACCGGGTCGCCGTGATGTACCTCGGCCGCGTGGTCGAGGAGGCGCCCCGCGACACGCTGTACGAGACTCCTCAGCACCCCTACACGCAGGCGCTGCTCTCCGCGGTGCCCGACATCGCGGTGGTCCGCGGGGTGCCGCCGAAGTCGCGGATCCGTCTGGTCGGCGACGTGCCGAGCCCGATCAACCCGCCGTCCGGCTGCCGCTTCCGCACCCGGTGCTGGAAGGCCCAGGACATCTGCGCCGAGCAGGACCCGCCGCTCGAGACGAAGGCAACCGGCCCCGACAACCAGTTGGTGGCCTGCCACTTCGCCGAGCCGCCGGCCGAGTCGATCGTCGCCGAAACGGCCTGATCTTGGTCGCACCGCCGCCGGCGACGTCGGTCTACCGCACGCGCTCGTACGTCATGCGCCGGCGAGTCCTCACCGGACTCGCCGGTGTCGCGTTGCTGCTGGCCGGCTACGGCATCGGGCGCTGGCAGGACAGTCCCTCGCCCGCGCCGGCGGCCGCATTGCCGTCATCGTCCTCCGTGCCCGGCTCCCCGAGCACCCCATCCGCCGCACCGACGACCAGCGCACCGCCGAAGCCGACGGTCTATCCGACGTTGCAGGCCGAGTCGGCCGCGCTGACCGGCATCCAGACCCAGGACACGAGCGACCAGGGCGGCGGGCAGAACGTCGGCTGGATATCCACCGGCGACTCCATGCGGTTCGACAACCTGGACTTCGGACCGGTGCCGGCGACCAGACTGCTGGTGCGGGTGGCCGCGGGAACGGACGACGGCGGACGGATGGAGATCCACCTGGACGACGCCGCCCAGGCCGCGGTCGGCGTGCTCAACGTGACCTCCACCGGCGACTGGCAGACATGGCGGACCGATGAGGTGACGCTGACGTCGCCGGTGACCGGCAAGCACACCGTCTTCTTCACGTTCACCGGCAACAAGGACAGCGAGTTCGTCAACGTGAACTGGCTGCAGTTCGAGCACTGATCACCGCGTACACGAGCAAGCCGCGCCCGAACCGGGCGCGGCTTCCTCGCAGGGTTTGAGGGGGTTTGAGATCAGGCGGCGAGGGCGCCGGAGACCTCGAACTTGCGCGGCTCCGCCTTCTCGATCACCGGGATGCTCAGGGTCAGCACGCCGTTGTCGTAGCGGGCCTCGAGACGGTCGGTGTCCAGGGTCTCGGAGAGGAAGACCTGGCGGGTGACGGTGCCCATCGGGCGCTCGGCGATCAGCAGCCGCAGGCCCTCGGCCTCGGGGCGCTTGCGCTCGGCCCGGACGGTCAGGATCTTGCGGTCGACGGTGACCTCGATGCTGACCGGGTCGACGCCGGGCAGGTCGATGTCGATGTAGAAGATGTCGTCGATCCGGTAGGCGTCCAGGCGGGCGCCGGAGTTCCGGGTCGTGGTATCGAAGACGCGGGCCGTGATCCGGTCGAGATCGCGGACGGTCGCGCTACGAAGCAACATGGGTGGTTCCTTCGGGAAGCGTTCTCAGTGTTGAGCGTTGTGCACTCAGGTTTGACAACTGAGGATTCTACGGTGGAATTCCCGCCGTGCCGAAAAAAGCGTGGGCCATCCCGGCGCATGACCCACGCTTTGTTCAGTCTTGGCCTCTAGGCCAGGCGGAAGTCGGCGAAGTCGAAGCCGGGCGAGACCACGCAGCTGACCAGCACGTATTCGTCGGCCGCCGGGGCGGCGGCCTGCCAGTGGCCGGCCGGGATCAGGATCTGCGGCTCGGCGCCGGGGGCGACGCCGAGCGTGAGTTCGGTCGCATCGCCCGGCGAGGGGCCGTTGCTGCCCAGGCGCAGGGTGAGCGGGCCGCCGGCGTGCCAGAACCAGAGTTCGTCCGACTTCACGACGTGCCAGGCCGACTCCTCGCCCGGGTTCAGGAGGAAGTAGATGGCGGTGGCGGTCGAGCGCTCACCGTCGTACCCCTCAAGCGTGAGTCTCCGCGATGAGCGGAAGGTCTCGCGGTACCAGCCACCCTCGGGGTGCGGTTGAAGATCGAATTGTTCCGCCATCGGCGGGCGGGAGGCGGTCATGCGAGAAATCTTGCCGTATGACCGCCTTCCACGGGCCGCCCCCACCCCGGCACTGGGTGGGGCCGAGTAGACCAGCCGCCTACGACAACTTCGCGCGGCTGTCCACCGGGGTCAGAGGCGCTGCCAGAGGGCCGGCACGTTGGGCGGTTCCCAGCCGACCAGCGAGGTGTGGCTCTGCAGGCACTTGTAGCTCACGCCGTTGTAGGTGACGACGTCGCCGACCTTGTAGGCGTGGTTGGCCACCCACGTGGTCGCCCCGGGCTGGGTGGTGGGCGGCGTGGTCGGGGGTGTGGTGGGCCTGGTCGTCGGCGGCTTGGTCGTCGGGGGCGTGGTCGGGCCGGTGCCGCCACCGCCGGAATTGAAGATTTTGGTGAAGTCGAGCGCGCTGCCACCGAGACCGGAGCAGTTCGGCGAGACGCCGCCGCCCGAGCAGGGCTGGTCGCGGCCGACCGACCAGAAGGCGAGCCGGCCGATGCCGTTGGCGTGCGCCCAGTTGACGATGGTCTGGGCGTTGGCCTGGCTGACCACGTCGCCCGCGGTGTCGTTCTGACCGATCATCGGGGTGATGCCGATGTTGGCGTAGCTGACGTTGAGCCCGGCCGCCCGGGCCGCCGACAGGGTGCCCGCCGCCGCCGTCTCGGCGGCGGTGGCCATGTCGGAGTTGGGGTGGCCGTAGTCCATCGCCATCGCGTTGATGATGTCGAGCCGGACGCCGTTGGACGCGGCGTTGGCCAGGAACGCCTTGCCCCAGGTGTCCGGGCCGCTCTCGAGCACCGGGATGGTGACCGAGACGTTGAGGCCGGGGTTCGCGTTCTCCAGGCCCTTGATCGCCTTGAAGCGCCGGTCGACCGACGCGGTGTCGGCGATCGCCGC
>DASWRZ010000353.1:0-16960 GCA_036402935.1 Actinoplanes sp.
GCGCGGGCGCGACCGCGCGACGCGGTGCTCGGTGAGGAGTTCGGCGTGTCCGAGGCTGCCGCCGGCCACGGCACCCGGCGCTGGGTGATCGACCCGATCGACGGCACCAAGAACTTCGTCCGCGGCGTACCGGTGTGGGCCACGCTGATCGCCCTGCTCGAAGGCGACACGCCCGTGGCGGGCCTGGTCTCGGCGCCGGCGCTGGGCCGGCGTTGGTGGGGGGCGACGGGTCTGGGCGCGTACGCGGGAAAGCACCAGCGCGCCGCGACACGCATCCACGTGTCGGGCGTGCGCGAGCTGGCAGACGCGAGCTTCTGCTACGCGAGCCTGTCCGGCTGGGCCGATCGCGGGCTGCTGCGACCGGTCGTCGACCTGAGCCTGGACGCGTGGCGCAGCCGGGCCTACGGCGACTTCTACGGCTACATGCTGCTGGCCGAGGGCGCGCTCGACGTGATGATCGAGGCCGAGCTGTCGCTGTGGGACGTGGCCGCGCTCATCCCGATCATCCAGGAGGCGGGCGGCAGGATCACCGACCTGGGCGGGCGGCCGGCGGGCGACAAGACGTCCTCGATCGCGACCAACGGCCTGCTGCACGAGACGATCCTGACCGCCCTCACCCGCTGATCCGGTGCACCCGCGCCATCGGGCTGGTCTATCGTGCGTCTCGTGGTGTCCTCCGGCTGGTTCTTCCTCGCCGCCATGATCATGGCGTACGGGGTCGCCAACCTGCTCCAGTCCCGGGCCGCGACCCGGACGACGATGCACCACACCTTCGACCCCGGTCTGCTGTTGCGGCTGGCCGGCCAGCGTTGCTACCTGGCCGGCATCGGGTTCCAGACGCTCGGGTTCGTCCTCGCCTTCCTGGCCCGGCGTGATCTTCCGCTGTTCCTGGTGCAGGCCAGCGTCGCGGCCGGGCTCGGCGTGACCGCGCTGCTCGGCGTGATCGTGCTGAAGTGGAGCCTGCCCACCTCCGAGCTGGCGCTCCTGGCCCTGCTGCTGGGCGGCATCTGCGCCCTGGTGCTGTCGGCGCAGCCGGCGCATTCGCGCCGGATCGGGCCCGGGATGGTGGTCGCGCTCGCCGTATCGGTCCTGGTGATCGCCGGGCTGGGCTATTTTTCCGTACGCCTGCACGGCGCGGTCGGCTCGGTCGTGCTCGGCTCGCTGGCCGGTGTCGACTTCTCGGCCGCCGCGATCGCCGCCCGGCCGCTGACCAACGAGCACACCGTGGCCGGCTTCCTCACCAACCCGCTGCTCTATCTGGTGCTCGTGCACTCGCTGGTCGGTCAGCTGCTGCTCGGCCTGGCCATGCAGCGCGGCTCGACGACGGCCGCGGTGGCCGCCATGGACGCCGCCGGCGCGGTGCCGGCCGCGATCGTCGGCCTGCTGGTGCTCGGCGACCGCATCGAGCCGGGCCGCGGATGGCTGGCCGGGCTCGGCTTCATCGTCACGCTCGGCGCGGTGATCGGCCTGACCCGCTATGCGGAGCCGCAGCACCACCACGCGACCACGCCCGCCCGTCGCCCCGACCCGCGCCTGCGCACCGCGACCACCAGCCGCTGAGGGGCCGGTCGGTCCCGCGCATGGGAACGCCCGCTCGGGGTACATCCCGGTAATGCTCATTCTGCGCGTATGTCCCGGTCAGCGCAGTCAGCCCGTGAGGTAGCCCCAGGCCCCGGCTCTCGCCTCGCCGAAATGCGAACGGGGGACGCGTTATGCACAATGGAGCGATCATGCCCAGCGAGGTACGGCACCGGGTCGCCGACGACCAGGCTTTTCCGCTGGTCCGGCTGACCGGGGTGCTCGACCGGGAGACCGCGCCCGAAATACGGTCGGCGCTGCTCGACGTGCTCGCCGGGCAGCCCGAGGCGATCGTGCTCGACGTCGCCGACCTGAGCCTGGCCGAGCCGGCCGCCGCCGGCGCGCTGCGTGACCTGCGCGAGGAGACCGCCGACTGGCCCGCCGCCCGGCTCGCCCTGGCCGACCCGCACCATGCCGCCCGGTGGCGGGACACCGGCTGGCCGGTCTGGCCGACCCCCGCGGAGGCCTTCGGCGCGCTCGGCCCGCCGCACCCCGATCACCGGCTGGCGCTGAGCCTGGAGCCGGCGGTGGGCGCGGCCCGCCGCGCGCGCGAGACGATCACCGAGGCGTGCGAGCTCTGGGGCCGCTCCGAGCTGGCCGGGTCGGCCTGCATCGTGGTCACCGAGATGGTCAACAACGTGGTCGCGCACGCACGGACCCCGATGGTCGTGCTGCTGGCGGTTCGCGACGGCGGGCTGGCCGTCGCGGTGCGGGACGAGTCGACCCGGGTGCCGTCGTTCACCGGGGCGCCGGGAGCGACCTCGTACGGCGGGCGCGGCATGCTGCTGATCGACTCGGTCGCGACCCGCTGGGGCAGCCTGCCGCTGCCCCACGGGAAGGTTGTGTGGGCGCTGCTCGGCGCGGGCAAGGACGGCGATGACCGGATCGGCGCCGATAATATGAGGTAATTTCCGGTTATGGACGATGACGCTCCACCGGCCTTTGACGCCGACGCGTGGGGTGCCAGTCCGAACTGGGATCCCGAGGCCGAGCGCTCGGTCTACGACGATGACGACCTCGACGAGGAACTCGTGCCCCGGGCCCGCTCGCTCGTCTCGGCCGAGATCGGCCCGGACTAGGGTCTGTCCAGACTTAGGGTCTGTCCGGACCAGGGTCTGTCCGACCAGGGTCTGTCCGGACCAGGGTCTGTCCGGCGGATCACGCGGGGCTGCGGCGTGGTCCACCGGACCGACCCTAGTCGTCGAGCCCCTGCTCGATCGCGTACCGGGTGAGCTCGACCCGGTTGTGCAGCTGGAGTTTGCCGAGCGTGTTCTGCACGTGGTTCTGCACCGTGCGGTGGCTCAGCACCAGCCGCTCGGCGATCTGCCGATAGGACAACCCCTTGGCGACCAGCCGCAGCACCTCGGTCTCGCGCTCGGTGAGCTTCGGGGTGATCCCGCCGGGCCCGGACGGCTCGACCGCCAGCCGGCGGAACTCGCCCAGCACCAGACCGGCCAGGCCCGGGGTGAAGACGGTGTCGCCGGCCGCGGTGCGGGCCACCGCGTCGAGGAACTCGGCCAGGCCGGCCGACTTGAGCAGGTAGCCGGTCGCGCCCGCCTTCATCGCGTCGAGCACGTCGCGCTGCTCGCCGCTGGCCGAGAGCATGAGGATGCGGACCTCGCCGAGCGCCTCGCGTAGCCCGTTGATCACCTCGACGCCGGAGACGTCGGGCAGCTGGAGGTCGAGGACGACCACGTCGGGGCGGGCGGCCGCGGCGATCCGGACGGCCTGCCGGCCCTCGCCGATCCCGGCGACCACGTCGTAACCGGCCGCGGCGAGGTCACGGCTCACGCCCTCGCGCCACATCGGGTGGTCGTCGACCACCATCACGCGCATCGGAGTCGTCACGGCGGTCACGATATCGGCACCACCATCTCGACCTCGGCGCCGTCACCCGGGGCCGACGTGATGTGGACCCGGCCACCGAGATCGGCGATGCGGCCGCGGATCGACTGGGTGACGCCGAGCCGGCCCTGGGCCGCGGCCTGCTCGAGACGGTCGGCCGAGATGCCGTCGCCCTCGTCCCGCACGGTCACCGTGACCGCGCCCGGCTCCTGCTCGACCAGTACGTACGCCTTCGTGCCGGACGGGCAGTGCCGGAACACGTTGTCGAGGGCGGCGGCGACCGCGGCCGCCAGTTCGCGGGCGGTGCGCTCGGGGAGGCGTACAGGATCGGCCGGACCCGCCACCGAGACCTCGGCCGACGCCCGCGGCAGGAGCAGGGCCATCAGGTCGGCCTCGCCGACCTGATCGGCCCCGGCGGAGGCATGCCCGGCGACCATGTTGCGCAGCGCCTCCTCCTGCTCGCCGGCCAGCCGGGCCAGCTCGCCCGCCTCCCCGTCGAGACCGGCGCCCCGGTGCCGGACCAGCGCGAGCACCTGGAGCACCGAGTCGTGGATGTCGCGGGCCAGCCGCTCGCGCTCGCGGGTCGCGGCCTCCAGCTCGATCGCCCGCTGCAGCCGCTCCTGCGACGCCTCGGCGACGCGCGCCAGGTAGCCGACCGCGATCGCGGCGAGCAGCATCAGCACCGACCCGGTGTATGCCGCCTGGTCGTTGTGCGCGCGCGTGACGAGATCGGTGGCGCCCATCGCGACCGCCGCCGCGATGCCGCCGCGCCGGCCGCCGAACACCGCCCACGCCAGCACCGGTGCGACGTGCCAGGCGACGGCCAGCGTCGGCTTGCCCTCGGCGAGCGCGGGCCGCCCGACGATCCAGATGCTGCTCGCCAGCGCGGCCATGGTGATCAGTTGGTCGGCGACCAGGAGCAGGGGACGGCGGCGGGCCGGGTAGTAGTAGGCGTAGGTGGTGGTGATCGTCCAGGCGCCCATCACCACGAGAACCGGCCACGCGAGCATCGGCCGCTCGTACTGCTGGAAATTGCGGATGATCAGAATCGTGGCGTAGACCAGCGCGGCGATGCGATAGACCGCGATCGCCCGCCACAGAGGGGCCTGCGCCATGCACCGAGGCTCCCACAGGCGGGACGCCGGCGCGGCCCCGCTCTGCGGGAAGATCGGCCGTCGCCTACCGTCGGATGCATCCGCGACGACGTCCTTCTCCGCGAAGTGTTCGACCGCAGCACGATCACCGCGCTGCGGCACGCCGTCGCGTCCTGCGCCGCCGGGGCCGGGCTGAGCGGCGACCGGCTGGACGACTTCGTGGTGGCGATCAACGAACTGCTCACCAACGCGGTGCGGCACGGCGGGGGCGCCGGCGGGCTCACCCTGCGGCACACCGGCGACCGGGTGGTGTGCGAGGTCAGCGACCGCGGGCCGGGCCTGCCCGGTCCGCTCGACGGCCACCGAACGGGGCGCCCGGCGGCCGGCCAGTCCGGCGGCTGGGGGCTGTGGCTGGCCGAGGAACTGACCGACGATTTCGAGATGACGACCGGCAGCGGCGGGACGACGGTCCGGGTCAGCAGCCGGACTTCCTTAAGAGAGCCTTAAGAGCGACCCTCCGATCTTGCAACGTGAGCGGCTCTCGTGAATGGTGTGCCTGCTGTGAATTAGCTAGGGGGTAGGGGTGCACCAGCCACGTCACCGCACAGACGGATCGAAGTGGTCGATCCGGCCGCGTTCGCTGGCCGCGCTCGCCGTCGCCGCCGCCGGGCTGGCCGCCTCCATCTGGCTGCCCGGACGCAACGACGCCGCGTCCGCGTCGGTCTCCCACCCCGCCTTCGCCGACGACTTCGCCGGCACCCCGGGCACCGCCCTCGACCTCGCCAAGTGGAGCCTCGACGGCGACCCCGGCAACGGCGTCCAGGACGGCGACGGCGACCTGGTGGTCACCCGGCTGCTGCGCACCCGGCAGGCGTTCGGCCAGAAGTACGGCCACGCCGAGGCCCGCATCGAGGCGAGCCGGGCGACCGGCGCGTGGCGGGCGTTCAGCGTGCTCGACCGCTACGGACGCGTCATCCCGGGCCGGCTGCAGACGCTGCGCGGCGGCATCGACCCGACCGACGGCGACGGCTTCCACACGTACGAGATCGACTGGTCTCCCAAGGCGATCGTCTGGTCGGTCGACGGGCACCCCTCGCTGCGGCTGCTGCCGGACAACGCGCCGGACGGCATCGTGCTGGTGTTCAACCTGGCGACCGACGGCATGTCCCCGGTGCGGATGATCATCGATTTCGTGCACGTCTCGGTCTTCGGCCGCCCCGGCCCGCTGCCTTCCGAATCGCCCAGCGACTCCCCCTCGGCGAGCCCGTCCCCCACCTCGTCCCCTTCCCCTTCGCCCACCCCGAGCAAGACGACGGTCCCCGCCGCGTCGCCGTGGAAGCCCTACACCAACTACCAGGCCGGCGACCTGGTCACCTACGAGGGCGTGACCTACAAGGTCAAGGAAGCGCACACCTCACTGCCCGGCTGGGAGCCCACCGCGCTGCCCAACCTGTTCCAGAAAGTCGGCTAAGGGGTAATCCGGTACGGGTCCCCGTAGACCTTCCAGGACAGCGGCGGCACCAGGTCGAGGTTGCTCGCGGCGAGAAACCGGCGCTGCGCGGTGTCGACCCGCGTCGTGTCGCTGTGCGCCTCCTCGGTGCGCATCTCGGCGACCCGGGCGTCCAGGAACGCCCCCAGATAGGTGATCTCGTCGCCGCCCTGGGCCGGCAGTGACGCCTTCCGCATCGCGGCGGCCCGGATCCCGCGCAGCCCCGAGACGCCGTGCATCACCGCGGCGTCGTAGTAGGCGAACTGCCCGAGCGCGCGCAGCCCGTCCCGCACGGCCAGGCGCACCGCCGGCTGGAAGTACATCCGGTCGCGCTCGTCCGCCTGCACCTTCTGGAAGACCGGGTCGGTGCCCGCCGCCTTCCAGGCGACGGGAAAGCCCGGGTCGAGCCCGGCGTGCGAGTCCGAGCCGTCCACCTTGCGCAGGGCCGGAAGGTACGCCGCGAGCACGTTCCCCGGCTCGCGACGGGTGTACTCCTCGACGACCGCGAGCATGTCCGACGTGCCGGAGCAGAAACCGATGATCCCGCCCGTGTAGCCCCGGCCGTCGTGGATGTCCTCGATGTAGCCGAACTCCCGGCGCCAGTTCAACGTCGAGTTCTCGGCGCTCGCGACCAGTTCGAGCGCGGTCTCCTTCTTGCCGGCGTTGTCCAGACCGGCGGCGAGAGCGGCGGTGGCGGGCAGCTTCTCGGTCACGTTCACGGTCGGACCGGCCGGACCGTAGACCTGGAGATCCCACAGCGAGTAGCCGCCGGTGACGCGGCCCCTCTGGGTGGCCAGCACGCGGACGTACCGGCCGTGGCCGGCGAGCTTCGTCAGGTCGTCGGTGCCGCCGTTGCCCGACCGGGTGGTGAACAGACCGGTCCAGTTCGCGCCGTCGTCCGAGGTCTGCACGCGATAGGTCCTGGCGTACGCCTTCTCCCAGCGCAACCGCACCCGGTCGAACGTGCGCACCGCGCCCAGGTCGACGCGCAGCCACTGGGTGCCCGCCCCGTCCGCGCTGGCCCACCGAGTGTCGCCGGCCGGATCGGTCGCGTCGTCGGCCGCCCACCGCGGGCCGAGCACCGACGAGGCGATCGCCGGGCGGTCGCGCGACAGCAGCACCTCGTCGCTGGCACCGGCCGCGACGGCCGCGACGGCGAGCGGGACGCAGAGCATGACGGCGACCCCGGTGCCGAGCGCGATGCTTCGGATCCGCATTTCCCCACGCTAGGACGAGCGCGTCCGGGGGCGCCGGGCCTTTCGCCGGAAACCTGCCTCGGGCGACAACGGCCGCGGCCTTTCGCCGGAAACCTACTTCGGGCGACGACGGCCGCGGCGCACCAGCAGGACCACCAGCACGATCGCGGCCACCACGAACAGGCAGCACAGGCCGCCCACGAATCCGACCGCCCCGAAGCCGGTGCGACGCCGGCGGTAGCGGGCCGCCTCGATCGCCACGTCGGCGACGCCGTTGCTCGCCGCCCAGGCATGCACCGGGACGACCAGCGTGAGCGTCGCGCCGGTCACGGCCGCGGCGAGCCGCGACCACCACTTCACCACTGCAGACATGAGTCCATCCTGAATCGGCTAGGCAAGGCGTTAGTGGGGAGTGCCCTCGATTTGGCAGGGTATGAGCAGCAGACAAGACGAAAGGGGTGCGGATGGACGCCGATCTGGTGGCATTGGCCGAGGCCTGCGGGGTGGCCACCTGGTACGAGGACTGGCACCGCGAGCGCAAGGACGTCGCGCCCGAGTCGGTGATCGCGGTTCTGGGCCTGCTCGGCGTGGACGCCACCTCCCCGGCGGCGATCGCCTCGGCGCTGGCCCGGCGCCGGGAGCAGAAGCAGCCCGGCACCGTGGTCGTGCGCGAGGGCTCCGGCCGGCCGCTGCCCGGCCCGGGAACCATCACGCTCGAGGACGGTTCTTCACTCGAAGTCGACGAGGTGCCGGACGACCTTCCGCTCGGCTATCACACGCTGCGGGTCGACGGCCGCGAGAGCACGCTGGTCGTGGTGCCCGAGGCGCTGCCCGAGGCGCCGCAGAGCTGGGGCTGGATGCTCCAGCTGTACGCGCTGCACTCGGACCGGTCGTGGGGCATGGGCGACCTCGGCGACCTGACGGACTTTCTGCCGTCGGCCGGGTCGCCGGGGCTGATCCTGCTCAACCCGCTGCACGCGATCACGCCGACGCTGCCGGTGCCCGACTCGCCCTATTCACCGTCCAGCCGGCGGTTCGCCAACCCGCTCTACCTGCGGATCTCCGACACGCCGGAATACCGGCGGGCCGATCCCGCCCTGCGCGGGCAGGTCGACGCGCTGCGGCCGGAACTCGGCGAGCTGATCGACTACACCGCGGTCTGGCAGGCCAAGCGGGCGGCGCTCGAGCTGCTCTGGCCGCTGGCCGGGGAGGTCGACCTGGCGTCCGATCCCGGGCTGGCGGACTTCGCCCGGTTCTGTGCGCTCGCCGAACGGTTCGGTCCCCACTGGACCGAGTGGCCGGAGGACTATCGCCGGCCCGACTCGGCGGCTGTCCGCGCGTACGAAAGCGAGCGCGTCGCCTTCCACGCCTGGCTGCAGCGTCTCCTGACCGAGCAGCTCGCCGCCGCGAACGCGGCGGCGAAAGAGGCCGGGATGCCGGTCGGCATCGTGCATGACCTGGCCGTCGGCATCGACCCCGACGGGGCCGACGGCTGGCTCCTGCAGGACGTGCTCGCCGCCGGGGTGCACACCGGCGCCCCGCCGGACGCGTTCAACCAGCTCGGGCAGGACTGGGGTCTGGCTGCCTGGCGTCCCGACCAGCTGATCGAGACCGGGTACGCGGCCTACCGCGACATGCTGCGGCGCATCTTCCAGCGGGCCGGTGGCCTGCGGGTCGACCATGTGGCCGGGCTGTGGCGGCTGTGGTGGGTGCCGCCGGGCATGGGCCCGGCCGAGGGCACCTACGTGCACTACGACCCCGAGGCGATGCTCGGCATCCTGGCTCTGGAGGCCACCCGGGCCGGCGCGGTAGTGATCGGCGAGGACCTCGGCACGGTGCAGAAGGTCGTGACCGAGACGCTGGAACGGATGAACATGCTCGGGTCGGCGGTTCTCTGGTTCACCCGGGTCTGGGAGGCTGAGGGACAGCCGTTCATCGCCGCCGCCGACTACCCACGCAACGCGCTGGCCAGCGTCTCGACCCACGACCTGCCGACCGCGGCCGGGTTCCTGACCGGGGAGCAGGTGCGGGTGCGGGCCGAATTGGGGCAGCTGGCGGGCTCGATCGAGGAGGAGACGGCGGCGGCCGACGAGGACCGTGCGGCCCTGCTGGCGCTTCTGGAGAAGGACGGCCTGATCACCGAGAAGAGCAGCACCGACGAGATCATCCTGGCGATGCACGAGTTCCTGGCCGGCACTCCGTGCCGGTTCGTCACCGCCTCGCTCTACGACGTGCTCGGCGAGATCGACCAGCCCAACCTGCCCGGCACCACCGACGAGTACCCGAACTGGCGCCGGCCCCTGCGCGCCGACCTGGACGAGATCGCCGCGGACCCGCGGATCGCCCGGACGGCCGCGGTGCTCTCGTCCCGGAAGGCGCCCGCCGCCCCACTTCCGCGAAAGGAGACCCGATGAGCTTCCTCGACAAGGCCAAGGACTTCATCGACAAGCACGACGAGCAGGTCGACAAGGCGCTCGACAAGGTCGGTGACGTGGTCGACCGCAAGACCGACCACAAGTACACGTCGCAGATCGACAAGGCCGTCGACGAGGCGCAGAAGCGCACCGGCGAGCCTTCTTAGATCGCCGGCTAGAACGGCTCCGGCCCGGGGTCGTCGTCGACGGCGAAGAGCATCGGGTGCAGGGGCAGGAAGACGTCGCGCTGGCGGCACAGCGCCGGGGGCAGCAGGGACGAACGGTGTCCCGGGTGCTCGGTGCAGTGCCGCATGGCGCGGGTGACCGCATCGGCGTGGTGCCGGCCCCCGCCGTACTCGCCACAGTGCGCGCAGTCCCAGCGCCAGAAGGCCGGGCCGTCCTCGGATTCGAACCGCCGGATCCGCAGCGGCGGGCCGGCCTCCTGCTGAGCGGCGGCCAGGATCGCGGGCATCTGGCCGGCCGGTGGCGGCTCCAGGGTGCGGCGCGGCTGCTCGCCGATGATGTGCGCCAGCAGGTTGCTCGTGGACACGACCGGCTCCTTTCCGTTGCCGTGGACAGTGTGACCTGGCGTGAGCTGCCCATATGGGCGTTTCGCGAAAAATATCCCCGAAACTGCTACCGGCATACTTGTCCGGTGGCACAGCGCAGGCGGACGGCACGCATTGTCGAGACGGTCGCCTCCGGGGTGGCCGAACTGGTGCCCGACCCTGACCGCGACACCGCCTTCACGCTGCTGCTCGACGGCGCCCCGCAGTCGCACGTCGACCTGGCCGAGCCGACCTATCTCGAGTTCGAATACGTGCGCCGGATCGCCGCCGCGATCGACCTGAGCGCGCCGCCCGGCGAACCGCTGCGCGTCCTGCACCTGGGCGGCGGCGCGCTCACCCTGCCCCGCTATGTCGCGGCCACCCGGCCCGGATCGGCCCAGCGGGTGGTGGAGATCGACGGCCCGCTGGTCGAACTGGTGCGACGAGCGCTTCCGCTTTCGGCCAAGGCAGCTGTTCGCGTACGCGTCGCCGACGCGCGGGCCGCCGTCGAAGGCATGCGCGAGGCGGGGTACGACGTGGTCGTGGTCGACGTCTTCGCGGGCGCCCGCACCCCGGCCCACCTCGCGTCGGTCGAGTTCATCCGGGCCGCCGCCCGGGTGCTCGCCCCGAGCGGCCGGCTGATCGCCAACATCGCCGACGGGCCGCCGCTGCGACACGCCCGGGCGCAGGTGGCCACGATCCGTTCGGTGCTGCCCGAGGCATGCCTGATCGCCGACGCGGCGGTGCTGCGTGGGCGGCGCTTCGGCAACCTGGTCGTGCTGGCCGGCCGCACCCCGCCGCCGATCGCCGAGCTGACCCGGCGGGCGGCCGGCGACTGGTTCCCGGGCCGGGTCGAGACCGACCTCGACCGATTCGCGGCCGGAGCGGCCGTTGTCACCGACAGTGTCGCGGTGGCATCACCGAACCCACCCGAGGGTCTGTTCAGTCACCGTCGGTAATCAGAATCAGGCCATAAGGCCCAGTAGATTGGCCCTGTCGTGTACTCGTCAGGAAATCCGGTGTGATTCCGCCGCGTTGACTTGTCCCCGTCGATAACACACGGTTGTAATCGTCAGGAGGCCGTGTTCTGGGATGCGGCCGCCAACCAGGGGAGATGGCTCGACGTGCCCGACATGTTCTTCCTGTCCGCTTCGGGCTTCGAGCCGGTCCGCAGCCTGCAGGAATCGCTCGGCACCGAGCGGATCCTCTGGACCGGCCGCTGCGCTGTCGCCGAGTACGCGTTCGACGAGCCCGCCTCGCTCCCCCGCTGGACCCTCCCCGAGGAGACCGGCGTCGTCGTCACCGAGACTCGGGTGATCTTCGTCGACCCGGCCGGGCCGGCCGGCGGCGAACTGCACTGGCTGTGGCCGCAGCACCTACGGGTGCAGCCGGGCAACCGCGACACCGGGCGCTCGGCCACGGTGACCCAGATCCAGCTGGTGTGCAACGGGCCCGGGGGCGCGTTCCCGGCGCTGGTGTTCGCGGGCGGCGACCTGGCCACCGTCGGCGACGCCGACCGGCTGGCCAACGTGCTGCGCCAGTCGATCGCCCGGTTCCGGGTCGAGCACTCGGGCGAACTCGGGCTGGCGGCGCCGCAGGCCCGCATGCTGTCGCGGCTGGTGATCGGGCCGGAGTTCAACAACTATCAGGGCGGCGAGGGCCAGACGGTCTCACTGCTCGGTTCGATGGCGGTCGAGGGGCCGGTCGGCACCGGGGCCTGGCCGGCGGCGGCGCCGGTTGAGGCGGCGGGCTGGGAGCAGGAGCCGTTCCTCGACGAATATCTGCCGGCCGACTACGCGGACGATCAGAACGGCTACCCGGGTTACGCCCCCGACCGGGGCGGCTACGCCGCCGAGCACCAGCACGCCGAGTACGAGGCGCATCCGTACGCGGATTACCAGCCCCCGCCCCAACCGATGCCCGCGCCGCACCCGCTCCCGGCCTCGCCTCCGGTGCGGGCACCCGAACCCCAATACACCGACCTCGCCTCACGGGCCGCCGACCTGGCCGCGCGGGTGGCCGGCCTGGTCTCGGCCAATGCGGGGGCCGAGCAGTCCCTCGAACGCTACGAGACGCAGACCACCAACCTGTCGTCGTTCCTCGCCGAGGGCGACAACGGCCCGGCGGCCGAAGACCGGGCCGAGGCGGCGCGGCGCACCGCGGCTCGCTTCGCCGGGAACTCGGCCCGGGCCCGGACCACGGGTCAACGGCCGGTCGGCGACGAGCACGGCACGCGTCACCGCAACGCCTGACCCCGGTCAGCCCTCGGACGGACGGGGACGCTTCTCGGGCGTACGCCCGCGGGCGTCACCCACCACCTGCGGTGACGTGCCCACCGGGCGCCGCCGACCCGCCCGGCCCGCCCGGCCCTTCGTGACCGCCCCGCCGGGAGCGAAACACCTGCCCTCGGCCACCCGGCTCTCGTGGACCGTGTGGGCGCGGTGGACGAGATCCATGAGCTCGTCCTCCGAGCGCACCTTCTCGCGGTAGCGCTCGGGCAGCGACTTGAGATGCTCCTCCTCCACCAGCAGCCGATGGAAGATCTCGTCGCAGTAGGCCGGATCGGTCTCGATGCCGAGGAACTCCAGCGCGTGCCGGCGGGCGGCGGCCGTGTACATCTGGGCGCGGCCCTTCGCACTCAGCAGCGACACCACGACGGTGAGGAGCAGCACCGACACGATGATCGTCAGGGACAGCCCGGTCGAGATCTGGTAGACGTGGATCGGGTCGCCGTCGTTGATGAACGGCACGTTGTTCTCGTGCATGGAGTGCAGGATCAGCTTGCCGCCGATCAGCGCCAGGATCGCGGCCAGACCGTAGGACAGGTAGACCAGCCGGTCGAGCAGCCCGTCGATCAGGAAGTAGAGCTGACGCAGCCCGAGCAGCGAGAACGCGGTCGCGGTGAAGACCAGGTAGACGTTCTGCGTGAGGCCGAAGATCGCCGGGATCGAGTCGAGCGCGAACAGGATGTCGGTGCCGCCGATCGCCACCATGACCAGCAGCATCGGCGTCATCACCCGGCGCCCGGCCTGCCGGGTGAACATCTTGTCGCCGTCGTACGTGTCGGAGGTGCGCAACACCCGGCGCGCGGCCCGGATGATGATGTTGTCGGGCGTCTCCTCCTCGGTGCCCTGCTGGCGAAGCAGGTTGCCGGCGGTGACCAGCAGGATCAGCCCGAACACGTAGAACACCCAGGCGAACGAGTCGATCAGCGCGGCGC
Organism: Actinoplanes sp.; assembly: GCA_036402935.1. Taxonomy (GTDB): domain Bacteria; phylum Actinomycetota; class Actinomycetes; order Mycobacteriales; family Micromonosporaceae; genus Actinoplanes. The sequence goes on from DASWRZ010000353.1 coordinate 13,385, forward strand.
CGAGCAGGATGAAGCCGGTGCGCGCGACCAGCGACACCGCGATGCCGACGAGCAACACCTTCTGCTGGTCGGCGCGGGGCACCTTGAAGCTGCCGAGCAGCAGCAGGAACACGAAGAGGTTGTCGACCGAGAGCGCTTCCTCGGTGACGTAACCGGCGAAGTACTGCGTGCCCATGGCGCCGCCGCCGAAGATCGCGACCCCCAGCCCGAACAGGACCGCGATCGACATGTAGATCGCGGTCCACCCGGCCGCCTCGCCGACGGTCGGCACGTGCGCGCGCCGGACGTGGAAGAAGTAGTCGAAAAGCAGCAGACCGACGATCCCGACAACGGTCAGCAGCCAAACCATTCTCACATCCTAGGGGTGACGGGACCGGCTGAGCCCTTCTGTCACACCACCGCGGCGCGCAACTGGGCCCCGGTCAGGAACAACGCCCCGGTCAGATCGGCCCCCCGCAGGTCGGCCCCCCGCAGGTCGGCCCCGGTGAAATCGGCCCGCCGCAGGTCAGCGTCCCGCAGATCGGCACCGATGAGCAGCGCCCCACGCAGGCTCGCCCCGCGAAGATCGGCCCCACGCATCCGGCGCCCGATCAGATTGGCACCCCGGTGATCCTTTCGGGGCGTGCCGCCCCGGGCCAGGTGGCTCGCTTGCTGCAGGAGAGGGTTGACCTCGCTGCGGTACGCGTCCAGATCGAGCCGTTTCAAAGCGGCCGCGTCGCCGCCCGCCAGCCGGTCGGTCTCGTCCCGCGCGTCGCGCAGCTTCGCGTGCAGCTTCTTCGCCTCGTCGAGCTTGAGCGCCTCGGTGAGCAGCCACATCAGCTCGTGCAGCGGCCGCACGATCGGCAGCAGGGCGAGCATGTCGGGTGCCTCCCGCCAGCCGCGGCCGCCGAACGTCTCCTGGGTGATCCGCTGGCCGGCACCGAAACAGTCGAAGACGACGCAGCCGTGAAACCCCTTGTCATCGAGCCGTTCGTGGATCGTGCAGCGAAAGTCACCGCCCAGGTGGGGACAGGGGCGGCCGGGAGCTTTGTCGATGGCGAAGTCTGACGATTTAGCGAACGCCGGAGCCACGCAACAGAGGGCGGCGCAGCTCGCGCAGTCAGCTTCGAGTACCCGTTCGCCCACCTGACCCACTCTCTCAGACGCCTTCGCCGTCGATGTCCGGGGTGGGCGTGCCGGGGCTCACGGGGTCGCGGCGGACCCAGGGCAACGGGTGGTGTCGAACCCACAGCGATTTGCCAGAAAAGCCACTCGGCAAACGTTCACTCAGCCCGCTCGCACAGCCGATTCATCAGTTGTCCGAGGCGGGCATGGAAGTCCGCCGACACCAGCACGAGCCCGGCGGAGCCGGGTTTCAGCCAAGGGCCGACCGGCCGGTGGCTACCAAAACAGGGGGAAATTATGCGCAGCATGAGCATGCTTCAGCTCCTCGGCGGCGTCGCCGTCGCCGGTGTCGTCGCCGCCGGCACGACCGCCATGACCGGCTCGGGTCTTGTCTGGGCCGGTAGCAGCGGCGGCGTGGCCAGTCAGTTTGTCGGCGGCACGCTCACGCAGACAGTGGCGGGCGCGACCATCACCGACGTTGTCTACGGGTACACCAACGCCAGTAACTCCCAGACCGACTCGATCGCGATCACGGTTACCGGTGCCGCGGGGATGTACCTGACGGTGACGCCGGACGGAGCGTTGGGTGGCAGCCCCACCGTCGCCGACGGGTGGCAGTGCACCCCGGCGGGCGGCACCATCGGCTACCACGCGACCGCCCCGAAGGTCCAGATCCCGGCCGGCCCCAGCAACGTCGTCACCTGCAAGCCGGAGGTCGTCGCCGGTCCTCACTCGATCGTCGGCACCTACGACACCGGCCTCGCCAACCTCGTCATGGCGGTCACCACGAGCTAATCCGCTCCGTTCGGGAACCCGGGATGCGAGGCTGACCACAGCACCGCGAACCGGGGGAACCGATCCAGAAGTCGCTGCGCGCCTACATCGTGGCCGCCATCCTCGGGATGGCGGCCATCGGTGCGTGGGCGGTCATGACCGAACAGCTCTCCTACGTGGTAACCGACGGCACCAGCATGAACCCCGTCTACTACACGGGCGACCTGGTCTTTGTCACGAAGGCCGATTCATACCATGTCGGGCAGATCGCCGCTTACCATGGACAAAGTCCCGGGCAGCGGGTCCTGCATCGCATCATCGGCGGGAACGGCTCCACGGGATTCGTGATGAAAGGGGACAACAACGAGTCGATCGACCCGCTGCACCCCCGGGCAGAGGAGATGATCGGCCGGGCCGTCCTGCACGTTCCCCACGGGGGCATCTGGCTGAAGCCCCTGCTGGGCCCGAGCGGATTGGGGATGCTCAGCTTCCTCGTCATCGGCGGTAGAGCCACGACGGCGCGGACGCGGCGGGACATCCCGCGAGGTCGCCGGAAGAAAAAGGTGAAGGTCATGTCGGGCCCGGGAGGTTCGTGGGCGACCGCCGCAGCGGTCCTCAAGGCGATCGAACGCCTGTCGCCGCCACTACGTGCCGCCGCGGCAGTCGCCGCGGTATTGACCGCATTCGCCCTGGCACTGGGAGTACTCGGCTGGATGAAGCCCGTCCTCGTGAAGCAGTCTGCCGCCCAACTTCCCGAGCAATCGGTCACCTTTTCCTACTCCGCGAAGGTTCCCGAGTCGGCGGCCTACGACAGCACGACGGTCAAGTCACCCGACCCGGTCTTCCGGAAGCTCGCCAACCGCGTCGACCTGCACACTCGATACGAGGGTCCGGCCGGCACCCTCAATCTCATCGCTGTGCTGACCAACGGAACCGGTTGGCACACGACGTTGACGCTGCTGAAGGAGACGTCCTTCGCCGGTTCCGGCTACGACGCGACCGTCACTCTCGATTTCCCGGCTCTGGTCGCGCGTGCCGACGCCGCCGCACGTGCGATCGGAACACCGCCGGCAGGCGCGGTGTCGATCGCGCTCAACGCGGAAGTGAAGTCAGGAACGCTGCCGGCTTTGGATGCGCCACTACAGCTTGCCGTGACTCCCTTCAACATGACGCTCGGCGGAGACGCCAAGCTGAAAACCAGCACGGGGGCCGCAGTCGCATCAGCCACGGTCGTCCCGCGCGACATCCGGATCTTCGGTCACTCGATGATGACCGCGGCGAAGGCTCGTTCCGACGCGATTCTTGCGCTCATCGGCGCGGTCGCCATAGCCGCCGCGATCTTCCTGGCCGCTCGCCGCGGCATGTCCTTGCGCACTCGCGCCGAGATCGAGCGCCGCTACCCCCGGCTCCTCGTGCCCGTCGAGCCGATGGCCAGCCCACCGGGCAAGCCGGTGGTCACGGTCGACAACTTTCCCGCGCTGGTGAAGCTGGCCGAGCGCTACGGGCAGATGATTCTCACCTGGCGGCGACCGGATGCCGATGACTTCGTCGTGCGGGACGAGGGGATCACCTATCGGTACCGGGTTCCGCTGGATGAGCCGACGCTGCTGAACGTCGAGCACCTCGACCGGCCGCCGGGCGCCGGCACTCACCGCCGAAGGGCCTCCTCCGAGGTGTCCTGACGGTCATCAAAACAAG
>DASWRZ010000354.1:0-19192 GCA_036402935.1 Actinoplanes sp.
GCTGCAGGACGTCGCCGCTGCAGGACGTCGCCGCTCGCAGGCATTCGGCGAGCACCGCCGGCCACCGCCCGGCCGCCTTCGCCGAGCTAAGCACGCCGCTGCTCGCAGGCACGGGTCGAGCGTGACGTAGTGGTCGGTGCAGGAGCCGGCCTCGGTGCGCTGTAGGCATCGGCCCAGCGTGCCGTTCAGACGCCTGCGGGGCGTGCCGCTCTGAGGCCCGCGAAGCCCGCGCCTCGCCGAGCCACGCCTTGCCGAGTCCAGCACTCGCTGGCCGTCGCGCCCGCTGAGCCCGGCGCTGCCGAGTCCGGCACTTGCAGCCCGTGCGCCGACCGTTGAGCCGGCGCTGCCGAACTGGATTTGCTGCCTGGCGCGGTCGCCGAGCTTGGCGCGCCCGCCGAGCCGAGCGGTCGGCGGGCGTGGCCCTGGGGTCAGTCGAAGAGGTCCTGGAGGAAACCGCGCCGCTTCCGGTAGTGCCCGTGCTGGCGGTAGTGCCCGTGTTGCCGGTAATGGCCATGATGCCCGTAACCCGGCTGGGGATAGCCGGGCCCGTAATGCTGCACACCGGGCGCCGGGTAACCCGGCTGTGCACCGGGTGGCGGATATCCGGGCTGCCCACCGGACGGCGGATATCCAGGCTGCGCACTGGGGGACGGATATCCGGGTGCGGGCGGGGGCGGCGGCGGGGTGTAGGCGCCGGGCTGCTGCGGGCGCGAGGGGGAGGCCTGCCGGCTGTTCCAGCTTGACTCGGCCTCGAACAGTTTTTCGAGCTCACCACGGTCGAGGAAGATCCCACGGCACTCGGTGCACTGATCCACCGTGACGCCGCTGCGTTCGTACACACGCATCTCGCCGTGACATTTCGGACAGGTCATCTGCATCTCACCGACGGTACAAGGCGGCATCACCGTGTGGGGCGCGCGCAGCTGTGGGACTCCTGAGAGCTGGGGCCCAGACCAGGAACGCCGCCGGGTAGAGCAGGTAACCGAACCGCGTGGTCGGCATCAGCAAGATCGCGGCGAGCAGACCGAGGCCGCTGAGCAGGGCGGCCGCGGTCGCGGTCCGGGGTGGCTTGCGCAGCAGGCGTACGCCGAAAGCCGCCGCGACCGCCACCAACAGCCCCGTCGCAAGGAAGTGCCCGGCCGGCAGGTGCTGGGCGATCAGATAGCCCGGGAACGGCGACTGGGCCGGACTTTCGACAACGCCGTGCCCGAGCGGAAACCGCAGTACGTTCTCGACGAACCCGTCCAGCCCAACCAGCACCGGCGGAACGAGCACAAGGACCGGCAGCCCGATCGCCCCGGCCAGCAAGCGCAGCGGCCGTGCGCGATCGCCAAACCGGTCACCGGCTGCGAAGAAGTAGCTGCCCAGCGGGAGGCGGCTGGCCACCCGGAGGGCGCTGCCCACCCGCAGACCGCTGCCTGCGCGGAGGGAGTCGGCCGCGGGGAGCGAGTCGGCCGCGGGGAGCGAGTCGCCCGCAGGGAAGGAGTCGCCCACGGGGAAGGAGTCGCCCGCGGGGAGGGAGTCGCGCGCGGGGAGGGAGTCGCCCACCAAGAGGGAGTCGGCCGCCGGGACGGAGTCGGCTGGGGAAGCGTCGCCCGTCGCAGCGGAGTCGCCCCCGTCCGGAACGCGAGCGCGTCTGACCTGGAGAGAGATCGCCAAGACGACCAGCGCCGCGATCACCGGGAACGCGAACGGCTTCATCGCCCCCGCCGCCCCGACCGCGACGCCCGCCCAGCCGTAGCGGCCCGTACCGGCCAGGGCCAACGCCAGCAGGCACAACGCCAGCACCGGCAGGTCGTCCCCGCCCGTCGCCAGGGTCAGCGCGCAGATCGGGGACACTGCCGCGACCTGGACGGCCCGCACCCGCAACGGTGACCGCGGCAGCAGCCGGACCGCCAGGATCAGCGACCCCGCGGTCACCGCCGCGAACCACACCCGTGCGTCGGTCCACCAGAAGTCACCGAACGCCGCCCGGGGCAGCCCGAACACCGCCATTCCCGGCTGATAGGGGCTGTACGCGCCCAGCCGCTGGTCGACCGGCAGGGCCAGGATCGCGTCCCGCCCCAGGTAGGGCGTCCCGGTGTGCAGGAGGCGGTCGCCCATCCGTTCGACGACCAGCACCTCGTCCTGCGCCCGGTCGGTGCGCCCGCCGGCCCGCTGCACGGCCTCGACGACCAGCGGCAGCAGGCACGCGGAAACCCAGGTGAGCCAGCTCAGCGCGGCCCTCGGGCGGCGACCGGTCACGAACTGCGCGACGGTGATCAGCGCCGCCGCCAGGTAGGCCCAGAACGCGATCACACCCCAGGCGCGGTGGGGCAGAAGGGTCGACGTGCGAGCGGTGACGAGTGCGAAGGCGGCCGACAACGCGTACAGAAAGAGGTCGGCCGTGAGGCCGGCGCCGGACCGGTCGATGCGTGTGAGCAGTCGGCCGGCGCGGTTGGTCACGCGGGCAAGTGTGGCAGAGGCTTCCGGCCCGAGCCGGGCGACCTGCGGCGCGGCAGCCGGACGACGGAGCCCTCGTCGTGCAGCGGGACCGCGAGCGCGCCCGGCCGGCCGCCCGTGCCGCGCTGCAGGGTCGCCAGCAGCCGCGGCGACGACATTGCCCGGGCGAAGAGATGGCCCTGGCCGGCGACGCAGCCCGACTCCCAGAGGGCGTGCCGCTGCGGTTCGCTCTCGACGCCCTCGGCGATGACCGTGAGGTGCAGGTTGCGGGCCAGGTCGACGGTTGACCGGATCACCGCGGCGGCCTCGGACGAGGTCTCGATCGCGGTGACGAACTCGCGGTCGATCTTCAGTTGGTGCACCGGGATGCGGGAGAGCACCGAGAGCGGGGTGAGGCCGGTGCCGAAGTCGTCCAGGGCCAGCCGCACGCCGGCTTCGCGGAGCTCGGCCAGGGCCCGCCCGACGACGTCCAGCTGGCTGATCGTGAGGGTTTCGGTGAGTTCGAGGACCAGCCGGTCGGCCGGGACCGAGTAGTGCTCGAGGCGGCCGAGGACCGTGCGCGGGAAGGTCGGGTCGAGCAGGCTGCGCGGCGAGACGTTGACCGCGATCGGCATGTCGAAGCCGGCCTCGCGCCACCCGCCGGCCGCGGTCAGCGCCTGGTTGAGCACCGCGTCGGCGAAGGCGGGCAGCTGACCGGACCGTTCCACCGTCTCGAGGAACTGGATCGGCGTGAGCGGCCCGTGCTCGGGGTGATGCCAGCGGGCCAGCGCCTCGGCCGAGATCACCTCGCCGGTGCCGAGGTCGACGATCGGCTGGAAGTCGACGACGAACTCCTGCTCGGAGACCGCGCGCTGCAGTTCGCCGCCGAGCATCAGGCGGCCGACGTCGGCGGTGTCGCGCGAGTGCGCGTACGTCATGGTGTGCTCGCCGGCCCGCTTGGCCTGGTACATCGCCACGTCGGCCCGCCGCATCAGCTCGTTGATGCCGCCGCTGCCGGGGGCCAGCGCGATGCCGCCGGCCGCCTCGACGACGATGCGCATGCCCTCGACCTCGACCCCGATCTCGAGCGCGGAGAGCAGCGCCTCGGCCCGGTGGGTGGCGAGCGCCGGGGTGGGCAGGTCGCCGAGCAGCACCGCGAACTCGTCGCCGCCGAGCCGCGCGACAAGGTCGTTGGATGTGGCCGCGTCACGCAGGTGTGCGGCCACGGTCTGCAGGACCTTGTCACCGGCGCCGTGCCCGAGCGTGTCATTGACCTCTTTGAAGTGGTTGAGGTCGATGAGCAGCAGCGCGAACAGCTTCTGGTCGGTGCCGGCCCGGAAGAGCTGCTCGGCGTGCTCGTAGAGGTGACGCCGGTTGGGCAGCCCGGTCAGCGGGTCGTGGGTGGCGGCGTGCGCATTGGCGGCCGCGATCCGCCCAAGCTCCGCATATGCTTTCGCATTACGTATTGCGGTGTATAGCGCCGAACTGAAGGCTTTGAGCTTGAAGTTTTCCGATTCGGTCAGCCGGACCGGGCCCTGGAAGTGAATTCGGAGTGAACCGATCGGGTTGTTGCCGTCGTGCCCGGAAAGCTCGGTGGTGGCCACCGTGTCGATTCCGTGGGAGTCCTCAATGATCTTCCCGTCGTACGCGATAGCCCCGTTCGACCCGCGCACCCCCCGGTCGTCGGCCGGCAGGCGTATTTCGGCTTCAATGGCCGAAAATAGCTGACAAGCGCGTATCACAGCGTTGTGCAGCACTTCGTCGAGTTCGACGACGTTCAGTTCGTCGGTCGTATCGGCGAGTCGCTGCCACGACTCCCGCTCCTGCCGCCCGCGTTCGTGGCCCGCCTGCCAGAAATGGATGCTGAGCATCACCGGGGGCACGATCAGCAGCAGCCGCGAGTCGCCGGACGACCGGAGAATGGCCACGATCAGGACGGCGAGTACGAACCTGCTGATCACCATGACGAGGCTCAACCGGATGCCGATGAGGAACATCTGCCGCATCGATCGGTGGGTCGCGACGGCAAGGACCGGGATCGCGATCAGCTCGTCGGCGACCCACATCACCGCGACGGCCGCGGCCATCAGGAGGATGTTCACCGACGGGCGCTCGGGGTCGGGCTGGTAGCCGCTGATCAGGAAGAGCGCCCCGCAAGCGGCCGCCACCAGGGTTTCCTTGCCGACCGCGAACAGGATCCGCTGGGTGGTCGTGTTGACGAACAGCTTCGGCGCCGTGATCGCCACCGCCGTGCCGAGGACCACCCAGGCCGGCGGAAGCAGGACCAGGCCGACGACGATGGCCAGATCGAGCCACGTCGAGCTCAATTTGCCCGACTGCAACCTGATTCGCACCATCATGCGGCTGGCGAACGCCGTGAGGATTACGTAGCCCATGAGGAGCCCGACGCTCGGTACGGGCCGCCCCGGCTGGAGGACCAGCGCGACGGAGCCGGCCACGACGGCGAGCGCCAGAACGACGACGAGACCGATGAGCAGCCAAAGCCGCCTACCGGTCGCGTCGTCGTTTGAGTTCCGTTGAGGGCTCACCCGACATACCCCCGGGCTGCGTGCGGACAAACGATGCGTGTTCTTTCCGCTACAGCTTATTGCCGGACGGGGGTCGGGCGCACCTACCTACTCCCAGTCAAGCGTGCGCATAGCGCAGTCCCAGTTACGCATTGCGTCTCCCTTTAGTTGTCGTGGCGCTCCGCCAGCGGCGGTCCCGTTGCACCACTTCGTTCGGGTCGTCTTCGTTCAGGTCGTGTCGCGACAGGGAGAACGTTATGCAATGGTCGGCGGCTTCGATACCACTTCGCGTCGGTTTGCGCAGAAAGCGATAATTGCGTGAGATGTCACTACTCAGTGTCCTGATAGGAAAACGCTCCGCATTCAAGGCCGCGCGTTATGGCCGAGCTGTCCGCATTGCGGAGCGTGCTGTTTCTTTTACGCAAGGCAGTGTCCGATCAAGGGGCCTTTGATCGTCTGATCGCGATTATTGGGGCATGTCGAAATTGGGCTCCTGAAATTCTGAGCCCTCGCCGGTCTTTGCGCTAACGCGCGCGGCCCGGCCGGTTTCTATAAACTCCCGTTATGCCCGACGAATCCCCGCTCACTCACGTCGACGAGGCCGGCGCGGCGCGCATGGTCGATGTATCGGCAAAGGCCGTTACGGCGCGCCAAGCTATTGCGGCCGGACGCGTGTTGACCAGTGCCGATGTCATTGAGTTACTGCGCGGTGACGCATTGCCGAAGGGGGATGCGTTGGCTGTTGCCCGACTTGCCGGGATCATGGGCGCGAAGCGCACTCCCGAGCTGATTCCCCTGTGCCACCCGATCGGGCTGCACGGGGTAGTAGTCGAACTCACACTGACCGACGAGTCCGTCGAGATTACCGCAACTACGAAGACTGCGGACCGCACGGGGGTGGAAATGGAGGCACTTACTGCCGTGGCCACCGCCGGACTGGCCCTGATTGACATGATCAAGGCGGTTGACCCGGCCGCCAGCCTCGACGCGGTGCGGGTTCTGCGCAAGGAAGGCGGTAAGACCGGAGTGTGGGTTCGGCCCGAGGACCGGCCATGACGATCCGCGCGCGGGTGATCGTCGCCAGCAACCGCGCGGCGGCCGGTGTCTACCCGGACACCAGCGGCCCCCGGTTGGTAGACGGACTGAAGAACCTCGGTTGTGCGGTCGAGGACGACCCGGTCGTCGTACGGGATGGGGAGCCGGTCGCGGAAGCGCTGCGCGCGGCCGTGGCCGACGGGGTCGACGTCGTTGTGACCAGCGGCGGCACCGGAGTCACCCCGACCGACCGGACGCCCGAGGCGACCCGGGGAGTGCTCGACTTCGAGATTCCGGGCATCGCCGAGGCGATCCGGGCGTACTCCCGGGACCGGGTGCCGGCCGCGGCGCTGTCGCGGGGCCTGGCCGGCGTCGCCGGCCGCACCTTGATCGTCAACCTGCCCGGCTCGACCGGCGGCGCCAAGGACGGTCTCGCGGTGCTCGGGCCGCTGCTCCGGCACACCGTCGAGCAGATACACGGTGGTGATCACCCCCGCGCGTCCGAGCCTGAGTAGGCTCGGCCGGTGAGCGCTGACGACCTCCCGGTCGCGTGGGACCGGGCCCGCACGCTGGCCTACGAGGCCGGGCGCGCCGCCGCCGCGCCGGTCGAGCTGATCTCGCTGGCCGAGGCCGACGGGCGCACCCTGGCCGAGCCGCTGCGCGCGCTGACCGACCTGCCGGCCTTCCCGACCTCGAGCATCGACGGCTGGGCGGTGCGCGGCCCGCAGCCGTGGCGATCGGTCGGCCGGGTCCTGGCCGGTGGCACAGCGCCGCCGCTGGAAGAGAGCGGCACCTGCGTCGAGATCGCGACCGGCGCGATGGTGCCGGCCGGCACCGACGCCCTCGTACGCGTCGAGGAGTCCACCAGAGACGCCGACGGCCGGGTCGGCGGCACGCCGCGCGACGTTCCCGAGTGGCGCCTGCCGGGCGAGGAGGCGCACAAGGACGAGGTGCTGCTCCCGGCCGGCGCGGCGATCGACCCGGCGGTGATCGGGGTGGCGGCGACCTGCGGTTATGAGGCGCTGAGCGTACGCGGTGTGCCGCGCGCCGAGGTCCTCGTCTTCGGCGACGAACTGCTCACCGCGGGTACGCCCGGCGCGGGCCGGGTGCGCGACTCGCTCGGCCCCCAGGTGCCGGGGTGGCTGCGGCGCTACGGTGCGGCGGTCGGTCCGGCGGCCGGGCCGGTCCACGACACTCTCGAGGCCCACATCGAGGCGGTCCGCGGCGCGCTCGCGACGGCCGACCTGGTCTGCACGACCGGCGGCACGATGCACGGCCCGGTCGACCACCTCCACCCCACGCTGGCCGAGTTGGGTGCCGACTATGTCGTCAACACCGTCGCCGTCCGTCCCGGCTTCCCGATGCTGCTGGCCCGGGTGCCCGGCGCCGACGGCCGCCCGCGCTTCCTGGCCGGCCTGCCCGGCAACCCGCAGTCGGCGGTGATCGCCCTGATCACGCTGGTCGCGCCGCTGCTCGCCGGCCTGCAAGGACGCGAGTTGCCGCCGTTGCCCACCGTCACGGTCACGACACCGGTGCCCGGTCGCGGCTCTTTCACCCATCTCGCCCTGGCGAGACGAGGCCACGATGGACGGTCGGCCACCCCGGTCGGGCACGTGGGCTCGGCGATGCTGCGCGGATTGTCCAATGCGCACGGTTTTGCGGTCGTGCGGCCGGACGCCGCGGCGGCGGCCGGCGACGAGGTGCCGTTTCTGCCGCTGCCGTTGTTGCCGGGAGAGCGGCCGTGAGCGCGCTGCCGGGGAGCGGCCGTGAGCGCGTTGCCTGGGGAGCGGCCGTGAGCGTGTTGCCGGGGAGCGGCCGTGAGCGCGTTGCCTGGGGAGCGGCCGTGAGCCCGGTGCCGGGAGAGTGGCCGTGAGCGGCGTAGTCGTGCTGGTCGAGGTCGTCGACTCGGACCTCGAGCTCGCCGCGCACGAGCGGGCGGTCACCGAGCGCCGGGCCGGCGCGGTCGTCTCGTTCCAGGGCGTCGTGCGCGATCACGACCACGGGCGGTCGGTGGTGCGGCTCGACTACGAGGGCCACCCCACCGCGGAAAAGGTGCTGCGGGAGGTCGCGGCGGAGATCGCGGCCGACCCCGACGTCTTCGCGGTCGCCATCTCGCACCGGGTCGGCAGCCTGCGGATCGGCGACGTTGCCCTGGTCGCGGCGGTCAGTACGGCCCATCGGGCGGCGGCCTTCGCCGCCTGCGCCCGGTTGGTCGACGAGGCCAAGGCGCGCCTGCCGATCTGGAAGCACCAGATCTTCGACGACGGCACCGACGAGTGGGTCAACTGCCCTTAGGGTCTGCCCCGCGCATCGGGCGCGGTCCCGTGAGCTGCGGGATAGGCCCGAGGACCGGGAATCGCCGGGGCGCGGCGCACCGGGCGGGGCCAGCGGTTGATCGGGAAGGCGGGCGCCACGCCCGGCCGCCAGGGCAACGCGTTGAGCAGCACGATCAACGTCAGAAGCTCCGCGTCCCAGCCGGCCGTCCAACTCGACGGCAGCGCGACGACCAGATAGACCACGACCGCGGCCACCGCATGGACGAGCGCCGGGTGGCGGCGGCGCTTTCCGACGACGTGGCGGCGAGCGGCCGCGTCGACCAGGATCAGGACGGCCGGCAATACCCAGATCAACTCGTGCGTGTGCGTCACCGGTCCGATCGCCGCGCTGGTCAGGCCGACCAGGGTGAACGCCGCGATCTCGTCGCCGTCGGCGTGGGCCGCCCGGGCCCGGATCATCCCCATCGCGATCAGCAGGCCGGCGAACGCGAGCCAGATCAGCACCGGGATCGTGTCGGAGTCGTAGAGCCGGGCCAGCATCCCGGCCAGCGACTGGTTGACCTGGAGGCCGATCGGGCCCGAGCGGTCGACCTGGAGCAGCGCGGTGCCGAACCAGTCGGCGCCGGCCCGCGGTGCGATCAGTAAGCCGCCGGTGACGAGCGCGGCCGCGGTGGCGAGGGCGGTCAGCGCGGCCCGCCACTGGCGGGTCAGGGCCAGGTAGGCGACGAACAGGATCGGGCTGACCGCGAGCGCGGTAGCGATGCCGGTGCCGACGCCGGCCCAGGCGCCGGTCGCCCAGGCCCGGCGGAGGAGATCGGCCGGATGGCGTCCGCGGGGCGGTTGGGAGGCGGTGCGGCCCGGCCACCAGGCGGCCCGGCTGCGGGCCCAGGCACCGCGGCGCAGCGCGACCACATCGGCCGTGATCAGGCCGAACAGCAGCAGATCGAGACGGCCGTAGCCGATCGTGGCGCGTACCGGTTCGGAGATCAGTGCGAGGCCGCCGGCGATCAGGATGGCCGGTCCTCGGGGCTTGGCGTAGCGCCGGGCGACCGGGCCGGCCAGCGCGATCAGGGCCAGGGCCAGGGCGGCGATGCCGGCCAGGCCGAGGAGGCTGCCGGCCAGCGGCAACGGGAGAACGGCCGCGCCGAGCAACAGGATCGCGGCCACCGGTGGTTGCGCGGTGCCCAGGCGGGCGGTCTCCGACCGGTACGCGTAGAGCCCGTCGCCGGACAACCAGCCGCGTAACGCGTCCCGGTCGACGCGGAGGCCACCCAGCCCGTACCGATGAAGATAGAAAGCCACCGCCGAGGCCGTGCCGAGACCGGCCAGCCCGACCACGACGGACCCGGTCGTCCGCGTGCGTTCCCCGATTGCCGGCATGGCGCGACCCCCGTCGCTCTCGTCCTCCGGGCACGCCCGCGGGCGTGCGGAAGCGAGCTTAGAGGGTGCAGCCCCTCGTTTGCTCTAACGCAAACAACAACAAAAGGTGTCAGCCGGGCAATTTTCGGGCCGCCGCCGCGGACATCGCGGCGATTTTCGCTTCGCGCCGGGCGGTCTTGACCGCGCGCCGAACAGATCGCTGGGAGCGGTCGACGGTGTGCCGCACCGAGCGCTGGGAACGGTCGACCGCGTGCCCGGCCCGATAGCGCAGACCGGGCTGCCCCTCGGTGTCGACCGCCGCGAGCAGCAGGCCACCGAGCAGGCCCAGGTTTTTCAGGAAGTGGGTCTGCATCTCGGACCGATGCTGGGGCGTCTCCCCGGCCCAGAACGGATGCCCGGCAAACGTGGTCGGCACCAGGCCGGCCGCCAGCACCGCGGCCGCCGGTCGGCTGAACCGCCCGGTGGCCAGCGCCACACCGGCCACTACGTCACTGGCGGCCTTGATGCGGACCAGCGTGCGGGGATCGGTCGGGATGCGCGGATTGATCTTCTCCAGCATCGGTCCGACCCGGTCGGTGACCCGGCGGGCCGCATCGACCTTCGAATCCGGCTTGATCAGGACACGGACTCCGCTCGCCACGAAGATCGCGGAGAGCATGGCGCGGGCGGCGGTGCGTACGGGCTTCATGGAACTGGTTATACCCGCCCGGGGACCGTCACACCGGCTGGGTGCGCAGGTATCGGCCGAAGTGCGGCACGGTGAACGCGACCGTGCCCCGCTCACCGGAGTAGATCAGCCCCTTCTTGATCAGCGCGTCGCGGGCCGGGGAGAGGCTGGCCGGCTTGCGACCGAGGGCGGTGGCGATCTCCGAGGTGGGCACCGCGGCGTCCATGTCGTTGCCGGGGTCGCCCGAGAGCATGGCCATCGCCCGCATGTATTCGCGCTCGGCCGGGGTGGCCCGCTCGAACCGCGATCCGAAGAAGCCCACCGCCAGCTCGGCCTCCGCCTCGGGCGCGGCCATCCGTACGTCGGCGTCGGTCACCGGGGTCTGCGGCGCGTGGTCCCAGGTCGCCTTGCCGTACGCCTGCACGAAGTACGGATATCCGCCGGACTTCTCGTAGAGCAGGTCGAGCGCCTTCGCCTCGTATTCGACACCCTCGCGCTGGGCCGGCGCGCCGAGTGCCAGGTCGGCCGCGATCCGGTCGAGCCGGTCGATGCGCTGGTAGCGGAAGAGCCGCTCCGAGTACGACTTGGCCGCCGACAGCACGGCCGGCAGGTGCGGCAGCCCGGCCCCGACGACGATCAGCGGCGCCCCGAGCTGGGACAACTCGTGGCAGGCGGCGCAGAGCGCGGAGACGTCGGCCGGCCCGAGGTCCTGCATCTCGTCGATGAACAGTGCGATGCCGGTGCCCACGTCGGTGGCGAGCGAGGCGGCGTCGGTGAACAGCTCGACCAGGTCGATCTCGATGTCGCCGGAGTCGGCCCGGCCGCGGGCGGGTGGCACGTCGATGCCGGGCGCCCAGCGGTCGCGCAGCTTGGAGGAGCTGTCGTTGGCCCGCAACGCGAACGCCTTGAGCACGCCGAGCACCTCGTCGACCCGGTCGGGGTCGCGGTGGTGGGGTGCCAGCTCGCGGATCGCCATGTGCAGCGCGGCCGAGACCGGGCGGCGCAGCGACTGATCGGGCCGGGCCTCGATCTTGCCGGTGCCCCAGAGACGGCCGATCGCGGCCGAGCGCAGGGTGTTGAGCAGGACGGTCTTGCCGACGCCGCGCAGCCCGGTCAGGACGAGGCTGCGCTCGGGGCGCCCGCGGGCGATCCGTTCGAGGACGACCTCGAACGCGTCCAGCTCGCGGTCGCGTCCGGCCAGCTCGGGTGGGCGCTGACCGGCGCCGGGAGCGTACGGGTTCCGCACCGGATCCATGGGGTAGCACAGTATCGGGCTCTCTAGCGCAAAAGCTAGACTTCGCTATTCGAGACGCCTCTACAGGTATCTAGCAGGGATCCTAGACACGGCTAGATGGAGCTACTGCTTCCGCAGGCACAGCACCAGGTCGAGATCGTCGAGGTCGCTGTTGTAGTAGAACCAGTTGGTGTAGCCCGTAACCTTGGAGCACTTCGACTCGGCGTCCTTCGGCCCGCTGGTCCGGCCTTTGACCACCTTGAGCACGCGGTAGGTGCCGGTCGCGCACACCGACTTACGCATGTCGGGCTGATCGGCGGTGCCGAGGTTTTGCACACACTGCCCGGCGGTCGCGAACCGCGCGTCCTCGCTGCCCTGCACGGTCGCCGGCGCGACGGTGGAGGCCGACGCGGTCGGCTTGGGCTGGGCCGTTGTCCTGGCATCCACTCGCTCCTTGACCAGCCACCCGATGGTGCCCAGCCCGGCGACGATGAGCAGGCCGAGCACGACCACCAGCGCCACGATCGAGGTGTTACGCCGGGGAGCCTCCCACTTCACGGGCGGAACCGGGTCGGGAAACGGCGCACTGTGGAAAGACGATGCCGGCTGGTGGGGAATCGACGGCGGCGTCGCCGGCCACGACGGATCGGCCATGGCGTTCTCGCCCCACGGATCGGAAGGCTCCCGGTAGGGCTCGCCGTCGGAGCTCCCGCCCGGCCATGGTGGGCCGGGGATCGGGCCGTTCTGGGACATCGGGCAAATCCTCCGGGGCCGAGTTGCTCAGGGCGTGCCGCGCTGGTCACGGAGGAGCGAGGCAAGCCAGGCTCACCGTAGCGTGCTGCTGTGACAGGACGACGTACGGAATCGCCGCTGCTGTCGGCAATGCGACCCCCGGCGCGCTCGGGCGGCCGCTACGTTCCTCGTCCGTGTCGCCTCTCCTCGTGATCTCGGCCGCCGCCTTCGGCGCGGCCGCCGCCGGCTTTCTGCCGCGTCCCGCGCACCGGCTCGCCGTCGGCTTCGGCGCTTCACCCCGCTCGGCCTGCGCGGTCTGCTCACGGCCGTTTCGGCCCGGGCCGGCGGGATGGGTACGCGCGGGAGGTGCGTGCCACTGCTCCCCACGAGCAGTCGTCACGACGTTGACCGGCGCCGCCGTCGCCACGGTCCTCGCCGTACGCCTCGGGCCGTCCCCGCGACTGCCGATCCTCCTGCTGGCGGCCGTGCCGGCCCTGCTCCTGGCCCTGATCGATCTCCGCTGCCTGCGGTTGCCCGACCGCCTGGTCGCCGCATTCGCGGTCACCGCCGGGCTCCCGCTGACCGCCCTGGCCCCGGAAAAGACAGGAACGGCCCTGCTTGCGTCGGTGACGGTGCTCACCGCGTACGGGATCCTCGCCTGCCTTCCCGGCGGTGGCCTGGGCCTTGGCGATGTGAAGCTGGCCGCCGTCCTGGGTTTGATCCTGGGTTTCGCCGGCTGGCCGGCGGTGATCGTCGGCATCCTGACGCCGCACCTGATCAACGGGCCGATCGCGCTGTTCCTGCTGGTCACCCGGCGAGCGACCGGCAAACGACCGCTGCCGTTCGGCCCGGCGCTGCTGGCCGGGGCCCTGCTCGCGCTTACAGCAACCTGAGCTGGCGGTCCTTCGGCCGGGCCGGCACCGGGTCGCCGAGGCGCTCGAACAGGCCCGAGTCGATCACGTTGAGGAACGGCGTCGGCGACTGCTCGCGCTCGCTGCCGTGCCGGAACCGGCGGGCGGTGTGCGAGATGAAGAGCCGATCCTGGGCCCGGGTGAGCCCGACGAAGAAGAGGCGGCGCTCCTCGGCGATCTCGTCGTCGCTCGGTGCCGAACCGGGCCAGCGCAGCGGCAGCAGCCCGTCCTCGCAGCCGACCAGGAAGACGACCGGGAACTCCAAACCCTTGGCGGCGTGCAGCGTGAGCAGGTTGACGGCCTCGGCGCGCGGGTCGAGAGCGTCCACCTCGGCGCCGGTTGCGATCTCCTCCAGAAACCCGGGCAGATCGTCGTTGAACCGCTGCGCCAGGGGCATGAGCAGGTCGGCCGCGGTCCAGATGTCCTCCGGGGCCAGCTGCTCGGCATCGAGCGTCGGGGTCGCGTAGCGCTGGGCCAGCACCTGCGCGGTCAGCTTGACCCGGGCGGCCAGCGAACCGCCGAGACCGCCCGCGTGCCGCAGCTCGCGGGCGATGACCGGTACGCCGGCGCGATCGCGGAGCCGGTTGTGGGAGCGCTTCTGCACCGGGACGCCGGCCCGGGAAAGCGCCTCGACGATCGGCCCGGACTGGGCGTCGGTGCGGTAGAGGACCGCGATGTCGGAGAACGACAGGTTGTGCAGGACGACCGAGCGGGAGTCGACCCGGCCCGAGTCGAGCGAGCGGTGCGATAGACCGCCGACCAGGTCGTCGATCGTGCGGACCACGAAGTCGGCCTCGTCGGCCACGCTGCCCGCGGAGTAGCGGCCGACCAGCGGCGACTCCGGATCGAGCCGCGCCGGGTCGAGGCGGCGGCCGTTGACCAGGGTGGACGGCGCGATGGCCTGCACCGCGGCGGCCAGGATCGGCGCCGACGAGCGGTAGTTGCGGGTCAGCCGCACCAGGCGGGCCTGGTTGAAGTCCTCGTTGAAGCGCAGGAAGTAGCGCACATCGGCGCCGCGGAACGAGTAGATCGCCTGGTCCGGGTCGCCGATCGCGCACAGGTTGCCGTCCGGCGGGCTGAGCAGGCGCAGCAGTTCGTACTGCGTCTCGTCGACGTCCTGATACTCGTCGACGAAGATCCACTGCCATTCCTTGCGGTACTTCTCGACCAGCGCCGGATCGTCGCGGAGCAGGGCGACCGGGACGGCGATCAGGTCGTCGAGGTCGACCAGGTCCTGCTGGCGGAGCAGCTTCGTGTACGCGAGGTCGTCATCGCCGGCCTGGTCACGGGCCTCGGCGCGCTCCTTCTCGTCGGCGATCCGCCAGTGCGGGCCCAGGCCGGCCGCCCTGGCGTTGTCGCGCAGGATCTGCAGGCCGACGGAGTGGAACGTGCCGACGGTGATGTCTTCGGCGACGTCGCCGAGCAGGGCGTCGAGGCGTTCCTGGAGTTCGGCCGCGGCCCGCCGGGTGAACGTGATGGCCAGGCAGCGATGGGCGAAGACGCCCAGTTCGGCGCAGAGGTAGGCGATGCGGTGGGTGAGCGTACGGGTCTTGCCCGTTCCCGGCCCGGCGACGATGAGCAGCGGCCCGCCGGGGGCACTGGCCGCGACCCGCTGCATGGCGTCGAGGCGGTCGAGCAGGCCGGTGCCGACCTCTTCCATGCCACTCAGCATGGGTTCGAACGGCTCGTGCGGGCTGGGTGGTGGCGGCAGCGGCGGGGCCGGTTTTGTCGCCTTCCGCGGGACCTGTGCCCGCCCGATCGCCGGCGGCTCGGGCCGGCGTTGCTGGGGAAGATCGAAAGCCGGGAGATCGAAAAGGGCCTCGACCTGGTGCGACGTCCTGCGCAACTCCCCGGGCTCGAAGAGCGTGATCACGCCGTATTCGCCGTCGTAACCGGCGACCCGCCGGACATCGCCGCGGCGCAGCCGCGTGATCGCCTCACGCAGATCGTCGCCGCCGGCCTGACCGATCGCGTCCACCGGGATGGTGCGGAGGATGTCGAGCTCCGGGCCGAGGGTCGCGACCAGGTGGTTGAGCTGCGACTCCACGGTCTTCGACTTCGGGCCGACGCCGTTGATCTCGCCGACGATCTCGTGCAGCTGGATCAGATGCTCGACGTGACCGTCCCTGCTGAACCCGGCCGGCCGGTCGGCGAGGTCCTCGACCCGGCTCAGCACGCCCACGGTCAGCGGCTTGCCGCACTCGGGACAGCGGCCGCCGTGCTCGCGGGTGATCGCGGGCTCCCAGTTCACGCCGCAGACCCGGTGCCCGTCCGCGTGGTATTTGCCCTCTTCCGGGAAGAACTCCAGCGTGCCGGCCAGGCCGGCGCCGTTCTTGACCGCCTCGTAGTCGGGCACGCCGGTGAAGAGCGTCGCCTCCCGCGCCAGCGCGGCCGGCGAGTGGGCGTCCGAGTTGGATACCAGGCGGTAGCGGTCGAGGCTGGAGACCCGCCAGTTCATCTCGGGGTCGCTCGACAGGCCGGTCTCGACCGCGGTCACGTGCTCGGCCAGGTCGGCGTAGCAGTCGGCGATCGCGTCGAAGCCCGACTTCGAGCCGAGGGCCGAGAACCAGGGCGTCCAGATGTGCGCCGGGACCAGGTAGCCACCCGACTCGAGGGCGATCTCCAGCAGATCGCGGGAGTCGAGGCCGAGGATCGGGCGGCCGTCGGCGGTCAGGTTGCCGATCCGGCCCAGGGCGGTGTTGAACCTGGCCGCCGCCTCGAAATCGGGCATGTAGATGAGGTGGTGGACCTTGCGGGTGCGGTCGTCTCGCTTGTAGATCGTCGAGATCTCGACGCTGAGCATGAACTGCGCTTGGGGCGCCTTCTGCAGCGAACCCGGCAGGCGCCTGGTGACCTCGTCCTCGTCCTTCAGCCGGTAGAGCCCGTTTCCGCCCGGGGCGAGACTCTCCTTGAGGTGGTCGAACCAGGCCGGGTGCGTGAAGTCGCCGGTGCCCAGCAAGGCGATGCCTTTACGCCGCGCCCACCAGGCCAGGTTGGGCAGGGTCAGATCGCGGCTGCAGGCACGGGAGAACCGGGAGTGGATGTGCAGATCCGCGACGTATGTGTCCGCGGCGACCGAGGACCCTGCGTTGTCCGAGGGCACGCGGTGCATACTGTCACGCCCTCCGCTGCTCTCACGAATCGCCACGCTCTAACAAACTTACGGATCTTGATGTGCTAGATGCTTTTCAGGTCCATGACCGTGACCTGCGGCGGCGCGCCCACACGCAGCGGCGGGCCCCAGAATCCGGCCCCATTGGTCACGAAGACCGGCACCCCGTCCACCCGGCCGAAGCCGGACACCACCGGCTGCTGCAGCTTGACCAGCAGGTTGAAGGGTGCCATCTGACCGCCGTGGGTGTGCCCGGAAACCTGAAGATCGACCCCGAAGGGTGCCGCGTCGCGGGCCACCACCGGCTGGTGCGCCATCAGGACCACCGGGCGGCTCGGGTCGCGATCACCCAGCGCCTTGGCGAAATCGGGCCCGTCGCCGTACTGCGCGCCGCCGAGATCGTTCACTCCCGCCAGATCCAACCCTCCGATCTCGACCCGCTCGTTCCGCAGCGGCCGCACGCCCAGCGACGTCACCTCCTCGATCCACGGCGCGAACCCCGAGTAGTACTCGTGATTGCCGGTCACGAAGTAGGCGCCGCTCTTCGACCGGATGTCGCGCAACGGCTCGGCGAACCTGCCGAGTTCCGCCACGCTGCCGTCAACCAGATCACCGACGACGCACACCACGTCCGCCGTCACCGAATTGATCAGCTCAACGATCCGTCCGACGTGGTGGGTTCCGGCCAGCGGGCCGAGGTGGATGTCGGAGACGATCGCCAGCCGCAACCCGTCCATGCCGCGGGGCAGTTTGGCCAGCGGCATCTGGACCCGCTGCAGCTGCGGCGGGCCGAGCGCGGTCCGCATTCCATATCCGGTCGTCCCGGCCGCGGCGAGTCCGGCGACGATCGCCGCTCCGCGAGCTATGACCTGCCTCCGGCTGACCGCGTCGGTCACGGCGGGCGGTTCCCCCGCTTCGGATGTACGCGCGGTGGGGCGCCACAGAAGCACTAGCGCCAGGCGCGGCACTTCCAGCGGAATGAGCGTCACGAGCAGATAGAACATCAGCCCGATCCACACGTAGCCCGGCCAGGCCAGCCACCACAGATGCCCAGCGCGCGTGGCCCCCACGGTCAGCGGCACGAGGATCGCCAGCGCACCGGCGACGACCGTACCGACCAGCCGTCGCCACCCCGGCCCGGTGACGTCCCGGACGAGCCGCTTCCACAGGTAGAAGTGAATAGCCAGGTCCACCACAAAAATCAGCGCGACGAACCCCACCAATGTCACTCCCTAGTTGTCCGTTCCCGGGAGGCTACCTTTCCACCCCACCCAGCCGAGATACTCCGAGCGCGACGCGCACCGGTGGGGCTCCGCTTGGCTGGTGGGCTCCGCTTGGCTGGTGGGCTCCGCTTGGCCGGTGGACCCGGCTCGGCCGGTGGACCCGGCTCGGTAGTGAGCCGGCTTGGGTGGCGTGCCTGCACGGGGTGGCGTGCCTGCACGGGGTGGCGTGCCCGCGCGGCGTGGCGTGCCCACGCGGGGTGGCGTGCCCGCGGCGTGGCGTGCCCACGCGGGGTGGTGAGTCCGGCGTGGCCGATGAGTCCCATTTGGTAGTGGGTCGGACCTGGGTGGCAGCTTCGAAACGGCAGTGACCTCGCGCGAGGTGGTGAGCTCGCGCGGCCGGTAAGCCCGACTCCGGTGTTAAGTCCAGTGCGGCGGGTGAGCCTGACGTGGGTGGTGAGCTCGGCGCGGAGGGGGTGGTGAGAGTCCAGCGGCGCCGGTGAACCCGACTCGGTTGTGAGCCGGGCGCGCGGCGAGCCCGGAACGGCTGGTGGCCTCACGCGCGATGGTGAGCTTGGGCGGCCGGTGAGCTGGACCCCGGTGGTGAGCTTGCGCGGCCGGTGAGCTGGACTCCGGTGGTGAGCTGGAGCGGCCGGTGAGTTCGGCGCGCCGGGGTCAGCCGCCGGCGAAGGGAGGCAGGACGTCGACGGTTGCGTCTGCCGGGAGCGCCTCCCCGCGGTCGTGGCAGGCTAGGCCGTCGACCAGGAAGCTTGCCGCCTTCAGGACGACACCCAGCCGCTCGCCGTGGCGGTCGGTGAGGGAGTGGACCAGCTCGTTGAGCGTTGCCGCCGACGTGGACTCGGTCGAGATGCCGCCGGCGGCCGCCCGGGCACCTGCGAAGTAGCGGACCGTCAGCACACTCACCCTCCGATCGCCGACATGGGCCGGGCCGGCTGCAGGAACGCCGGATCGTCGATGCCGTGCCCCGCGCGCTTGCCCCACATGGCGGTGCGCCAAGCGGAGGCGATCTCCTCGTCGGAGGCCCCGTCTCGAAGCAGCTTCCGCAGGTCGCTCTCCTCGGTGGCGAACAGGCAGTTACGCACCTGACCGTCGGCGGTCAGCCGGGTGCGGTCGCAGTCGCCGCAGAACGGCCTGGTCACGCTGCCGATGACACCGACCCGGGCCGGTTCGCCGGCTGCGTCGACATGGCCCGGGACGAGCCAGGTCTCGGCCGGCGCCGTTCCACGTGAAACCGAATCGGGCCGCAGATCGAAGGGCGCCAACGCGGCCAGGATCTCGTCGGCGGTGACCATCGTGTGGCGGTCCCACCGGTGCTGAGCGTCCAGGGGCATCTGCTCGATGAATCGGAGCTGATAGCCGTACGAAAGAGCGAAGCGCAGCAATGCCGGCGCCTCGTCCTCGTTGATGCCCCGCATCAGCACGGTGTTGATTTTGACCGGCGTCAGCCCGGCGGAGGCCGCGGCGCTCAGCCCTCGCAGCACGTCGGCGTGCCGGTCGCGCCGGGTGAGGGCGACGAACCGGGCCGGATCGAGCGTGTCGAGCGAGACGTTGACCCGGTCGAGCCCGGCCGAACGCAGCGCGCCGGCCAACCGGGAGAGACCGATGCCATTGGTCGTGATCGACATCCGCGGCCGCGGAACCAGCCGAGCCGTCGC
>DASWRZ010000355.1:0-3716 GCA_036402935.1 Actinoplanes sp.
GCCGATCTGCTGGTCTGGGTCGGTGTGCTGATCTTCTTGGTGCGGGCGCTGCTGCACGACCGGCCGCGCGCGTGGCTGGCCGCCGGGGCGGTGACCGGGGTCGGGCTCTACAACAAGAATCTCGTGTTGCTGCTGTTGATCAGTGTGGCCGCCGGTCTGCTGATCGTGGGGCCGCGCCGGCCGCTGCTCACCCGCTGGCCGTGGCTCGGTGCGGGGCTGGCCCTCGTGATCGGCCTGCCGAACATCCTCTACCAGGTGCTCAACGACTTCCCGCAGGCTCACATGGCGTCCGCGATCGCCGACACCAAGGGTTCCGACGACCGGGTGCAGCTGTTGCCGTTCCAGCTGATCCTGCTCGGGCTGGTGTTCGTGCCGGTGTGGGTGGCCGGCATCGTCACGCTCCTGAGGAACCGGGAGCTCCGGCCCATCCGGTCGTTCGCCGTGGCCTACCCGATTCTGCTCGTCCTGGTGTTCGTGACCGCGGGCCAGCCGTACTACACCTTCGGGCTGGTCGCCGGGCTCTTCGCGATCGGCGCGGTCGCCACCGAACGCTGGATGGCCGGCAAACGGACGAGACAGGGGCTGCTCATCGCCGCCGTCGTCGTCAACACGGCCGTGTCGGCGGTGTTCGCGCTGCCGCTGCTGCCGGCCGACCGGGCGGGCTTCATCGCCGGCGTGAACTCGACCGTCGCCGATCAGATCGGCTGGCCGGAGTACGTCGAGCAGATAAAGACCGTGTACGACAGCCTCTCCCCCGACGACAAGCAGAGGGCCGTGCTGTTCACGGGCAACTACGGCGAGGCGGGCGCCCTGGACCGGTACGGCAGGCCGATGGGGCTGCCGGCGGTGTACAGCGGGCACAACGAACTCTGGAACTACGGGCCGCCGCCCGACGACAAGACCGTGGCCGTCGTCGTCTCCGAGGCCGAGCCGTCGCAGGTGCGGGCGAGGTTCGGGCCGTGCGACGCGGGCACCCGGCTGCACAACCGCGAAGGGGTCGACAACGAGGAGCTGGGCGCGTCCGTCTATGTCTGCCGCCGGCTGCCGCGCACGTGGCAGGATCTGTGGCCCGAGCTGCAGCATTACGACTGAGGGTCGAGGCGTGACATGGCTACGGCGTACGCGGAAAAGCTTTTCACCAACGGCCCGGTGTTCGCGGGTGGCCGCACCGGGACGCAGGTGGCCGTGCGCGACGGCCGCATCGCGGCCGTCGGGCCGGACCTCGCCGATCTGATCGGGCCCGCGACCGAGCGCATCGATCTGGCCGGGCGGCTGCTGATTCCGGGATTTCAGGACGCGCACGTCCACGCGGTGATGGGCGGGGTCGAGCTGGGGCAGTGCGACCTGACCGGAACCGTCGATCCGGACGAATACCGGCGGCGCATCCGGGCCTACGCCGACGCGAATCCGGACGCGGAGTGGATCACCGGCGGCGGCTGGTCGATGGAGAGTTTCGAGAACGGGGTGCCGAGCCGGCGCATTCTCGACGAGTGGGTGCCGGATCGGCCGGTCTATCTGATGAATCGCGACCATCACGCCGGTTGGGCCAGCAGCCGGGCGCTGGAATTGGCGGGCATCACCGCCTCCACGCCCGATCCGGCCGACGGGAGAATCGATCGCGATGCCGATGGCGAGCCGATCGGCGGGCTGCAGGAGGGCGCGATGAGCCTGGTCGCCGCCGTGCTCCCGCCGATCACCCCGGCGGTGCGGCTGAGCGGGCTGATGCGGGCGCAGGAACTGCTGCATTCGCTCGGCATCACGGCCTGGCAGGACGCGATGCTGTGTGCGACCAACGGTTATGCGGACGTCTCCGACGCGTACCTCGGCGCGGCGCGCACCGGCGCGCTCAGCGCGACCGTCGTCGGCGCCCTGTGGTGGGATCGCGACCGGGGCGCGGAGCAGATTCCGGAGTTGGTGGCCCGGCGCGAGTCGATGACGATCGGGCGGCTGCGCTGCGGCTCGGTGAAACTGATGCTGGACGGGATCGCGGAGAATTTCACGGCGGCGATGACGGCGCCCTATCGGGATTCGTGCGGGCATGCGACCGGGAATTCCGGGATGTCATTCATCGACCCGGAAAAGCTGCCGGAATATGTGGCCGAGCTCGACCGACGAGGGTTCCAGCCGCATTTTCACGCGCTCGGCGATCGCGCGGTGCGGGACGCGCTGAACGCGCTCGAGCGGGCGCGGCGCGAGAACGGCGCCGGCGACACCCGGCCGCACCTGGCGCATCTTCAGGTCGTGCACCCGGACGACGTGCCGCGATTCGCCGCGCTCGGGGCGGTGGCGAACATTCAGGCGCTGTGGGCCACGCACGAGCCGCAGATGGACGATCTGACATTGCCGTTCCTGGATGAGGATCTGGGTCGCCGGCAATATCCGTTCGGGGATCTGCACCGGGCGGGAGCGCGGCTGGCGGCGGGCAGCGACTGGCCCGTGAGCAGCCCCGATCCGATCCAGGGCATCCACGTCGCGGTCAACCGGGTGCTGATCGGGACGGGTCGTGAGCCGTTCCTTCCCGAGCAGCGGTTGTCGCTCGCGGTCGCGCTGGAGGCTTACACGGCCGGGTCGGCGTTCGTGAATCACCTCGACGACACCGGGCGCATCGAGCCGGGCTTCCGGGCCGATCTGGCGGTGCTCGACCGGGATCCGTTCGCCGGGCCGCCCGAGGAGATCGGTGATACCCGGGTCGCGATGACGTTCGTGGACGGCGAAACGGTCTTCCGCCGCGAGGAGTGATACGCCGGGCGTCCTGAAGGCGCGGACGAATCTGAACGCCGACCGGATCAGAACGCCGAGCGAAAGACGAGCGCCGGCGCGATCGGGAACGCCGGCACGATCAGCAACGCCGGCGCGATCAGCACGGCCAGCGCGATCAGCACGGCCAGCGCGATCAGCACGGCCAGCGCGATCAGGAACGCCAGCGCGATCAGGAACGCCGGCAGGATCAGGAACGCCGGCAGGATCAGGAACGCCGGCAGGATCAGGAACGCCGCATCGCGGCTACGGCCAGGAGGTGTACGCCCCAGGCCGGGAGGTCGACGTAGAGGCCGGGGTCGCCCAGGTCTTCGCCGCCGCGTTCGAAGGCTCGGCCGTCGAGCAGGTCGACCAGGCGCCAGCCTCGGCCGCGCAGTTCGTCCCAGGGCAGCGGGATGCGGGCCTGGGCCGGCTCGGCCGAGAGGTTGACGACCACGATGTGGTGGGGGCGGCCGTCGTGCCAGGCCCAGGCCAGCACCGATTCGCCGGTGTCGTTGTCGGGCCGGCCGAGCGCGTCGAGCAGGCGCCACTCGCCTCGGCGCAGGCCGCCCGCGACCTCGGTCAGCCGGCGGTAGAAGGCCAGCTTGTCCTCGTCGACCGGCTCGTCGGGGGCGCGGTTGAGGAAGACCGGCAGCTGGACCCGGCGACCCACGAACTGGCCGTCGTGCCAGAGGGTCGCGCCGGGCAGCGTCGCCGCGGCGGCCGCGGCCGCGCGGTCGCGGCCGCCCGGCATCGCCGTCGCGGCCCGGGGCTCGTCGTGGTTCTCGGTGAAGCGGACGAGGCGCCGCTGGAACTCCTGGTCACCGGTGAGGTGCACGCGGACGGCGGCCGCGGTCTCGTGGGCCAGCCGGTCGTAGAGGCGCTTGTCGTAGCAGAAGTCGAAGCCCTGGTGCTGGAGCGTCCACTCGGTGTCCCAATACACCTCGGCGATGAGGACGAGGCCCGGGTGCTCGGCCT
Organism: Actinoplanes sp.; assembly: GCA_036402935.1. Classification (GTDB taxonomy): domain Bacteria; phylum Actinomycetota; class Actinomycetes; order Mycobacteriales; family Micromonosporaceae; genus Actinoplanes. The sequence continues at coordinate 3,715 of DASWRZ010000355.1, forward strand.
TG
>DASWRZ010000356.1:0-18867 GCA_036402935.1 Actinoplanes sp.
CGCGGATCGTACGGCGGTGTGGTCATGTTCGGCCTGGTCACCAGCCTGGCCGGGATGTCGCTGATCAACCCGATCTCGATCGGCGGCGGCGCGCTGTTCGGCGGCAAGACGATCCGCGACGAGAGCAAGTCGCTGCTCAAGAAGCGGCAGGCCGAGGCGAAGACCGCGGTCGCCCGGCATGTCGACGACGTCTTCGTGCGCCTCAACAAGGAGGCGCGCGACACCGTACGCCGTGTGCAGCGCGCGCTTCGGGACCACTTCACCGCGGTCACCGAGGACCTGCAAGAGATCGTCATGGAGTCGCTGCGCAACGCCAAGGCGGCCGCCGACCAGGACGTCGCCGCCCGGGAGCTGCACGCCCGCCGGGTCCAGCAGGAGCTCCAGTCGCTCGTCCAGCTCTACGAGCAGGCCCAGGCGCTGAGCGGCCGGGCGGCCGGATGATCGACGACGAGGAGCTCGAGCAACGTACCTATCGCCTGCTCAACGAGGCCGCGCACGTCTACCGGGGCATCCCGCCGGCCGCCGCGCTGCTGCGCCGCACCATCGACCGGCTGGCCGACCCGCTGCGGCTGGCCGTCGCCGGCCCCGCCCACGGCGGCAAGTCCACACTGGTCAACGCGCTGATCGGGGAGGACCTCGCGCCGGTCGAGCCACCGCTGGTGTCGGTCTCCTACCGGGACGGCACCCAACCACGAGCGTGGGGTGAGGACGGCCGAGGTACGCCGTACGAAATCCCGATGATGCGCGGAGCGCAAGGGTTGCGCCTGAGCCCGGATGTCCGCCATGCCGGTCTTGCGGACGGCGCCCGCCGCGCCGTCGTCGAATGGCCGAGCCGCGTGCTGCGCCGCACCGAGCTGATCGACACGCACGTGCCGTTGCCCCGGGTGCTCGAGGAGGCCGACGCCGTCCTCTATGTCACCCCCCAGCTGGCCGAGGCCGACCTGCAGTTCCTGCAGGCGGCCCGGGGGGTACGCGGTCCGTCGGTGTTCCCGGTGCAGGCGATGGTCGTGCTGTCGTTCGCCGACGCGACCGGCGGCGGCCGTCCCGACGCGCTGCTGACCGCCAAGCAAGTGGCCCGCCGCCGTCGCCGCGAGCCGCGGGTGGGCGCGCTGTGCCAGGACGTGCTCGCCGTGTCGCCGCTGATCGCGCAGGCCGCCCGCACGCTGCGCGACGACGAGTTCCGCGCGTTCTCCCTGCTGGCGTCGCTGCCGCGAGCCTCGTCCGACCCCTGCCTCCTGTCGACCGACCGGTTCACCGCGGCCGACGCGTTGCGCCCGGTCGGGGCTCAGCAACGCGTACAGCTGCTGCAACGCTTCGGCCTCGGCGGCATCCGCCTGGCCGTCACACTCACCCGCACCGGCTGCAACACCCCGGCGGTGCTGGGGGAGCGGCTGCAGGAACACAGCGGGCTCAAGGACCTCCAGCAGTCGATCGCCGAGCTGTTCACCGCCCGACGCGCGGCACTGCGGGCCCGATCCGCGCTGACCGCTCTGGATCACCTGCTCCGCACCGAGCAGGTGCCGCCGGCGGGCAAGCTGCTGGCCGACCTCGAGCTGCTGGTGGCGGACGCGCACGAGTTCCGCGAGCTGCGGCTGTTGTCGGCGCTGCGGTCGGGCCGGGTCAACCTGCCGCGCGAGCACGCGATCGACGCGAAGCAGCTGCTCGGCGGCTCGGGCACGAGCGTGGGCGAGCGGCTCGGCATGTCCCCGGACGCGTCGGCCTCGGACACGTGGGACGCGGCCCACGCGGCGGCCGAGCGCTGGCGCGCCCAGGCCCACGGCCGCATGCTGCTGCCGGCCCAGCGCCGCGCGGCCGAGGTGGTGCTCCGCAGCTGCGACATGATTCTGGCCCGCCTCGACCGGATGTCGGCCCCGGCGGCGCCGGCCCGCTTCGCCGACCCGGCCGGGCCGTACGGTTAGGGCTTCGCCTGGACGGCTCGTTCCCGGGCCGCCTCGATCGCCGCGTCGGAGATGTCGACGCCGGTCGCCCGTGCGCCCAGGAGAGCACCTCGTCGCCGAAGGAGCAGGCAAGATGGACGACGTGCCGGCCCTGGACGTCGCCGGCCAGCTCGCGCTCGAAGTCCTCGAGGGTGTCCCCGCCGGCCCGGAAATGATCGACGGGCACGCCCTCGCGCCGGCCGGCGATCAGGTTCCAGCTCCGGCGGTTGACGTCGGTGATTTCGGCGTCCATGACGCCGAAAGTACCGGGTAGCCTCGGACGATGATCGCGGCGGCGTTGGGCGAACCCACCGGTCAGGGGTGGCTGCAGATCGGCGAGCTGGCCTTGGCCTTCCTGCTCAGCGCCGCGATCGGGCTGGAGCGCGAGGTCCTGCAGCGCAGCGCCGGCCTGCGCACGCACACGCTGGTCGGCTTCGGCTCGGCGCTGATCATGGTGGTCTCGAAGTACGGCTTCACCGACGTGCTGGGCGCGCATACCGTCCTCGACCCGTCCCGGGTCGCGGCGCAGATCGTCTCCGGCATCGGCTTCATCGGGGGCGGCCTTATTTTCGTACGCCGGGACGCCGTCCGCGGCCTCACCACCGCCGCCGTGATCTGGCTCGCCGCGGGTGTCGGCATGGCGGCCGGTGCGGGGTTGTGGCTGCTCGCCATCGTCGCCACGGCCGGGCATTTCCTGGTCGTTTTCGGACTCAGGCCGATCGCGGCCCGGCTGCCGAGGTCACGGTTCGCGCCGTCCCGGCTGCGGCTGGTCTATCTGGACGGTCAGGGCACCCTGCGCTCGATCCTGACCGCCTGCACGACCAACGGGTTCGCCATCGCCGAGACCGCGATCGATCAGCCCGACCGCGATCCGCGCACGGTGATCCTCCGGCTGACCGTCGAGGGTCGCGGCGACGTCTCGCAGCTGACCGCGACCTTGGCCGACCTGGCGGGCGTCGTAGCCGTCGCCTCGGACGACGGCAACGCGCCCGGCGACCGGTAGGGGTAGCTGCGGCTTCACGTTCAAGGTCGTGAAGAAGCCGCCGAACCAGGTCGGTTTTAAGGTGCTTCCGCGCCGTGGATTGTCGAACGTTCGCTGTCCTGGCAGATGCGCGCCCGCCGCAACGCCCGCGACTACGAACGCCTGCCCGAGCACTTCGAGGCCCACATCACCTGGTCAACATCACCCTCATGACCCGCCGGATCATCCCCGCGAAGAAGCAACAGGCCACGCTGCCTACCATCTTGGCCGCCCGACCGACCCACCCGTACGGAGTCTCAGCGGCAATCACCGAGAACCGCTTCGAGCTGTCAATAAGCGGCCCTTGTGATCGCTGATGCGTTGGTCTATCTCGATGCGACTTCATCCAGGATTTGGCTAGCCAGGAGCGAGACGGGCAGACGACCGTCGAGTGCGATCGCCCTGGCGGCGAGCATCTGCGCCTCGAAGACCGGCCGCCCGTCGAGGATCTGTGCCCGCAGGGCGACGGTTCGGTGAGCGTTCGAAGGCGCGTTCAGCCTCTCGACCTGGGTCTCATGATCGAGCGTCAACAGGAAAACGTGGTCGAAGAGGTCCAGCATCTCGCGTTGATTGACCGCGATTCCGCAGACGAAAAGCGGCCGGCCAGGGCTGGAACGCTCGGTGATGACTGCGTCAACGCGGCTGCGCGACCACACCCACCGATGGCTGAGCAACCATTCGTCCGACGCTGGGACGGGCTGGGTGACCGGCACGCCGGAGGTCGTCTCCCACCCGGCGATGTCGTCCGCGTCGATCACGGCGCATCCTCGCCGCGCGAGCTCCGAAGCGAGCGAGGTCTTCCCCGACCCCGGATTGCCTGTGATCAGAATGGCCGTCACGGCCGAGATTCGTCTCGTCCGGTCGTAACGGTCAGTGCTGCCGGCGGGGCAATGACCAACTCATTGTCCGGGTCATGGTCGATCTGCGCAGGGCCACCCACGATCATGGTGGCTCGGGCCCACGGCTGTTCGCACGCCAGGAACGGCAGTTCCTCCCGCAGCCAGTTCGCGACATGCTCCAGCTGATCGGGAGAGTCACCGTCGCGGGCGAGCAACCGGCGCTCCTGCTCATCAAGGTCACCCTGCATCCACACCGAGGCATCCAGCCACGGAGCAAGCTCTTCCCGGATGACGCCGGTGCCCTCGACGAAGACGAATCCGGCGCCGGCGGGGACAGTGATGGATCCGGGCCGGTCGTGGGCGGCCCACGCCTCGGGGCGGAAGTTCACCGCCGCGCCCTGGCGCAGAGGTTGCAGGATGTTCTCGGCCAGCACGGCGCCCCAGTCGAAGTAGGCGTGGTTCCAGGCGACGTCGTCGGTATGCACGATGGCCGCGTCAGCCACCACTGTGCAGAGCCGTTCAGCCAAGGTCGTCTTGCCCGCACCACCCCGGCCGTCGATCGCGATTACCCGCGGACGCCCGGTGACCTCAGGTGATGCGTCGCGCAGTTGCCGGACAGCGTCCACCACGGTCACTACCCGCCAGCCAGCAGCCTCGGTCTCACCTGGATGAAGATGCATCGCCGGCCTGTCTTCAAGGAAACACGCGCCCACACCTGCCCGGACAGGTGGGCCAATCACCTCACCCTATCGACGTCCTCCTGGTGAAACGCATCCGCAACGGCTTGCCACCGTGGTGTGCTCCGGCTGGGTGGTCCGCGGCGATGCCGAGCTCGCGGGCTGACCGTGGCCCCGCTTAGGCAGGCGAGCAGGGCTAGAGCCGAGTCGATGTCGAGCACCACAAGCACGTTCGACATCAGTACCGAAAGCAAGCGGGCCGAAAGCAAGCGGGCGGCGAGAAAACGGCCGACAGAAAGCGCCGGGACGAAGCGGGCCGGGAGCAAGCGGGCCAGGAGGAAGCGGGCCCGGAGGAAACGGGCCGGGAGGACGTCTCCCGGCCCGCGCCCCCGTGCTGGTTGGTCAGCTGACCGTCCAGACGAAGGTCATGCTGTCCGACGTGCCGTCGGACGCCTTCGCGGTGACCTGGACCGTGCTGGTGCCGCGGGCGGCGGCCGTGCCGGTGACCACGCCCGACGGCGAGATCGCCAGGCCCGCGGGCAGGCCGGCTGCCGACCACGTCCGGCCGGTCACGCCGCCGGTGACCGACCAGTTCACCGGCTCGCCGGCCGGTGAGCTCATCCCGTGCGGGTTGACCAGGGCGGACGTCGCGGCGGTCGCCGCGTTCGCCGACAGGGCGGAGACGGAAGCCGGCGCCGACAGGGTCCCGGTCAGCGGAAGGTTGCGCGACGAGTCGCCGACGAGGATCTGGTAGGAGCCGGCGGTCGTCTTCCACGAGTGGGAGGCGGTGTCCCAATGCGCGAGATCGCGAGCCCGCACCTGGAACGTCACCGTGCCCGTTGCCCCGGCCGCCAGCGTGATGCGCTGGAAGCCCTTGAGCTGGTGCGGCGGCTCACCGTCCGAGGCCGGGTTGCCCACGTAGAGCTGGGCGACCTCGGTTCCGGAGCGTGAGCCGGTGTTGTGGACGGTCGCGGTCACCGTGGCGATCCCGTTGCTCAGCGCTCCGACGTGCAGGTCGCTGAACGTGAAGTTCGTGTAGGACAGGCCGAACCCGAACGGGAACATCGGGGTCACGTTCCTGGAGTCGTACCAGCGGTAGCCGACGTTGAGGCCCTCGCTGTACTGGACCGAGCCGTTGACGCCCGGCCACTGCGCGGCGGTCGACGCCGGCACCGCCGACAGCGAGGTCGCGAAGGTCATCGGCAGCTTGCCGGACGGGTTCACGTCGCCGAACAGCAGCCCGGCGATCGCCGCGCCCCACTGCTGGCCGTCGTAGAAACCTTCGAAGACGGCCGGCACCTGCGCCAGCCACGGCATCGCGATGCCCGCGTTGTTGTTGAGCACCACGACCGTACGCGGGTTGGCCGCGACCACCGCCGAGATGAGCGCGTCCTGGTTGTTGGGAAGGTTGATGGTGTCGCTGTCGTGCTCCTCGTTGCCGTAGTTGTCACTGGCGAAGACGACCGCGACGCTGCTCTTCTGGGCCAGCGACACCGCCGACGACTGGTTCGTGCCGTCGTCGTAGGTGACCGTGACCCCGGTGCCCGCCACCCGGTTCTGGATGCCGGTCAGCGGCCACACCGTCGCCGAGCTGCGGACCGTCGCCGAGCCGCCGCCGATGGTCTGCGTGCCGGCGCCGCCGTCGACCCCGATCACGGCGATCGACGACAGCCCGCTGGTCGACAACGGCAGGATGCCGGTGTTCTTCAGCAGGACCGTGCCCTCCTGCGCGCCGCGTAGCGCGACCTGCACGTGCGCCGGTGTGGTCACGTTCGCACCGAGGCTGCCGCTCGGGGCCTTGTCGAACAGTCCGAACGCGAACAGCTGGGTCAGCACCCGGCTGACCATCGTGTCCAGGGTCTGGCTGGTGACCGTGCTGGCCTGCACCGCCTGCTTGAGGAAGTCGGCGAAGAAGTAGCCGTTCGGCATCTCCATGGTCAGACCCGCGTTGGCCGACTCGACCGTGGAGTGGGTGCCGCCCCAGTCCGACTCGACGAACCCGCCGAAGCCCGCCTGCTGATAGAGGCCGACGTTGAGCAATGCGGGGTTCTGGCAGGCCGGCACGTTGTTGACCACGCTGTAGGCGCACATCACCGACGCCGGCGCGCCCTGTTGGATCGCCGTCTGGAACGCGGGCAGGTAGATCTCCTGCAGCGTCCGCTCGTCGATCGTGACCGACCCGGCCGGGTGCTCGATGTTGTAGACCGCCGCGTGCTTGACCGACGCCATCACGCCCTGGCTCTGGATGCCCTTCACGTCGGAGGCGGCCATCAGCCCGGACAGGTACGGGTCCTCGCCGTACGTCTCGAACGCCCGGCCCCAGCGGGGATCGCGGATGATGTTGACGGTCGGGCCGAGCGCCACGTTGGCGCCCTTGCCGGCGAACTCGGCGCCGATCGCCGCGCCGTACTGCTGGGCGTAGTCGGGGTCGAAGGTCGCCGCGGTCGCGGTGCCGGACGGCATCTGGGTGACCCCGTCGAGCCCGTCGCCGACGCCCGCCGGCCCGTCCTGCAGCCCGAGGTTGGGGATGCACAGCGCCGGGATCCCGGTGACGTTCCCGATGTACGGCGAGGCGTTGTTGTTGCCGTGCAGGATCTGCACCTTCTGGTCGATCGTCATGTGGCTCAGCACCTGGGCGACCCGCGTGGCGACCGGCGCGGTCGAGCCCACCCACGGACAGTTGCCGTTGCCGCCGTCACCGCCGGTCGGCGTCGTGGTCGGGCCGCCGACCGTGTGCACGATGAACTCCCACATGGAGTAACCCCACTGGCTGCTCCGGGTCAGGCCGTCCATCCGCACGTAGCGGCCGGTCCCGCTGACCGAGACCGACTGGTTGCCGTCGACCCCGTTGGTGACCGGCGAGGCGTCGGTCCACGCGTTGCCGTCGTTGGAGAGTTGGATCTTGAACGTGGCCGCCCGAGCGGTCTCCCAGTGGATGTCGACACCGCAGACCTGCTGCGACGAGCCCAGATCGACCTGCAGCCACTGCGGATCGGACGCGGCCGAACTCCAGCGGGTGCCGTCGTTGCCGTCGGTCGCCGAGGTGGCCGGCGTGCCCGCGTTCTCGGTCGACGAGGCGGTGGTCGGACGACCCTGCGCGCTGTTGCCGGTCGAGCAGGAGGTCGGCGCCGATCCGCCGAAGACCTGGAACTCCCACACCGAATAGCCGTACTGCGTGTTGCGGGTCAGGCCGTCCATCCGTACGTAGCGGCCGGTCGCGCTCAGCGTGACCGTCTGCGTGCCGTCGACACCGTTGGTGACCGGCGAGGCGTCGGTCCACGCGTTGCCGTCGTTCGACACCTGGATCTTGAAGGTGGCCGCCCGCGCGGTCTCCCAGTGCACGCTGACCTGGGTGATTTGCTGCGCCGACCCGAGGTCGACCTGCAGCCACTGGGGATCGGTGAACGCCGACGACCATCTTGTGCCGTCGTTGCCGTCGGTCGCGGCGGAGGCCGGCGTGCCGGCGTTCTCACTCGACGAGGCGGTGGTGGGTCTGCCCTGCGAGAGCAGGGTGAGCGCGGCGTTCGCGCTGGGTGTCACCAGCGCGAGATAGCCGAGCAGCAGGGCGGCGACGCCGATGGCGAGTCGCCGCCAGGATCGGGGCAGGGGAAATCTGGCGGTGGACATGAATGCTCCTTGGCCGGGTTTCGGGGATTGCGGCCTGGTTGCGGTCAGCGCTGGGGGAGCGCTTTCTCGAAACATTCGTGTCATCTTCGAGCTTTGTCAATAGGTCCGAGGGCCAGACGGGCACGTTGTGGGGAAGCGCTTCCCGGACCCCGTCAGCGGATCAGCGACTCCGGCACCCGTAGTTCCGGCACCTCGTCGTAGAGCGCCTCCGGGTCGTCCACCGCCGCGATCCGGTCCATCAGCTCGTCGTAGTCAGCTCCCGTCTCACCCTTGTAGGACGCGTCCATGCGCCCCCACTCGTCCCACGGCAGCGTCTCGAGCTTGTTGAGCGACGCCAGATCCCGGATCGCGTTGCCCCGGATCTCGCCCGGCCCGAAGTTCTCCGTACCCCAGACCCCGAACTTCGCCGCGTCGATCTCCCCGGCCCGGTGCGCCGCCCACGCCTCGCCGCCGGTCAGGAACTCGCCCGGGCGCAGATCTTCCGGCCGCTCCAGAACCGCCAGCGGCAGGGCCTCGGAGTCGATGCGCACCCACCGGCCCCCTTCAAGGAATTCGGTAACCCAGTGATCAAGCCCCTGACCGGACTGGAAGTAGGTCGCGAACCCGCACCGCGCCCGCGCCGGGATGCCCCGGTGCCGCAGCAGCGCCGTGCTCAGCACCGCGAAGTGCCGGCACGTGCCGACCACCCGCGCGGCCGGCTCCCGCCCCGCGGCCAGCGGCGAATCCTGCTCTGCCAGCAACGCCGCCACGATCCGGGACGCCGGCCGGATCTGCTTCTCGCCGAGCCGCGTGTCGGGCACGCCGGCCACGGAGGCGTCATGCGGCTGAATCACCAGCCGCGAAGCCACCCGGCACAGCGAAACCGGATCACTCGGCAGGTCGGCCAGCACGCGGGCGTCGACCCCGGCCAGCGACGTCAGCGGCCCCGGCGAAGCGAAGGATGTCATGCGGTCACAGTAGAGCCGGGGTCCGACAAACTCGGCCCGAGAGATCAGGTCACGGCCGCTTCCCGTACGCCGTGGGCCGCCCCCACCGTCCGGAGTCTGCTCGCCAAGCGCCGATCCCCGTCCAGGACCGCACCGCGCCAGCGTTGATCGTCGTTCGGGTGGCCGTATGGCGTGGGCGCTGGTCCTCGTTCGGGTGGCCGCGAGGCGCGAGCGTCGACCCGCGTCCGGCGGCCGGGTGGCGCGCAGCGTCGCCGGCCCTTCGGTCACCCCGGGGACCTCGGAAGACACGTCTCCCGACGGGGTGCCGGGACGGCCGGCGACGCCGCGCTGCCGGCCATCGACCAGGGCCACGACGGGGTCCAGGCGACCGCGCATTGCGTAGGCCGTCGCTCGAAGGAGGGACCGTCGCAGCCGGGAGACCGGCGCATGTCCATAGTAGACGCCGGCCTCGTCGCTCCCCGGCAAGGGTAACGCCGCCCGGCCGACCAGCCGAAGCGCGGTTACAGGAGTGTCGGTGCCGCCGGACCTCCCGTGACTCGGGCACGGCCGTGCGGCGGGCCCCGGACCGGCGCGGGCTTTCCGGGAACGCCCGCCGCGCCACGCTGCGGCGGGCGTCCGGGGGCCGGCCGGACCGTATCGGCGTGCGACGGCCGGGCGGGACCTATCCGCCGCCTGGCGCACCCGGTCGTCGTGGCCGCCGTCGGCGAGCAGGTCGAACAGCAGCGGCCGGTGGATGTCGGTGCCGAGCAGGGTGAGGGCCTGGAGCAGGGCCGACACGTCGCCGCCGCGGCGGGCGGCCAGGTTGCGGCGGGCTTCGGCCAGCAGTGCGGACGAGACGCCGTCGCGGTAGGGGGACTGGGCGCGGACAGTGCGGGCCGGCGGCCGACCGGCAGCGCACGGTAAAGCGCGTCACGGACCGTCACCAGTGATTCGGCGGGGAGGCCGAGTAACTGCTCGTAACGGCGTACGGTCGCGCGGCCGGCCAGAAGGCCGCCGGTCTCCCACCGGGTGATGTGCGAGGGCGCGAGGCCCGGCCGGAAGGCCGCGGCGAACGTCCGGCCCGAGCGCAGCTTGCCGGCCGGCCCGAGCGTGCGGTCGGCGCGCAGCAGCCAGCCCACGTAAGCGCCGGACGCGGTCCGCATAGCGGCCGGCGGTGATCCGGGGAGTCCGGCCGCGCCTGGAGCCCGTCTGCGGGGTCGTCAGGGCCGTTCGGTCGGCGTCAGCTTGGCGGTCAGCGTGTTCAGCTGGGTGACCTCGTCGGGGGACAAGCGGTCGAAGACCAGGCGCCGGACCTCCTCGACATGGCCCGGAGCGGCCGCGACCAGCACCGCCATCCCCGCGTCGGTCAGGCGGCAGATCTGGCCCCGCTTGTCGGTCGGGCAGGCCTCGCGGCGTACCCAGCCGCGCTGCTCCAAACTTGCCACCGCGTGGGAGAGGCGGCTGCTCGTCGTGCCGACCAGGCGGGCCAGATCGGTCATCCGGATGGCCCGGTCCGGGCTGTCGCTGAGGTTGGCCAGGATCTGGTAGTACGGGTGCGGGACGCCGGCCTCCTCCCGCAACTGCCGGTCGAGGGCGGCCGGCAGCAGCATCAGCAGCCGGACCAGGTTGGTCCAGGCCGACGCCTCGTCCTCGTCGAGCCAGCGCGGCTCGCTCACCGGGGAACCTCCTTCGGGACGGTACGGCTTCAGGACGGTACGGACGTACGCCCGAGCACGTGCTCGTTGATCTCGGCGACCAGCGGCCCGTACGCGGAAAGCTCGACCACCTCTACGCCGGCGGCAAGCAACTGTTCGATGCCGCGGCCGTCGGCGAAGATCGGCGGCTCGCGGAGCGCGAACACCACCCGCCGCAGCCCGGCCTCGACGATCAGGCCGGCGCACGAGCGGGGCCGGGAGCGCCGGGTCGTGCACGGCTCCAGCGAGCTGTAGACGGTTGCCCCGGTCAGGTCGACGTCAACCACTTTGGCCAGCGCGGCCTCTTCGGCGTGGTAGTGCGGGTCGGTCTCCCCGGTGTACCCGGTGGCCAGCACCCGCCCGTCGGCGCCGACGATCACCGCGCCGACGGCGTAGTGGTCGGGTGCCGGGGGCGAGAGCCGGGAGCACTCGACCGCCACGGACATCCAGTGAAGGTCGCTCATGCGGCACCGGCGAACGGCAGATCCAGCAGGTGGTGGGTGTGGTCGCGCTTGGCGGCCAGGTAACGCTGGTTGGCCGCCGACAGGTGCACCCCGGTACGCACCTGCGAGGTCACCTCGATGCCGAGCGAGGACAGCTGAGCGGCCTTGTCCGGGTTGTTGGACAGCAGCTGGATCCGGGCGACACCCAGCGTGCGCAGCATCTGGGCGGCCGCCGTGTAGTCGCGCTCGTCCTCGCCGTGGCCGAGGGCCAGGTTCGCCTCGTACGTGTCGAGCCCGGCGTCCTGGAGCGCGTACGCGTCCAGCTTGGCGTACAGCCCGATGCCCCGCCCCTCCTGGCGCAGGTAGAGCAGGAAGCCCCCGGCCGTGCTGATGCGCTCGGCCGCCTCCCGCAGCTGAGGCCCGCAGTCGCACCGGGTGCTGCCGAAGACGTCGCCGGTCAGGCACTCGCTGTGCGGCCGTACCAGCGGCCCGGCCGCGCCGGCCAGCGCCGTACGCCAGTCGCCGAGCCCGAGCGCCAGGTGTTCACGCCCGTCGGCCAGGCCGGTGAAGGTGAACACCTCGGTGCTCGTCGCGTACCCGTCCGGGAACCGCAAGGGCACGGTGACCCGGGCCCGCACCGCGGCCTCGTCGATCGTGACCGTCATCCCCTGCCTCCAGGTTGTTGAAGTTTCAGAGACAAGAGTCGTCCACCGATCTTGAAACTTCAAGAACGGAACCCGTGCCGCTGGTCACAAGGGATCGGCAGCGCGCCAGCTGTGTTGAGGTTCGTAGCCCAAGATCCGTCGCGCCTTGTCGATCGACAGCAACGTCTCGTGCTCGCCCAGCTCCCGGGTGACCGGTACGCCGGGATAGACCTCGGCCGCCAGCGACGCCGAGGAACGGCTCATCACCGTGTCGGCGTTCGCGATGATGAAGATCTCGACGCCCGTGCCCTGGTGGTCGAGCGCCCTGCGCACCGCCTGGGCGCCGTCCCGCGCGTCGATGTAGCCCCACAGGTTCCACTTGCGCAGATGCGGGTCGGCGTCGAACGACGGGAACTCGGCGTAGTCCGCGGGCTCCATCACGTTGGAGAACCGCAGCCCGATCATCTTGAGTGCGGGGTTCCACCGGCAGAACTGCGCCGCCATCGTCTCCTCGAGGTGCTTGGCCAGCGCGTAGTGCCACTCCGGCCGGGCCGGATATTCCTCGTCGAGCGGGATGTAGGGCGGCGGGGTCTCGAAGGGGATGCCGAGCAGCGTCTCGCTCGACGCCCAGACCACGTTCGTGATGCCGGCCGCCGCGGCGGCGGCGAAGACGTTGTACGTCGCGGTGATGTTGTTGTGGAACGTCGCCGCGTTGGTCGTGACGCCCGGCGCCGGCACCGCCGCCAGGTGCACCACCGCGTCGACCTTGGTGTACCTGTCGTCGACCGCGGTCAGCGCCGAAAGTGTCTGCCCGTAGTCGGTGAGATCGACCCTGATGTCCGGTCGCTGGGCCGCCGCGTCCAGGTTGAAGACCTGGTCGCCGCTCTCGCGCAGCCCGGCGACCACCGCCCGGCCCAGCTTGCCCGTGCCTCCGGTGACCACGATCCGCATGTGCTGTCTCCATCCGCCTAGATCTTGGAAAAAACTATCGCGAGCGGGGCGATGAGTTTCGCCGGCGTGACCGGTCTCTCCTGGCAACAACCATGAGGAGTCAGAAATGTATGCGGACGTCAATGGCCTTCACATGTACTACGAGACCCACGGCACGGGCAGCCCGCTGGTACTCCTGCACGGCGGCCTCGGCTCGGGCGAGATGTTCGGCCCGATCCTGGCCACCTTCGCCGAGCATCACACGGTCATCCTTCCTGACCTGCAGGGACACGGACGCACCGCGGACATCGAGCGGCCCTTGGGCGTACGGGAAATGGCCGGTGACATCGCCGCCCTGATCGACCACCTGGGTTTGGACCGGCCCGATATCGTCGGCTACTCGCTCGGGGGTGGCGTCGCCTTCCAGGTCGCCTTCCAGTACCCGGAGAAGGTCGGGCGGCTGGTCGCGGCCTCGGCCAACATCCAGCGCGCCGCCATCTATCCGGAGATGCTGGCCCAGCAGGGACAGGTCGGCGCGGCGGCGGCCGAGTTCATGAAGGAAACCCCGATGTACGAGCTGTACCAGCGGGTGGCGCCCCGGCCGGAGGACTTTCCGCGGCTGCTCGACAAGATCGGCGCCGCGATGGCGGTCGACTTCGACTTCAGCGAGCAGGTCCGGGCGCTGCGGGTGCCGACGCTGGTCGTGGCGGGCGACTCCGACATGGCGCCGCCGAGCCACTACGTCGAGGTGTTCAAGCTGCTCGACGGCGGCCTGCGGGACGGCGGATGGCAGGGCGAGGGCCTGCCGGCGGGCGGCCACGGCCTGGCGATCCTGCCCCGGACCACGCACTACAGCCTGTTCATGTCGCCGCTCTTCGCGATCGCCGCGCTGGACTTTCTGGCCGAGAAGCACTGAGGCGCGGCGCACATCGGGGGGCCGGGAGCCGTCAGGCAGGCCTGACGGCTCCCGGCAGGTCGCCACTGACTCCCGCGGTGTTGTACAGTTAACCTGCGCAGTTAACCTGTACAACTCGCGCGGGAGGAATCTATGGGCTCGTCCTCACCCTCGGCCGTTCGTGCTTCGCAGGAGGTACGGGCGGTCGTCGGGCGCCTGCGGCGCCGGATCCGGGCCGTTGCCGCCGCCGGCGACATCGGCCCGACCAAGGCGGCGGTGCTGGCCCGGCTGATCGACAACGAGGGCCTGGCGGTCAGCGACCTCGCGACCGTCGAAGGCATGCGGCACCAGTCGATGGCGTCGGTGGTCGGCCGCCTGGAGGAGCTGGGCCTGGTCGAGCGCCGGCGTGACCCGGCCGACGGCCGCCGCCAACTGATCGCGCTCACCTCCGACGGCCGACGGCGCGCCGAGGCCGACCGGCAGGCGCGCGGCGAGTGGCTCGCGGCCCAGTTCGAGCTCCGATGCAGCGAGGACGAGCGGCAGACCGTGATCGCGGCGATGGCCGTGCTGGAACGGATCATCCATGACTGACGTGGCGGCCCGCTTCGACCGCCGGCTCCTCCCGCCGATGCTGCTGGGGTCGATCCTCAACCCGATCAACTCGACGATCGTCGCGGTCGCCCTGGTGCCGATCGGGGTCGCCTTCGGTGCGCCCCCGTCACAGACGGCGTGGCTGGTCTCGGCCCTCTACCTGGCCACCGCGCTCGGGCAGCCGGTCGTCGGCCGTCTGATCGACATCTTCGGCCCCCGGCGGTTGTTCCTGTTCAGCACCACCCTGGTCGGCGTCGCCGGCATCATCGGGACGCTCGCCCCCGGCCTCGGTGTGCTGATCGCCGCCCGGGTCGTGCTCGGCTTCGGGACGTGCGCGGGCTACCCGGCCGCGATGGCGCTGCTGCGCAGCGAGGCGTCACGGACCGGCCGCGACAGTCCGGCCGGCGTGCTCACCGCCCTGTCGGTCGCCAACCAGACCATCGCCGTGGTCGGCCCGGTGCTCGGTGGCCTCCTGATCGGGCTGGGCGGCTGGCGGGCCACATTCGCGCTCAACATCCCCCTGGCCGTGGTGGCGGTGACGCTCGGCGCGCTGCGGCTGCCTCGTTCGCCCCGCGCGTCCGGATCGACCCGCGACCTGGACCTGCCGGGCATGGGCCTGTTCGCGGCCATGCTGTTCTCGCTGCTGCTGTTCCTGATGAACCTGCACGTCCGCAGCTGGTACCTGCTGGTCATCACGGTCGCCGCCGGCGCCGCGTTCGCCGTCCGGGAACTGCGCGCGCCGACGCCCTTCATCGACCTGCGGGTCCTGGGCGGCAACCCGCCGCTGCTGGCGACCTACGGCCGGTCGCTGGTCGCGTACGTGGTCTCGTACGCGTTCCTCTACGGCTTCACCCAGTGGACCGAGGAGGGGTACGGCCTGTCCCCGTTCCACGCCGGGCTGGTGCAGATCCCGATGTTCCTGACCGGCATCGCCTTCTCGATAGCGGTGGGCCGGCGCCGCGGCGTCCTGGGCAAGCTCCTGCTGGGCGGCGTCGGCCAGATAGTCGCCTGCGTCCTGATGCTGACCCTCAGCGCCGCCAGCCCGCTCTGGCTGCTGGTGGCCCTGGCCGTGATCTTCGGCGTGCCCCAGGGCGTCAACAGCCTGGCCCTGCAGAACTCGGTCTATTTCCAGGCCGATCCGGCGCGCATCGCGTCCTCGGCCGGACTGCTGCGCACCTTCGGCTACCTGGGCTCCATGGTCGCGTCCTCGGCGACCGCGGCCTCGTTCGGCGAGCACGCCAGCACCGGGGGCATGCACCACCTGGCGGTCTTCATGCTGATCGCCGGCACCCTTTTCCTCGTCATGACCGTCACCGACCGAGGCCTCCGCTCCGTCGCATCCCGTCAGAAGATCGCTTGACGAAAGGTCACACCGTGTCCCGCACTGCTCTGCTCGCCATGGACCTCCAGGTCGGCACCCTCGCCCGGGTGCCCGCCGACTACCTGTCGACCGCCGCCGAGGCGCTGGCCACGGCCCGGGCCGCCCAGGTCCCGGTCATCCACGTGGCCCTGCGACTCCGCGCCGGCCACATCGACGCCCACCCGCGCAACAAGACCTTCGGCTCGCTCCCGCAGGACCTCTACACCGCCGACGACCCGAACGCCGCCATCCACCCCCAGCTCGCCCCGCGCGACGGCGAGATCGTGGTGTTCAAGAACCGGGTCAGCGCCTTCTCCGGCAACAACCTGCGGCAGATCCTCGCCGCCCAGGACATCGACCACCTGGTCCTGACCGGCATCGCCACCGGCGGCATCGTCCTGTCCACGGCCCTGCAGGCCTCCGACCTCGACTACCGCGTCACCACCCTGTCCGACGCCTGCGCCGATCCCAACCCCGACCTGCACGCCATGCTCCTGGCCACCGTCCTCGACCGCCGCGGCGACGTAGCCACGACCAAGGAGTGGGCCGGCTCCCTGAGCTAGGGCAATCGACCCGGACCGGGTTGCCGCGGACCGGCTCGTCGTTTGCCTCGGCCTCGGCCGGGGAATGGCCGAACCGGTGCCGGCCGGTGCTCATCGGCGGCCGCCCCGAACTCGCGAAGCCGGCCGCGGGTCGGCGGACCGGCCGCTGAGGCGGGTGTCGGCGGTCTTGTAGGTCACCAGCGGCACCGTGTAGGCGACCGGTGTGGCCAGGCCCGACGAGACCAGGTCGCCGATCACCTGCTCGATGCGCTTGTAGGCGGTCGGCGCCTCCTCGAACAGGAGTTGCCGGTCGCCACAGACCACGACCGAGCCGACCGGCGTGCGGCGCAGCTCCTCGACCGTGTGCTTGGCCTTGCCGCGGCGCAGGGCGTCGGAGCGGGACATCTTGCGGCCCGCGCCGTGCGCCACCGACCAGCCGGCCTCCGGGCCGGCGTGGGTGGCGACCAGCGCCGACCGGGTGCCGCGGGTGCCGGCGACCAACACCTCGCCGCCGTCGCCCGGGGCCGCGCCCTTACGGTGCAGGTAGGTGCCGTCGGCGAGCACGGTAGCCAGGTTGTGGCAGCGGTCGACGATCGGCTCGGAGGGCTCGGCGCCCAGGGCCGACGCCACCCGGGCCGCCATCAGGCGCCGGTTGAGCGACCCCCAGCGGACCGCCTCGTCGTGAGCGGCGAGATAGGCGTCGGGGTCGGCGGCCGGGCCCGCGCCGAGCACCGAGGTGTGGGCGCGGAGGATCTGCTCGCCGAGGCCGCGCGAGCCGCTGTGCACGATCAGCACCAGGTCGCCGTCGGCGAGCCCGTCGTACCCGTCGACGCCCTCGACCCGGGCCAGCTCGACGAAGTGGTTCCCCCGGCCGACCGTGCCGAGACTCTCCCGGTAGCCCGCCGGGACCGGCTCCTCGAAGCCGAACTCGGCCGGGTCGACGGCCTGGTCGAGGTCAGGAAAGCGGGCGGCCAGCCTTTCGGGCACCGCCCGCTTGAGGCGGATCGGGAAGACCGCGATGCCGCAGCCGATGTCGGACCCGACCAGGAACGGGTAGAGCACCGACGAGTGCATGGCGGCGCCGATCGGGGCGCCCTTGCCGGGGTGCAGGTCGGGCATGCCGGCGACGTGGATCATGCCGTCGAGTGCGGCCACCTGATGGCACTGCGCCACGGCGTCGGACTCGACCCAGCTGGACGGCGAGGCGAAAACGGTGACAGAAGCGGAAGACAAAACGATCCCGTTCGGTGGGCACGGTGGAAAGGGACTCGGAAGCTTCGGTCAGTACGTCATGCCCGACACTCTGGCCCAGCCGCAACGGGAGCGGCAACGCAATTATTCGGGTTCCGAACAGGTGCGAAACTGCTCAGCTTCGGGTGCGGCCCTCCGATGAAACCAGGCGTCAGGCGGATCCCCGCCGCCGAAGCCCAAACGGAGGCACCCCCATGCACGAGGTCATCAACCGGCTCCGCACCAAGAAGAACGACGAGGGATTCACGCTCATCGAGCTCCTTGTCGTCGTCGTCATCATCGGCGTCCTGGTCGCGATCGCCGTGCCGGTGTACCTGAACTACCGCAAGGGCGCGGCCGACAAGTCGTCCCAGTCGGACGTCCGCGGCGCGGTCAGCGCGGTCGAGCAGTTCTACGCCGACAACGGCAACCAGCTCCCGGACACGGTCAGCAACACCACCGATCCGAAGACCGGCCTGGTGTTCAAGATCGGCTCCGGCACGAGCACGCAGACCGCGACGATGTCCGACAAGACCACGATGGGCTACTACAACAAGGGTGACGGCAGCTACCTGCTCTGTGGCACCAACACCGGCGGCAGCGGCAAGTGGTACGTCTACAACAGCACGAACGGCGGCTCGGTCGCGGCATCCCCGACGGCGATCACGGCCATCGGCACCTGCAGCTGACTCAGGCGAACAGCGGCTGCTTCGCCGGCCGGGTCCGCCACCACGCGACAGCGATCAGCACGATCAGGGCGACCCCGGGCAGCGACCCGACCGTCCAGCTGATCGCCAGCGGCGGACCGGGCTGGCGCAGCACCTCCACCCCCGTCAGAGTCCCCTCGCCGTGGCCTTGCGGCCCGTCGATCTCGAAGCCGAACGAGTAGGTGCCGGAACGATCGAGGGCGAGCACGTCGAGGCCCCAGGCATCCCGCTTGCGCGGGTGCCGCACCAGGGGAGAGTGCCGCCTCTCCGCCCGGTGGCCCGAGCCGCTGATCGTGAGATAGCCGGACTTCCCGGCGATGCCACCGTCCGGCATGAAGGTGAAGTCGAGCGAGCGCATCGCCCGGATCGGCCAGGTCGAGAAGCCGACGGTCAAGTGGTAGGGGCCGGCGGTGACCCGCTCGGTGTGGACGATGTCGACCGGGGGATAGGCCCGGGCCGGTGTGGCCACGGCGAGGCCGGCGACCAGCGCGATCAGCGCGGCGGCGGCCCGGCGGGCCCAGGTGGCGGTTGTCATGCGTTGTCCTCCGCGGTGCCGGAATCGGCGGGCTCGGGCCCGGCACCGGCACCGGCGGGAACCGGGGCCGGGACCGCCGGGGAAGCGGTCCCGGCCCGTTCTGGTTCCGACGAGGCGCGCAGCATCACCGCGAAGCGGCAGCCCAGGTAGCCGGTCAGCGGCCCGAGAATCAGTCCGAGCAGCAGCAGCGAGAGCACGTCGGTGCCGGACAGGTGCTGGGTCGGGTCGGTCAGGATGGTCTGCAACGCGAGTCCGCCGCCGACCACGAG
>DASWRZ010000357.1:0-4062 GCA_036402935.1 Actinoplanes sp.
GTGGACGCCGCGCACCACGGCTGGATCGGCTGGGACTCCAACTTCGCCCCGACCGCCGACCTGCTCTACCAGGTCGCCGTGCAGTCCGGCAGCGTCAACAACGTGACCGGCTTCATCACCGACACGGCGAACTACTCCGCGCTGGTCGAGCCGTACTTCAACATCAACACCACGGTGGGCGGCCAGAGCATCCGGCAGTCCAAGTGGGTCGACTGGAACCAGTACGTCGATGAACAGTCCTTCGCCCAGGCCTTCCGCACCAAGCTGGTCTCCGAGGGCTTCTCCTCCAACATCGGCATGCTGATCGACACCTCGCGCAACGGCTGGGGCGGCCCGAACCGGCCCACCAAGGCGAGCACGTCGACCGACATCAACACCTTCATCGACCAGTCGCGCATCGACCGCCGCATCCACGCCGGCAACTGGTGCAACCAGTCCGGTGCCGGCCTCGGCGAGCGCCCGAAGGCGGCCCCGGCCTCCGGCATCGACGCCTACGTCTGGGTCAAGCCCCCGGGCGAGTCGGACGGCTCGAGCTCCCTCATCCCGAACAACGAGGGCAAGGGCTTCGACCAGATGTGCGACCCGACCTACACCGGCAACGCCCGCAACGGCAACAGCCTGTCGGGGGCCCTGCCCAACGCGCCGATCTCCGGCGCCTGGTTCTCGGCCCAGTTCCAGCAGCTGATGACCAACGCGTACCCGCCGCTGTCCTGACCAGAGAAACCATGACCTGACCCGCCCCCGAGAAACGCCGGGTCCCGCTTCCTTCCCACGAGGAGCGGGGCCCGGCCCTTTGCATGCTGGTGGCGTCCTCCGGGTGGTGGTCATCCTGGCCACGGTCCCCGGGCGCTACGCCTTCAACGAGTATCGTTCGGCGGGATGACGGTGCACCACCGGCACCCGATCGGCGACGCCGACTACCGCTACGTCCTGGCCGCGCTGGTCTTCGTGCCGTCCCGCTGGATCGACCGCTTCGGCCCGCGTCGCCTCGACCCGCGCGAACGCGAGGCCACGTTCCACTTCTACCGCCGCCTCGGCGACGCCATGCGGATCGGCGGCGTCCCATCGACGATGCCGGCCTTCGAGGCCGAGTTCGACGCGTACGAACTGACCTTCGATCCGGCCGCGGCCGCCCTCTACGACGTGACCCGCGACCTCATGCTCCAACGCGCGCCCGCCGCCCTGCGCCGCTTCGCCTGGCTCCGCCGCGCCGTTGCCGCGGCCGGGGACACGTTGCTGGAGCCCGCGGTGCGCGCCGCCCTGGGCGTCCCCGAGCCGCCAGGTCTGCTTGAGGGCGGCGTCCACGCCGTGCTCCGCGCCCGCGGACGACTCCGCCGGCTCTCCCGCGTCCCCGGCACCGACCGCTGGCTTCCGGGACGGCCCAACGCCGCCTATCCCCGCGGCTACGCCCTCGACCGCCTCGGCCCGGAACGCCGGTGACTCCACCGGCCGGAGTGTGAGCGGGCGGTTCGGTCAGCGACTGACCACCAGGTAGCGCTCGTCCGCCGGCCCTCGACGAGCACGAGACGGCAGCCGGGCCGGCGCAGCGCGATCCAGTTCGCCTGCCCTCGGGTCGTGGCGAGCTGCGGCGGCTCCGCGGCGTGCCGCCGTCGCTCGAGCGGGCATCATCGAGCCATGACTGACTTCACCACGCTGCCGGACAATCTGCCGGTGCCGGAGGACGACGGCGCCGCGGAGCATCTGCCCGGGGCCGCGCTGCCGGCGCTCACGCTGACCGCCGGCGACGGGCGCCGCGTCGACCTGGGTGGGCTGGGCGCCGGGCGTACGGTCCTCTACCTCTATCCGCTCACCGGCCGGCCCGGGGTCGACCTGCCGCGGGGCTGGGACGAGATCCCGGGGGCCCGCGGATGCTCGACCGAGGCGTGCGACTTCCGTGACCACTTCGCCGACCTGCGAGAGGCCGGTGCGTCGCGGGTGTTCGGGCTGTCCAGCCAGGAGCCCGACTATCAGGCCGAGGTGGCCGGGCGGCTGCGGCTGCCGTTCGTGATGTTGTCCGATCCCGGGTTCGCCCTCGCTGAGGCCCTCGGGCTGCCGACCTTCGCCGCCGATGGGCACGAGCGGCTCTACAAGCGGCTCACGCTGGTCGTCGACGGCGGACGCATCGAGCACGTCTTCTACCCCGTCTTCCCACCCGACCGGCATGCCCGGCAGGTGCTCGGCTGGCTGCGGGAGCATCCGGTGCGGGGTCGATAATCGGGGCGGCTCGTCCCGTACGGAAAAAGGGGGCAGGCCGAGGTGATCGACGTGGTGACCTTCGGCCAGCTACTGGGCTGAGCGCAGTTGTGATGCCTCGGCGGTGCGCGACTCGATGACCTGCTTGGCGAAGTCGAGGGCGCCCCGGTTGGTGCCCTGGGCCTGCTCCTGCTGGGCGAGAGCGATCGCTTCCTCCTGATGGGCGGCGAGCGCCTTGACCGGGTCGCCCTTCGGCAGCGGCCTCGCGCTTGCCGATGAAGGTGTCACGCCCCAGATCGCCAGCCAGCCGGTCATCCGGGTGATCTCGTCCCGCTCGGTGCTGATGATCGCCTCGGCCAGCACCTGGTGATCCGGTTGCTTGGCGACCTCTTCGGCCAGTTCGATGCCGACCTCGTGGTGGGGGATCAGCGCCTCGACGAACGCGACGTCGCCCGCGTTGTGCTCCGGCCCGGCCGGCGGCGGAGTCGTCGCGGCCGGCGCGGCGGTGTCACAGGCGGCGAGAGCCGCCAGGCAGACGGCGGCAGCGACGAATCTCGATGAACGGCGCATGGGGCGACCGTAGCCGCCCCAGCGCTTTCAGTAAACAGTCTTTATCGATCCCGGCGACGCGGCATGCTGTAGAAGCCGGTCGGCAGCATCTGGGTGTCCTGATGCCAGCCCGGCCCGCCACCGGCCACCGGCCTCCGGTTGCGCGAGCGGATCCGCATCAGCAGGGCGACGCCGGCGAACACCAGCACCGCGCCGACCAGGATGCCCGGCAGCAGTACGTCGGACCCGCTCGACTTGTTCGAGAGGGCGGCCGGGTCGGCGCTGCTCGACGTGGGCAGGTTGGCTACGACGGCCTCGGTCGGCTGTGGGCTGAACGTGGGCGTCGCCGAGGCCGAGGCCGACGGCGACCGGGACGGCTTGTCGGCGACCGCGGTGACGACCCGGGCCGAGGCGCCGCCGGTCGCGAGCACCTGTCCGCGCTGGTCGAGTGCCTGCATGGCGAAGTTCACCGAGCCGTTGTCGGGGCCGGTGAAGCTGACCGCCCACTTGGCGGTGACGCTCTGGTCGCGGCACAGCTGGCCGGGGTCGACCTGCTCGTCGACCACGCGGGCGTCCTCACCCTGGAGAGCGGCGCGCACCGGGACGGAATTGCCGCCCTCGACCCGGTTGACGGTGATCTGATCGAGACTGACCCCTTTAGTCGATATGGTCAGTGCCCATCGGACCTTGACGCACCGGTGCTGCAGCCGGTCGCTCGACGTCGAAACGACCGCGCTGAGTGTGTGGGCGTCCTTACCCACAGTGAACGTGTCCGGTGCTTGCGTAACCTTTACCGCGAACCCGGGCGTATCGGCCACGGCCGGTGCCGCCCAGGCCAGTGTCGCGGCGGCGACGGCGAGGGCGGCGGCGGCCCAGGTGGCGTACCGCTTGGGCATGGCTCTCATCTCCTCCGACTGCGGCTTTGCGTCCGCATGCATACCGGATGGTTCGTCGTAGCGCGACGAAAGGTTCATCCGGCGTGACGAGTCACTCTCCGGCGGGCCTTATTTTTGCCTTAGCCAGGCGTTTCACCTGGGTATCCGCCCTGCTCAGCGCCCTTCTTGGCGGCGGAGTTGCAAAGTACCTGACAAAAGCTGGGCGTGGCGTTCATCCGAACCCGGTCGCGCTACGTAGATGGGGGAGGGCACGAAGGGGACGACTTCTCCGGCGTGCCCGACGAAGAGCATCAGCACGGGGCATCCCCCACGGGTGCCGGCGTCCCACCGCCCAAGGGGACGTGACCGCTGCGGAGAACGAGGAGTCAATGGCCCGGACGAAGAACAACCAGCGATCCGCCAGTCGTGTGGCAGTCGATGTCGG
>DASWRZ010000358.1:0-17011 GCA_036402935.1 Actinoplanes sp.
CCCGACCGGGGTCTCGTCAGACGCGCAAGCGGGTCCGCTTGCGCGCCGGGGGCGGCGCCGGAAGGCGTTCGGCCCGTATGAGAACTTGGCGCCGGTCGCCCTCGCGACCGGACGAATCGACCACGACGCCCTCGACCTGAAGCCACGTGTCACCCTCCCGGGCGACTTGACGCGACCACTCGACGTGCACGAGGCGTAACCGAATCGGACCGTCGCCGTGCCGATAGTCGGCCTCGGCGAACTCGTGCTCCAGCCATCGCTCGCCCGATCGGAGACGCCCATCACGGATGATGGGCGCGGAAAGGGCGCGAACGGGCAAATCACCGGCGCGCCGGCCCCGCATGCAGCGGACGAGGTCAATAGCGCGCGTCGGACTCATCCTCCTCGGGCGGCAGTCGATGGTCGGCGGTCCGAACGTCGGGGCGCGCCAGGGCATATCGGACGCCACCAAATCGGTGCGTAACGCTGGTGGCACGCGCTGAAGCCGCCATCACGTCGTCGGTCAAAGGCTCGTCTCGCAGGGTCGGCGCCGGGTTTCCCCGGCGCGGCGTCTCCGCCGCTCCGGGGTCGCCCGAATCAGCATGCTCTGGTCCGATATTGGGTATGGACATCCTCGTCACCTCTCGCTCGGACGCCCCCGCCAGGGAGCCTTCGCTGAGGCCGCGAACGCCACTCCGCGACCGGACCGTCACCTAAAGATGTCACCCTCAGTGACCCCCTTTGGGTACCGCATGTGCGTTATCATGCTCACAATCCCGTGAGTTCGCAAGGCCGAATGCACGTGCATTTGCACGTTGTGGCTGAGGGTATTCGCGGGACTACCCGACTCCGGGCGATCCCCGGCCGGAGAAGACATAGGGAGCTTCAAAATGACGCACGCGGTTAACGGCATCCCCGCCGGCCAGTTGGCGGGTGTCACCTGGCAGAAGAGCCGCCGCAGCAACCCGAGCGGCAACTGCGTCGAATGCGCCTTGCTGCCCGACGGCTCGGTCGCCGTGCGCAACTCTCGGGACCCCGAGGGCCCGGCGCTGATCTACACGCCGGCAGAGATCGAGGCGTTCCTCGGCGGCGTGCGCGACGGCGACTTCGACAACCTGCTCGCCTGAGCAGGCACGGCAAAACCCAGAAGGCGTACGAGCCGCCCGGCTCGTACGCCTTCGTAGACTTTGCCCTCGTAGACCCGGCGCCGGCCCTCAGGCCGGCCTCCCCACCTCGTGCAGAAGCTTGCCGAGGATCTCGGGCGTGTGGTTGGGCGGCTCGGCATCGATGCAGACGCGCTCCATGGCCATCGCGTACTGATCCACGTCTTCGCGCTTGTCCAGGTAGATGGCGCTCGTCAGCTGCTCGACGTAGACCACGTCGGGCAGTTCGGGCTCCGGGAAGCGCAGGATCGCGAACGGTCCGCCGGCCGCGGCGTGGCCGCCCGCGTTGAAGGGAATGATCTGCAACCGGACGTTCGGCTTCTTGGCCGCCTCGATCAGGAACTCGATCTGCGCCTTCATCACGTCGACGCCGCCGATCGGGCGCCGCAGCACGGCCTCGTCGATGACCGCCCACAGCTGCGGCGAGTCGGTGCGGTCGAGGACCTGCTGCCGCTGGCGGCGCAGCTCGACCCGACGGTCCATCTCGTCGACCGTCACGCCGGCGTGGCCGAGCATGATCACGGCGCGGGCGTAGTCGGGTGTCTGGAGCAGACCCGGCACGAACTGGATCTCGTACGTGCGGATCAGCGTGGCCGCCGCCTCGAGCCCCAGGTAGGACTGGAACCACCCCGGCAGGATGTCGCTGAACTGCTGCCACCAGCCGGGGTTGTTGGCCTGGCGGGCGAGACCGAGCAGCGCCTCGCGCTCGTCGGAGTTGGCCACGCCGTAGAGGGTCAGCAGGTCGGCGACGTCGCGCTCCTTGAAGCTGACCCGGCCGAGCTCCATCCGACTGATCTTGGAACCGGAAGCCCGGATCTCCCACCCGGCGTCCTCACGGGTGATGCCCTTGGCCTCCCGCAGGCGGCGCAGCTGCGCGCCCAGCAGGATGCGCAGCACGGTGGGGCCGCTGCCCGGCGCCTCCTCCTGCGTACCCGCGCTCACCTTGCTCCTCGTCGCCGCTGTCATTTTGGGCTGCCGGCCGCAGTCCCCAAGCATCTTAGGGGGGAGATCGTTCATGACGGAACTGCTCAAGCTTAACGCCCACGGCATTCGCCCGTAGCGGATGCACGTGCATCCGGCCTTGCGATTGCACTTGTTCGCGAGCATGATAGCTGACAGACACGTACCGCCTGCTGACAGAGCGTGTCGAAAACTTCGGCTTCTCGGCCGACGCGTCCAGCCGGGTGGAGAACGCCACCGACCTGACGACCGAGTCCCCGAGACCTGGGAGGCCCCCGCGATGTCCATGGCACCGACGTTCACACCGACCCTGGCTCCGCCGCAGCGCGATCCGGCCGACGTCGCACCGGCCGACAGCTATCACCCGGCCGACCCGGTCTGGGTTTACCGCGACGGCTGGCGGGCCGGCATCATCGAGGCTGCCTCGCCGCGCGCGGTGACCGTCACTTACCGTCCGGGTGCACACCGAGGCACTGGTGTCGACACGTTCACCGCGCCTTACGTGACCGCCCGCTCGATCGAAGACCCGGCTCTCGACCGCCGTGAACGCACCCAGTTCGGTCGCCCGGCCACTCGCAACGGCCTACCGCTGCGGGATTCGGCCGCATGACCGGCGCGGTGGCGGTCGCTGCCTTCGTCGGCCTGCTCAGCCTGCTCGCCGGGGTCGCCCTGGGGTGGTACCTGCGGCGCACCAACGAGTGGTGCCCCGGCTGCGGTGACCAGCTGGGCTGCGAGCGTTGCCGACAAGCCGCCGACCTCCCCCGCTCGACGACGACATCGCAGCTCCGGCCGTAGCTTTCTGCTCGCGGTCTGGGCCCGGCTTCCCGGGGCTGAGGCCGCTTTTTCGTGTCGCCGAAACGCTCCGTCACCGTGCCATCGGGGACGACGCCCGAATGGGCTACCTGGGCGCCACCCGAAGGAGGTAATCGGTGTCCACCGAATGGAGGACGGCGCTCGGCGACTTTCGGCCGGCAACCGGCCGGGTGGAGGCGATTTGTGCGCCGGAATTCGCGTTTGGTGATAAGTCCCGGCAAAAGGAAAATGCGAAGGATAGTTCTATCTGGGGCCGCTGAGCTGCGAAAACCAGTCCCGTCGGCGTTCCCGATCGCCCCGGAACCACTCGTACGAGTTGCCCGAGTTTGCCGGCCCTCGCCGGGGTCGCGTTCGACGGACCTACGCGCATCCGGCGACGACTTGGCAGACTTCGTCCGGTGCGCGGTGATCATCAATCGGGAGTAGTGGCCGCAACCGTCGTGGGCGGGGTCGCGCTGGGTGCGATCGACCTGCTGCTCCAGCGGGTACTGCCCTACCCGTGGGCCAACCTGGCCAACTCGAGCGCGATCTGGGCCCTCGCCGCGTACGGGTTCGGGCTCTGGGTGCGTACGCCCTGGTGGCGTGCCGCGTCAGCGGGCGCCGTGCTGCTCCTGATCGCCGTACCGGTCTATTACCTGGCCGCCACGATCTTCCTGCACGACGAGATCTCGACGCTGTGGGACCGGACGGCCCTGCTGTGGATGGCATTCGGGGTGCTGGCCGGGTCGGTGTTCGGGTTCGGGGCCACGCTGGTGCGGTCGTCGGGATGGCAGCAACTGGCCGGGGTGGCGCTACCGGGCGCCGTGCTCTTCGCGGAGGCGCTGGTGGCGACGCTGCGGGGCGGCGACGGGGCCGACCGGCGCGACCAGATCCAGACGGCGATCATCGAGGTCGTGCTCGGCCTGGCCGTGATCCTCGCGACGGGACGGACCGGACGCCAGCGGATCGGCGGGCTGATCGTCTCAGTGCCGCTGGCCGTGATCGGGTTCGTGGCTTTCAAGATCGGTGGGTTCTGACGGACGCCCCTTCAGCTCGGCCACCTCGGCGCGGAGCTTGCGCACCTCGCGCAGCAGCAAGGCCACATCGGCCCGGGTCGCCGCGCCTCTCGGGCGTTCCGAGTCGGAAAGCTGGTCGACGATCCAGCTGGCCAGCGAGCCGGTCGTGAAACCGATCAGGCCCAGACCGCCGACCATCAGCGTGACCGCGACCAGCCGGCCCTCGAGGGTCTCCGGATAGAGGTCGCCGTAGCCGACGGTGGTGATCGTGCAGACCGCCCACCACAGCGCCTGTGGATAGCTCTCGATGTTGCTCTGCGGGTGACCACGCTCGGCCTCCAGCACGGCCAGGCCGCCCATCAACACGATCAGCACGGTGGTGGCGACCACGTAGAGGGCCAGGCGGCCGCGCGTCCACGACACGGCGTGCCGGTTCAGCACCCGTAGGGCGTTCAGGAGACGGAGCGCGCGCAACGGCCTCAGGACGGGCAGGATCAGGACCGAAAGATCAAACCAATGGGTACGCACGAAGCGGACCTTGTTGGCGGACAGCAGGAGCCGCGCGACGTACTCGATGCAGAAGACGCCCCAGATGAACAGGTCGCCGATCTCGCAGACGCTCCGCCAATGGTCGTCCATGCTCGGTTCGAGAATCGGCCAGGCGTAGACCGCGATGAACAGGATCGAAAGCAGGGTCAGCGGGTACGCGGTCAGGTGCTCCCAGTGGTGCAGGCGTTGTTCGGGATCCCTGGCCCGTGCGCGCTCCTTGCCCATGTGCGCAGCTTGCCTGATTTTTGTCTTCGCCAGGTTTCCTTCAGTACGGCGTACGCCGGAAAAGCTGAACCACGACGGCGCCCGGCCCGGATCCGCAGATCGCGCACGCGGGCGTTTTGAGGTCCGCGGCGCGGGTAGCACTTTTGCCGTTGCTGTTCCGGCCGTGGAGGTGGTCCCGGTGCTCGACCCCAACGAGAAGTCCGTCTTCGACGGCATGGTCAGCCAGCTGCGCGACGAAGATCCGAATTTCTTGCGCAAGATCGAACGGCTCGGTCGCCGCCCCCGCCGCAACCTGCGGGTCGCGATGGCCGTTCTGCTGTGGACGCTGGCGCCGGTAAGCATCGCCTTGGGCGGCTGGACCGGCCTGCTGATGGCCGTCATCGCCGGCGGGTACGGGATGTCCCTGGTCGCCAAGCGCGATGGCCAGGGCCGCCAGCCCGTCTGGGGAGCGTCGCCTCACCGGCACCCGGGAGCGCCGCTCTGAGCTATCGCCAGGTGTCGCCGGTCAGCCGCTCGTAGACCTCGATGTAGCGGTTGCGGGTCGCCGCGACGACCTCCTCCGGCACCTCGGGACCCGGGGCGGTGCGATCCCAATCGGTCTCGTTGGTCGCCCAGTCACGCAGGAACTGCTTGTCGAGGTAACGCTGAGTGCCGCCCGGCTTCCACTCGTCGGCCGACCAGAACCGCGACGAGTCGGGCGTCAGCAGTTCGTCGGCCAGCAGCGGACTCCCGTCCGCCGCCACCCCCAGCTCAATCTTGGTGTCGGCGATGATGATGCCCTTGGCCCGGGCGATCTCCGACCCGCGCCGGTAGACCTCGAGCGTGATCCGCCGCAGCTCCTCGGCCCGGGCGTCGCCGACCGCGGCCCGCACCTCGGCGAACGTCATGAACTCGTCGTGACCCTCACCCGGCGCGGCCTTGGTGGTCGGCGTGAAGATCGGCTCGGGCAGATCCGACCCCTCGATCAGCCCGGGCGGCAGCGCGACGCCGGAGACCGCGCCGTCCCGCTCGTACTCCTTGAGTCCCGAACCGGCCAGGTAGCCACGCGCGATGCACTCGACCATGACCATCTCGAGCCGCCGACACCTCACGGCCCGGCCGGCCCACTCGGCGGGCACGTCGGTGGCCGAGACGATGTGGTTGGGGACGACGTCGCTGAGCTCGTCGAACCACCAGAGGGAGAGCTGGGTGAGAATCTTGCCCTTGTCCGGGATCGCCGTCGGCAACACCACGTCGTAGATCGACACCCGGTCCGACGCGACCAGGAGAATGTCGTCGCCGTCGGCGTAGACCTCACGGACCTTTCCCGAGTGCAGCAGCTCCACTTGTTTCCCCTTAGCCGGACCGTCTCTGCGGGCTTCACGCTATCGAACACCGGTGGCGACCCGAGATGCCGCCCGACGAGGAGGCGTAGCTCACGCTAAGTTGCCGTACGTGAGCGATCTCGCCTACGGCGTCTACGACCATCTGGTGACTCGGGGCCTCCACCAGTTGCTCGCCGAAATCGACAGCGACCTCGTCGACCGCGGCGAACTCGATCCGGCCGACTCCCATGAGGTGCTGGCACGACACATCGGCGCGATCGCCGAGCGGGCACTGCGATCGGTGGGTGGCGACGGGCCCGAGCGGGCCCGAGCCCAGGTCGACCTGGCCAACCAGATCATCGCCCGCATCGTCGAGGCCACGCCGCGGGTCGCGCTGCCCGACGACCTGCTCGCGGTGCCGCCCGAGTTGCTCGCCGCCATCGTGCCGCGGCCGCCGGCGCCACAGGCCGTGGTTTTCCCCGATCGCCCCCAGATTCCACTGGCCAACGGGGCGTTGCTGACCAACGGGCGCGGTCAGCCGAGCATCGGCAGCGAGGTCAACAAGGAGCTGGCGTCGGCCAACAGCGTCGATCTGCTGTGCGCGTTCATCAAGCGGCGGGGCGTACGCCTCCTGCGCAGCGCCGCGGCCGGCCTGGTTGCCCGCGGCGGCCGCCTGCGGATCATCACGACGACCTACATGGGCGCCACCGAGCAGTACGCCCTGGACGAGTTGGCCCGCCTGGGGGCGGAGATCCGTATCTCCTACGAGACGCGGACGACCCGGCTGCACGCGAAGGCGTGGCTGTTCCATCGGGACAGCGGGGTCAGCACCGCCTATGTCGGCTCGTCCAACCTCTCGAAGAGCGCGCTGGTCGACGGCATGGAGTGGAACGTCCGGCTCTCGCAACTCGAGCAGCCGGCCGTGCTGGAGACATTTGCCGCGACGTTCGAGGAGTACTGGAACGACCCGAGTTTCGAGCCCTACGACCCGGCCGACGACAAGAGCCGCGAGCGGTTGGCCAACGCGCTGCGGGTCGAGGCCAAGGACAGATCGTCGATCGACTTCACGACCGTCGACGTCCATCCGTACCCCTATCAGAAGGAGATTCTGGAGGGCCTCGACAGCGAACGGATCATGCACCAACGGCATCGCAACCTGGTGGTGATGGCCACGGGCACCGGCAAGACGGTAGTGGCCGGGCTCGACTATCGCAGGCTGCGAGCCGGTGGCGTCGACTCGCTGCTCTTCGTCGCCCACCAGCAGCGGATCCTCGAACAGAGCCGGTCGGTATTCCGGCACGTGCTGGGCGACGGCACATTCGGAGAACTGTTCGTCGGCGGTCATCGCCCGAACGCATGGCGGCACGTCTTCGCCTCGGTCCAGTCCCTCCATCGCTTCGATTTCGACGAGATCGACCCGGCGAAGTTCGACATGGTGATCGTCGATGAGTTCCACCACGCCGAGGCCGCCACGTACCGCAAGATTCTCGAGGTGCTGCGGCCCAAGATCTTGCTGGGCCTGACCGCCACCCCGGAACGCGCGGACGGGCAGGACATTCGACACTGGTTCGCCGGCCACACCGCGGTCGAGTTGCGGCTGTGGGAGGCGCTGGAACGGCAGTTGCTCAGCCCGTTTCAGTACTTCGGTGTTCACGACGACGTCGACCTGCAGCGGCTCGAGTGGAAACGGGGCCGCGGTTACGACATCGGCCAATTGGAGACGGCATACCACGACAACGACGCGCGGGTGGGCATCGTCCTGCGCGCTCTCGACGACGCGGTTGATCCCCAGGCGATGCGCGCTCTCGGTTTCTGCGTCAGCATCGCGCACGCTGACTTCATGGCCGATCGCTTCCGCCAGGCCGGAATCGCAGCGATCGCCGTGCACTCCAACGTCGCGCCCGAGGAACGCGAGGCGGCGGTCTCCCGACTCAAGCGGGGGGAGCTCAAGATCCTATTCACGGTCGACCTCTTCAACGAGGGCGTCGACCTGCCCGCCGTGGACACGATCCTCATGCTGAGGCCGACCGAAAGCGCAACGGTCTTCCTGCAGCAACTGGGACGAGGGCTTCGGCTCAGCGACGAGAAGCCGTACTTGACGGTTCTCGACTTCATCGGCGCACAGCACGCGCAGTTTCGGTTTGACCGGCGCTATCGGGCGCTCACCGGCACCACCCGCCGGCGTCTGCTCAACGAGGTGGCAGACGACTTCCCGACCCTGCCGGCGGGGTGCCACATCGAGTTCGACCGGATCGCCAAGCACATCGTGCTCGACAACATCCGGCAGGCCTTCCGGCTGCCGCGGACGGGGATGGTCGCCGAACTTCGCCAACTTCCCGACGCCGACCTACGTACCTTCCTGGAGGAAACCGGCTTCGAGATCGAGGACATCTATCGCCGCAAGGCCTGGCGCGGCTGGACCGGGCTCCGCGAGGACGCCGGCCTGCTTTCCGGCGGCTCATCTATCGACGCGCCCCTGAGCACCGCCATCGGGCGGCTGCTGCACTTCGATGACCCGGACCGGATCGCCGCACTTCGGCAAATCGCCGACGGGATCCATCAGCCCGGGCGGCTCGGCGACATGATGCGGCAGACGTTGTGGGGACGGCCCGGTGGGCAGCCGGCCGGTATCGAGCTACTCGCCACGCTGGTGGCCCGCAGAGACGAGTTGAGGCAGGTCGCCGACGTCTTGGAGGAGCGGATCGACCGTGTCACCAAACGGCTCGACCCGACCGGGGTCAATCCGCTGCGGCTCCACGCTCGATACAGCCGCAATGAGATCTGCACGGCGTTCGGCCTCGCCGATCCGTCCAACGTGCAAGGGGGCGTGAGGTGGTTCCCCGATGAGAACGCCGACGTCTTCTTCGTGACGTTGAACAAGACCGAACGGCACTACTCACCGACGACCATGTACGCCGACCGGGCCATTACCGAGACGCTCTTTCAGTGGGAGTCGCAGGGCGCGACCCCGGCTGACTCACCCGTTGGGCAGCGCTACATCCACCATGCCGAGCGGGGCTCGACCGTGCATCTGTTCCTCCGGGAGAGCAAAGAGGCGGACGGCGACCTCGGGGCGCCGCCCTACCTCTATGCCGGTCCGATGACCTATGTCGAGCACACCGGTGACCGGCCGATGCGCATCATCTGGGAGCTCAGCTGGCCGCTGCCGGCCGACGTCTTCCACGCCGCCCGGGTGGCCGCGGCCTGATCGTCACGGAGCGAAGGACGACAGGGTGGTGTCGGTGACGGTGTAGAGGTGGCCGCCCGTCGGGAGCTGGTGGCCCGGGTAGGCGGTGGCTGGGCCGGCCACCGACCCGGTGGCGGCGTTCAGGATCGGGCCGCCCGTGTAGAGCAGGCCACCGGCCCGGAGAGGCTGAGTGGCTTCCGCGGGCAGGGTTCGGGACCACACCGTGTGGCCGTTGCGGGTGTCCAGGGCCTCGACCAGGTGGTCGTCGGCGCGGTAGATGCGGCGGCCGTCGGTCGCGAGCAAGGTGCCGGCCTTGTTGGGGGCGGACCAGGTCACCGTGCCGTCGGCGGCATTCAGGAGGGCGAGTGTCGTACCTGAGGTGACTACGAAGTGGTCGCTCGCCGGGGTCGCGGCCTGGGCGGTCCACGCCGTGGGCCGGGTCCAGCGGACGGCGCCGGTCACGATGTCGGCGGCGGACGTGGTGTCGGCGTGCGTCAGCAGCAGCCGGCCGTTGGCGGAGACGCCGGACGACGCGAAGAGCGGCTTCTTCCACAGCGCCTTGCCGTCGGTCGCGCGGAAGGCGAGTGTGGTCAGCTCGTCCGACGGTGACGAACCGGAGATGACGGCTACGCCCTTGTCCACGGCCAGGGTGAAGACGGGCGTGTCGGTGGCTACGTGCCAGGTGGGCTTGCCGGTGGCGACGTTCAGGGCGGTGAGCAGGCCGTTCGGGTCGCTGTTGGAGTGGCAGTCGCCGTTGGCCGCGATGACCACGCCACCGGAGACGGCCAGGGTCGGTGTGAGCGCGTCGTCGGGGACTTCCCAGGTGAAGTGCCAGAGGGCGTGGCCGTCGGAGGCCTGGTAGGCGGAGATGCCCATCGCGTCGGTGACGAAGACGCGGCCGCCGGCGACCAGCGGGGTGGACGGGGCGGCGCAGGACGGGTCCTGCCGGCGCAAAGGGACCGACCACGTACGGGTCAGGTGGTTGATGGAGTCGGCGTTGACGGCCGACTCGTGCGGGTTGTAATAGCTGTCCTCGGCGTCGAAACCCGGGTGGTCCCAAACCGGAGTCAAGGCAAGCACCAACGCCAGCAGAGCCTTCATCACACGCCCCCATGAGAATCGGTGGAATTGCGCACGTAACGTACGCAATTCCGTCGACGAGAGGCGGGATATCGGCGAAAAATCAGCGTCGACGGCGGCGGGGAGGCGCGGGCTCGGGCACTGCGGCCGGCAAACCCAGGAAGATGCCGACCCGGGCGCCGCCGAGCGGGCTCCGCGAGATGACCATCCGGCCGCCCGACGTCTCGGCCGCCCGGCGCACGATGTCGAGCCCCAGGCCGGTCGAGCCGGCCCCGCTGACACCCCGCTGGACCGCCGACGCCGGATCGGCGATTCCCGGGCCGGCGTCGTCGACCAGCAGCCCGTCCGGCGACACGGTGACCCGGAAGGCCGTCCCGTCGGGGGTGTGCGAGAAGACGTTTCCGAGCATCGCGTCGACCACGCCGATCAGCTCGCCCATGGGCAGCGGCAGCATCACCGGCACGTCGCCGCCGATGACCTCCCACGGCCGTTCCTGGTCCTCGGCCAGGACCGACCAGAACGCCAAGCGGTCGGCCAGCACCTCGACCAGGTCGGAGCGTTCCTGGCCGCGGGCCTCGATGCCGAGCCGGGCACCGGTGATGATGGCCTCGAGTTCCTCGTCGAGCAGGTCGCATGCCTGCCGCATTCGTTCCGCGATGGGGCCCGGCGGCATGGCCTCGGCGTCGAGCCTGAGCGCGGTCAACGGCGTACGCAATCGGTGCGAGAGGTCCGCCGCGAGCTCTCGTTCCTTGTCGAGAAGGCTGCGCAGATCGTCGGCCATGGCGTTGAAGGCGTTGGCCGCGTCGCGCAACTCGCGTGGGCCGAGAGGGGTGACCCGGGTCGTGAGCTCGCCGCCACCGAGCCGGCGGGTCGACTGGGCGAGCTGCCGGGTGGCCCGCACCAGCACGCTGCCCAGCCGGTCGGCGAGCAGCACCGAGCCGCCGACCAGCGCGATCGCCAGGCCGCCCAGCACGAACCACGCCGTCCACACCCCTCGGTGCATCTCGGCGTCCGGCACAAAGACCTCGACCACGACTGTCCGGCCGTCGGTCAGCACGGTCGGCTGGAGATAGGCGACACCACCGGGTGCCGGCACGACAGCCGAGCGGCGGTCTTGAGAGACGACGGCCAGGGAGGACGCGGCAGCGTGCGATGTCCCGATTGTCCCGACGGAAGGCAAGTGCACGGCCAGACGACCGGTACTTCCAGCCGTGGTGGACGCGACCGCATTGGTCAGCAGAGCCGGATCAGCATCGACGCCGAGCACCGTGACCAGGGAAGTAGCCTGCTGCCGGGCGTCGCCGAGAGCCCGGTCATGAGCGATCTGCCGAGTAGCGACGGCCAACGGCACCAGGAACGCCAGCGCCACCATCGACGTGATCGCCAGCGCCAGCCGGTTGAGCGCCCACCTCACCGCGGATCGACCATCATCACGCCGACACCGCGTACGGTGTGCAAGAACCGCGGTTGCGCGGCCGTCTCGCCAAGCTTGCGCCGCAGCCAGCTGATGTGGACGTCGATCGTCTGCTCCTCGCCGATCCGGGCCTGGTTCCACACCTCGTTCATCAGCTCGCGCCGGCTGATCACCTGGCCGACCCGCTCGGCCAGGTAGGCCAGTACGTCGAATTCGCGCCTCGTCAGCTGCAGCTGCTGTCCCCGCAGCTCGGCCCGCCGCTGGCGCGGGTTGATCATCAGCTCGCCGACGGTGATCACCGGCGGCAGCTCGGCCTGGGTGGTGCGGGCACGGCGCAGCACCGCGTTGATCCGAGCCAGGATGTGGCCGCCCGAGAAGGGCTTGGTCACGTAGTCGTCGGCGCCGGCGCTGAGCAGGGCGATGATGTCGGCCTCCGACCGCCGGGCGGTCGCGACGATCACCGGTACGTCGGACACCGACCGCATCATGCGCAGCGCGTCGGTGCCGTCGATGTCGGGCAGGCCGAGGTCGAGAATGACCAGGTCGGGACGCTGCTCGGTGACGATCCGCAGCGCCTCGGCGGCCAGGCCGACCGGCCGCACCACGTGCCCGGCCTCGGTCAGTGCGCGGGACAGCGCCGCCGTGATGATGCGGTCGTCCTCGACCAGCAGGATCAACGCCATGGCGTACACCATAGGGGGAAGTGAGACGATGGCTTCGTGCGATCTTTCCGGTGGACGCCGGTCGCCGGCTGGCTGGCCGCGACGGCGGCGAGCATCGTGCTGGCGTCGGTGGCGTTGACCCCGGTGCTGCGCACGGCCGCGCCCGAGGACACCGCGTTGTCGAGCCTTCAGCAGCTGCCGGCGGCGCAGACGAGTTTCCCGGCGCCGCTGCCCGAGGTCACCAACCCTCCCGACTCAGCCACGCCGACGCCGCGCAAGTCAAGATCAGCGAAGCCGAGCACGACGCCGAGTAAAACAAAAGCAACAAATGCCACGACCACGCCGCCCACCACAACGGAAGACGGCTGGACGGTCACCACCGGCGACGACGGCGTGCGCACCTACGTCCGCTCCTTCCGGGTCGAGGGCGGCCAAGCGGTCATCAAGATGACCTCCGACGCCGTGGTGGAACTGGTCACGGCCACGCCCGCTGACGGGTACGCCGTACAGAAGGTTCAGGACTCACCCGACAACATGGCCGTCTACTTCAACAAGACCGGCAAGAGCTTCATCATCCACGCGACCTGGTGGGACGATAAGCCGTTCACCGAGGTCAGCCAGGTGGGACAGTAGGAGTGACCGCCGCCAGGGCGGGTATGCGACCGGCATGGCGAGTCAAACGGAACTGATCGAGCGGCTCACCGCCGACGTACGCACGCTGGTCCTGGACGAGCTTGACCTGGCCAAACGCGAGTTGACCGCCAAGGCCAAGCGAGCCGGAGCGGGCGCGGGCCTGTTCGGCGGGGCCGGTGTGCTCGCGCTCTACGGCGTCGCCGCGCTGATCTTCACGATCGGGGCGCTCCTGGCGCTGGCACTTCCGGCCTGGGCGGCCGCGCTGATCACGACCGCCGCGGTTCTGCTGGTCGCCGGGGTGGTGGCGCTGATCGGGCGGGCGCAGGTCAAGCGGGCCGTGCCGCCGGAGCCGCTCGAGGCGATGGCCAGCGGCCGCCGCGACGTCGAGGCGGTGAAGGACGCGATCCGAGGGGGCGGGAAGGCATGAGCGTCGGAACGACTGACCGGCCGGAGGTCGAGGAGCCCCGATCGAGGCTGGCGGCACTGGCAGCCCGGCCGCATATGCGTCAGACGACGGCCGAGATCACGGCCCGCATCTGCGAGTCGCTGCCGATCGCGGCGGTGACGGCAGCGGCGACGGGCCTGGCCACCGCCGCAATCATCCTCACCCGCCGGCATCGTCACCGCTAACCCCGCAGGCATCGGCACTAACCCCGCAGGCATCGGCACCGATAACGCGCCGGCATCCGCACCGATAACCCGCAGGCATCCGCACCGATAACCCGTCCGCATCGGCACCGATAAACCGCAGGCATCCGCACCGACAGACCGCCGGCGTAAGACGCCGGCCCTTGTCAGGGCGCATTCTCCTGCGGGAACGAACGAACCAGCGCGCTCTCCAGCACCCCGTTCAACATCCGCGAGTAGGTCGCGGTGAGATCGAACTGGTTGCGATAGACCAGCACGTTCCCCACCACCGGGGTGCACACCGCGCCGCACAGCCACGGCAGCACCGACACATATCCCGAGCCGGTCGCCCGGGCGGCGGCCTCGTCGGCGGCGTTCCAGACCCGCTCGGTCGCCATGGCCCGGGTGGTGAGGCAGGTGACGATGTTGCGAGCGTGCACGGCCAGACACTCGGGGCCGCTCCGAGCGAGCACCGGGGCGTCTCCGATGACGATCACCCGCGCGCCGGATCGGCGCAGGCGTGCGAGCGTACGCGTAAGCCCGCCCTGCCACTCCGTGGCCGTCACCGTCTGCCCGGGCCCGGCCTTCTGGAGATAGCTGGAGTCCGCGACCAGCACCAGGGCGGGCCGCGTGGCCCGGATCCGCCCCACGGCGAACGACCGGAACTGGTCACACTCCGTGAAAGCCCGCCCGAGCCGCTGGTTCCAGAACGTGATGTCCGAGGCCGGGCAGGCCGGCTTGCCGTAGAAGGTCAGCTGCCAGTGCCGGCGCTGCGCGATCTCGCTCAGCGCGGGCAGCCACATGCTCGCGTGCGAGTCGCCCAGGAGCACGACCCGGGTCGAGCCGGCCGGGTCGCCGAAGACGCACGCGTCGATCCGGGTGGCCGACGGCCCGGCCTCGCATTTGTCGCTGTCGAAGCCGAGGTCCGACCCGGCCCCGGTGAGTGGCGCGGTGAGCGGCGGGGTGAGCGGCGGGGTGAGGCCGGACGGCAGCGTACGGATCGCCGGGGCGCGCCGGACGGCGGCGAGCACCTTGGTCAGCGGAAGCCGGGGAGCGGGCTCGGCCGACGGGTGCGGGCCCGGGGTCTCCGAGGCGGTGCAGCCGGCCACCAGTCCGGTCAGCATCGCCAGCATCACCACCAGTTTTCTAGAGCGGGACATGCGCGACCGAGGCTCCGAATCGGGGAAGGGTCCAGCACGCCGCCGCCAGCGGCGCCACGATCGCCAGCACGTCGAAGACCCACGCACCCGTCCGAGCCGCGTTGCGCTTGATCGGCCGTTCCACCAGTGCGTACGTCATCAGCGCGAGCCCCAGGCTGACCAGCACCGCCTCGCCGCAGCCGTAGGTCTTCCCGGCGACGATCAGCACCGGGAAGTGCCAGAGGAGGAGCGCGTACGAGATCCGCCCGAGCCACTGTGCCGGCGGCAACCCGAGCAGGCCGTCACCGCGTCCGACCAGCACGAGCAGCGCCCCGAGCGCCGGGACCGCGACGGCGAACCCGGCAAGCGGCGAACCCGGCCGGAAGACCAGCGCGCCGGTCAGGATCAGCACGAGGCCGAGCCAGGAGAGGCCGCCGGCCAGCCGGTACGGGATCCGGTGCCGGTCGTTGCCGGCCATCGCGACGAGCGCGCCCGCTCCGAGCTCCCAGGCCCGGGTGGCCGGCGAGAAGTCCGACCAGGCGGTCGCGTGCAGAACCGACCAGGCCAGCGCTCCGCCGACGATCGAGCCGGCGAGAAACGGCATCGCGCGCTGCGTGCCGAGCCGTCGGGAAAGCAGCAGCGAAGCGATCAGGTAGCCGGAGATCACGAAGAAGACGTCGGCGCCGACGTAGCCGCCGCCGAGGCCCGGCACTCCGGCGTCGAAGAGGACGATCAACGCGACCGCGATCCCGCGGAGACCCTCCACGTCCCGCCGGAACGTGACTTGCGACGTTCCGGCGGGTCCGCGGCGTGCCGTCGGGATGCGTACGGCGGTTGCTGTCTTCGTCATCGCGGTTCACGCTAGGGCGGCGAACCGGACTTCGGCTCCGAAACAGGTATAAAACCTGCTTTTAGGCATGGTTTGTCGGAACGGCCGCGATGCGGCCGCTAGTTGTTGTACGCGCGTACGTCGGCGACCGACCACCAGTTGTCGGGTGCGGCCGTGGTGAGGGTGATCTTTATGAATCGGACCCGTCGGCCGTGCAGGTCCGCGGTCGTGAACTGTCCACTCCCGACGCCCTGGCCGACCGCGGTCGACCAGTGCTTGCCGTCGGCCGAGACGGTCACCGCGTAGCCGCGCGGGTAGTCGCCGGTCGAGACGCCGGTGTCGAAGACGACGTCACCGACCGGGCGCACCCGGCCCAGATCGACCTGCAGGTACTGCCCCGGCTGCTGACCGGTTCCGGTGCTGAAGCGGGTGCTCGCGTCGTCGTCGGCCGCGTTGGCCGGGATGTCGCCGGTCAGGGGCGCCGGGTCGGCGGTCGCGGTCCAGCCGGCGGGGTCGATCGGCCGCGGGGTGGCGAACCGTCCATTCCAGACGAACGTCGCCAGCGCGCCCCCGGGCAGCGTGTAGCTGAACGAGTGGTCGCCCTCGCGGACCGCGAACGTCTGCGGGTTGTCGTTCTCGTTGTGCGCCACCAGCACCGTGCTGCCGTCCGGGTTGACGAACGCCACGTCCATCACCTGACCGTTCCAGCCGGTGGTGCCGAACGAGGTGCTGGCGATGCGCCGCGCGCCGGGCTGCACGAAACGGGCCACGTGGCCGAGCGTGTAGTACTCGGCGTTGCGGGTCACCGTG
The DNA here is from genome assembly GCA_036402935.1 of Actinoplanes sp. Classification (GTDB taxonomy): domain Bacteria; phylum Actinomycetota; class Actinomycetes; order Mycobacteriales; family Micromonosporaceae; genus Actinoplanes. Next base: position 16,370 of record DASWRZ010000358.1, read on the forward strand.
CCGTCCGGGGCGATGGTCAGCACACCCGTGCACCCGGTGCAGCCGTTGGTGTGCGGGCCGCCGGTCGGGTCGAGCGCGAGGTTCCAGTTGACGACGCTCTTGGCCCAGTTCCGGGTGTTGCCGATGATCAGGTTGCGGGCGTGCCACTTGAGCGTGTCCGAGAACGTGTTGGCGTGGTCGCTCGACTCGCTGCCCGAGCATTCGGTGAAGTAGATGTCCTTGGACGGGAACTGGTTGTGCAGCGCGGTCATCGCGCTCGGGTCACCGGAGTAGCAGTGGTAGGCCGTACCGGCGATCCAGCGGGCGGCCGGGGAGGCCAGCAGGTTCTGCGGGTAGTGGTTGATGTCGGCCGTCTCGTCCGGCGGCGTGTTGCCGATGTCGCCCGGGTGCTCGGTCCAGTTGTGGTCGTAGCCGAGGATCTGGGTGTGCAGGCCGGCCGCGCGTAGCATCGGGCCGAGCTGCTCGATCACCTTCGCCTCCTGCACCGACCCCATGTCGGTGCCGGGGATGGACGGCGTCACGTTCTGCGGCTCGTTCTGCACCGACAGGAAGTCGACGCGCACGCCCTCGGCCCGGTACGCCTGCACGAACTTGACCAGGTAGGCGGCGTACGCGCGGTAGATCTCGGGCTTGTCGATCAGC
>DASWRZ010000359.1:0-5259 GCA_036402935.1 Actinoplanes sp.
GCACTGGCCCACTGGCTGCGCCGGCGGGGGGCCGAGGTGACCGTGGTGGAGCGGGCACCCGAGCTGCGTCCCGGTGGACAGGCGGTGGACGCGCGCGGGGTGACCAGAGAGGTCATCCGGCGGATGGGGCTGGACGCGGCCGTGCGCGCGGCCCGCACCGAGACCGCCGGCGCCTACACCGTGGACGTGGACGGGAACGTGCTGGAGACCTTCCGTGCGGACGACGACAGCGGCGACGGGTACATCGCGGAGATCGAGATCCTGCGCGGAGACCTGTCCGGGGTGCTCCACGACGACACCCGTGACGGTGTCGAGTACCTCTTCGGCGACCGGATCGCCGAGCTCACCCAGGACGCGGACGGGGTCGACGTGGTCTTCGCGGGTGGCGGCCGGCGGCGCTTCGACCTGGTGGTCGGGGCGGACGGGCTGCACTCGGCGCTGCGAGCGATGGTCTTCGGGCCGCACGAGCGGTTCGTCCGGCACCTCGGGCGCATGATGGCCTTCTACACGGTGCCCAACGAGTTCGGGCTGGACCGCTGGCTGATCGACTACCAGGAATCCGGGACCGGGCGCTCCGCCGGCCTGCGGCCCATCCAGGACGCCACCCGGGCGATGGCCATGTTCTCCTTCCTCGCGGACGACCTCGACGTCGACTACCGCGACGTCGCGGCTCAGAAAAGCCTGCTGCGCGAGCGGATGGCCGGTCTGGGCTGGTTGACCCCGCGCATCCTCGGGCACCTGGACGACACCCCGGACTTCTACCTGGACCAGGTCGCCCAGGTGGTGATGGACCGCTGGTCGAGCGGACGGGTCGGGCTACTCGGGGACGCGGCGTTCAGCTCGTCGCCGCTGTCCGGGCAGGGCACCGGATTGGCCCTGGTCGGCGCCTACCTGCTCGCCGGAGAGCTGGCCACCGCCGGGTGGGACCCGGAGGCCGGGTTCGCGGCGTACGAGCGGCGGATGCGCCCGTTCGTCGAGGCCAACCAGGAGATCGGCCGGTTGCACGCACGCAGCCTCGACATCCAAGGGCCGGACGCCGAGCCGAGCCCGGAGTTCGACGCCGAGTGGTTCACCGACCTGGTCGAGCGCGCGATCAAGGGCGTCGAGCTGCCCGACTACGCGGGGGTGCCGGACTCCAGGGCGCTGGCCGGACCGCCGATCTCCTCCTCGGCGATGCCGCAGGCCACCGTCTCGTGCGTGAAGGCGTGACGCAGCCGGTACTGCCGCGGGTCGAAAGCGGGTGGCCGGCCACCCCTCGACCCTTTGGCCTTGCGGTGCGCGTCCTGGTCGGCCTTACTCGGGATACACGCCCTGATCCGGCGGCGGCGGGCATACCCGCGGTTGCCTCTGCCGGTGTAAGCCTTGTCGGCCAGGACCAGGTCAGGGCGGGTCCGGGGCCGACCACCCTCGACCCGATACACCTTGATCCGTTCCAGCACCGCCACGAACTGCGGGCTGTCGCCACGCTGACCAGCGGTGATCACGACCGCGAGAGTCTTACGGCCCTGCTCACAGGCCAGATGGGTCTTGGTGGTGAACCGCCCCGGGAACGCCCCAGAGCGTGGTCACCGGGTTCGGTCTGCACCCCGCCCGGCGGTTCCTTCTGCAACTGCCCGTCCCGGCGGGCACCAGCGGCATGCCGATGAGCCCGGCTGACCGTCGAATCGACACTGACGGTCCAGCCGATCCTGCCCGCCGCGTCTGCCCCACCTCGCGTCGGGCAGGTCAAGGCGCCTCGCAGCCGCTACGCTCGGCACCAGGTCTCCGGAAGATCTTCGGTTTGCTTGGTCGCTCACCGATCTACCGGAGACCTCGTCAGTTATCGATCACCGCCACGCCGCAACATCGACACCCTTACGAAACACGGCCTAGCGCAGCGTCACGACGAGGGTGTGCCGCCCGGCGGCGCGCGGCCCGGTCAGCAGCGCGTCACCGCGGGTCGTGTGGGTGACCTGGGTGCTGACGCGGTGGCCGTCGAGCGTCGCCGACGCCGCCGACGTCCCGGCCGGGAGCACTACGCCGGTGCTGAGCCGGGCGGTGACGGCCGCGTTCACGGTCACGGTGAGCGTGCGGCCGCGCTGGTCCGCCCGTACGTCCAGATGGCCGTTGCCCACCGCGATGTCCGAGCCGGCGATGTGGGTCTGACCGGCCGGCAGCTGCGGCGCCACCGAAACCAGGCCGTGGCCCAGGTCGGGATCGACGCCGAGTTGCTGGTGCACCACCGGCCAGAGGATGCCGTAGGCGCCCCAGGTCTGCAGCACGCTCGAGCGAGACAGGAAGTCCTTGCTCATGTTCGTCCCGAAGTCGGGCGAGGGCAGGATCTCCGGCATCGCCCCGGGCATCTCCCACACGCCGGGGTCGAGCTGACTGCGCGCGTTGGCCGTGGTGTACGCCGCCTGCTGGGTCAGCCGCCCGAAGTTGCCCTCGGCCACCGCCATGATGGAGTTGCCGAGCGAGAAGATGTCGCGCTCGGACGGCACCGCGGATATCACGCTGTCGCACGACGGGCCCTTGTTGCCGGCGGGGTCGCTGGTCGGCCCGGTGCCGGTGTGGAAGAACCCGAACTCGCCGGTGAAGCACGGCCGCTCGCGCTGCGCCAGGCCGGTCAGCGCGTGGGCGGTGGAGGCCACCGAGGCGCCGCCGGGCAGTTCGGCCTCCATCGGCACGGCGCCGATCCAGTACCGCTGGTAGGTCTTCACGTTGCCCGGGTCGGACAGCGAGTCCGCGTACGAGTCGGCGTCGCCGCCGTACCACCAGGCCGCCTCGAACTTCTGCTGCCGTGTGCGCGCCTGCGCGGTCGCCCACGCCGCGGTCGCCCGATCGCCCTTGGCCGTGGCCATGTCGGCCAGGTCGAGCAGCCCGCGGATGGTGTAGACGGCGACGTCGAGCTTCTCGGCTCCCATGCCCGGGCGCTCGACGTTTCCGCTGCCCTCGGGCCAGCCGTCGCCGTCGGCGTCGAGCGCTACGGCGTACTTCATGTTGCGCACGGCGAAGTCGTACATGTCGTCGCGGAACCGGTTGTCACCGGTCCACCGCCAGACCAGGGCGACCGCGCTCGGGAACTTGACCGTCTCGTCGGTGTTGCCGGCGTCGGCGTTGGCGCCGAAGTAGACCTGACCGTCCGGGGTGACCTCGTGTACCACCTTGCCGGAACGCTGGTTGGCGATCTCGCTGACGTCGCGCAGTGCCTTCAGATGGTCCTCGATCGCCGGGAACTGGCCGGACGCGACCGCCGCGTACGCGCTGTACTCGCCGTCGGTGGCGAAGATCCACGGGTAGTCGGGCCAGCCCGCTCCCATCCACCGCACGGTGTCCACGGTGCCGGTCGGCGCCGGGAACTGGGTGCCCTGGTTGCTGGTGAACACGTGCAGGTCGTGCGACTCCTGGACCGAGTCGGCGAGGTTCTGCTTGGACCACTCGACGCTCTGCTGCAGCAGCCGGTCACCGGGCAGGTCGACCGTCGTGCGGCGGGCCACCGCCGCCCGGGCGGCCTTCTTCGCCGCCAGCGCGGCGGCCGGGTCACGCAGCGCCCGGGCCAGCTCGGTGCGGGCCGGGGCGAGACCCTGGTCGGAGCCGGCCACCGCGAACCAGACCGTACGGCCGCCGGCGACGTCGTAGGTCAGCTGTCCGCCGGTGCCCTTGCCGTACGGCGTGTCGTCGCACACCGCCGGCGTCGGGTCACCGCAGATGACGTCGCCCTGCGGGCCGCGCATCCCGGCTCCGAGCGCGTGCGCCGACGGGGTGAGGCTGCTGCCCACCAGCGCGGCGTAGTCGTGGGCCCGCGACCCGGCCACCGGCGGCGTGCCCTGGTCGCGGAAGACCAGGTTCCGTCCGTCGAAGGCGCCGGTGTCGGGCAGGTTGAAGTCGGTCTGGCTCGGGGTCGTGGACCCCCACGGATAGACCGACATCAGCTCGGAGTGCGCGTCCACGGTCAGCCGCACATGGCCCGCGCTCTTCGGCACGGTGAGCCCGATCAGCGCGGCCCGGTCGCCGTCGGGGACCACATCGGTGCGCTCGATGCTCAGGCCGCCCGGGCCGGCCAGGTTCATCTGCGTGTAGCCGGCGCCGGAGGTGAACGCGCTCGCCTTGAGCCAGGTGCCGTTGGCGGCGAACCACACGCCGTCCAGCAGCTTGATCGGCTCCGTCCAGAAACCGCCCATCTCGCCCCGGGTGTGGAAGCCGGTGGCGGGGTAGGTGGCGTCCTCGGCGCCGACCTCGTACATCCGATCGCCGGTCACCACGAAGCGGCGGTTGCCGAGCTGGCTCGTCTCGGACAGGGTTGCCGGTCCGGCCGGGTGGGCCACCGCGGGCGGGCCGAAGCCGAGGACGGTGACGGCGGCCGCGAAGGCCGCGAGGAGTCGGCGTTCACCTGAACGGACGGAAGGCGCCATGACACGCTCCAGGATCGATCTTCGCTGATCTTCCGCATTCACCCTGGTCCGGTCGGCGCCTCCGCGCAACTCGTACGAAACCTCTTGTGGATAGGCACTGCCTTGTCCACAGACGGACTCAGCGGGAGCAGCCGTCGGTGAGCGGCGGCAGCGGGGCCGGAGCGCCGATCGTCGGCAGGCCGAGCGAGACGCCCTGCAGCTGGGGGAGCCGGCCGGCCTCGAACGCGTCGCCCGCGCGGGTGCGGCGGTGCGACAGCGGGACGCCGTCGGCGTTGAGGTGGTGGGGCGCGGCGTAGGTCACCACGGTCTCGATGACGTCACCGGGGCGCGGGGCGGTGTCGCCGATCGCGAAGTGGACCAGGCGGCCGTCGCGGGCCCGGCCGCTCATCCGACCCGTACGCTGGTCTTTTCGGCCCTCGCCGACCGCGACCAGGACCTCGACCTTTGCCCCGATGAGCTTCTTGTTCTCCTCCCAGGTGAGCTCCTCGAGCAGGGCGATGAGCCGCTCGTAGCGCTCCTGGACGACCGCCTTGGGCACCTGCTCCTCCATCGTCGCGGCCGGGGTGCCGGGGCGCTTGGAGTATTGGAAGGTGAAGGCGCTCGAGAAGCGGGCCCTCCGGACCACCTCGAGGGTCTGCTCGAAATCCTCCTCGGTCTCGCCGGGGAAGCCGACGATGATGTCGGTCGTGATCGCGGCGTCGGGCATGGCGGCCCGGACCTTGTCGATGATGCCGAGGTACTTCTCCTGGCGGTAGCTGCGGCGCATCGCCTTGAGCACCCGGTCGGAGCCGGACTGCAGCGGCATGTGCAGCGAGTGGCAGACGTTCGGCGTCTCGGCCATCGCGGCGATCACGTCGTCGGTGAAGTC
>DASWRZ010000360.1:0-2204 GCA_036402935.1 Actinoplanes sp.
GGTCGTGGTCGCCCACGAGACGTCCGACGGCATGCGCACCACCCACCTGTACGCCGACCGCCCGGCCGCCGCCGCGGTCCTCGAGCCGCTGCTCGCCGACTGGCCGGACGGCCGCATCCGCATGCGGGCGACCCCCGACCCGGGCTGGAAGGCCGTCAGCCACCTGGCCAGATGAGCATCGTGGGGGCGCGGACCCGCATCGTCCCGTCCCCGTTCGAGATCGAGCGGGCGAACACCGGGTCGACCAGCGAGCGCGGCCACCGGGTGGTGCTGTCCCAGACGAAGCCCTCGATCAGGTCAAGTTCGTCGACGACCAGTTCGGAGAGGTCGAAGCCGCACACGTCGACGCCGATGGCGTACAGCTCGTCGGAGAGGTCCTGGGCCGCGGCCCGGGCCAGATCGGTGGTCCGGATCGCCTTGGGCAGGCCCCCGACCAGGCCCGCGCGGCGCGCGGACTTCGGCGGGCGCAGCGGGCGCCGGCGGACCCGGAGCGGAGGCGGGCCGATGTCGTCGAGCGCGGTCAGCACCCGGGCGACCGCCATCTCGTAGGTGCCGACGACGCCCGGGTCGGCCGGGAGCGGGCAGGCCCGGCCGATGCGCCCGCAGCGCATCGGCAGGGCCACCTTCACCGCCCCGACCGTGAGCGCCGCGGCGCTCAGCGGGTAGCCGCGGTCCGGCCGGTCGGCGAGCAGTTCGCGCAGCATCCGCGCGATCAGAGCGAGCACGGTCAGCGCGGCCACCGCGTCGTCGCGGACGTCGAGCACGTCGCGTACCTGATCGGGCCGGATGCCGGCGGTCCGCGCCGGCATCGCTCGCGCCCGGAACACGTTGCCAGCCATACCGGTCAGACAACCGCCGTTCGGCCCGGCGACGTCGCACTAGCTGGGTGAGTTCCCGCAGTCGTCACCGATGTCGAGGTTGTGGTCGGCGCGCAGATATTCGTCCGGGTCCTCGGTGTCCGACGGCGCCGCGGTCGGCGCGCTGTCCATGCGGGTCGGTGCGAGCAGCCCCTTGTCGGCGGCCGCGCAGTCGACCAGGGCGCCGTAGGACTTGGTGTTGATCAGCCACATGCCCCGGTCACCGGCCCGCAGGTTATGGGTGTCCGGAAAGTCCCAGTCGATCTGGTCGTGCTCGGCCGCCAGCGGATGCTGCGGGCCCTCGAACGCATAGACCCAGACGTAGTTGGTGGTGATCCGCAGGGTCTGTATGCCGCCGACCGGGAGCGAACGGTAGGTGGTGCGGCCGCTGACCCGGGTCTGTTCGGCCGGGTCGAGGCGCACCGCCGGGTCGATCCAGGTCGCCACCGTGGAGAGGTCGCGGCCACTGAACCAGCCCTTGATCTGCTTGCGCGAGTTCGGGGCGAGCATGGCCAGGAACTTGTCCGGCTGGTGGCCGACCAGCATCTGCGGGTCGAGCCGGCCGGCGATGACCGCGGCGCGTACGTCCTTGAGATCGGCACCGACCTGGGCGGCGGAGAAACCGGCGACCTTGGTCGCCGCCGGCATCGTGATGCCGACGGCGCCCTTCGGATAGTGAGCCGCCGGCGTGCCGGCGAAGGGATCGGTCGGCGCGGCGCTCTCGGTTGTGGTCACGCTGATGCCGGGCGGCACGCTTTCCGTCGGGTACGCGCCGGCCGTGCCGTCGCCGGTGAGCATCGACCGCAGCCCGGGGACGATCGCCACGACGACCAACGCCGCGACCACCACCGCCAGCATCCAGAATCCGAGGCGCTGCCAGCGCTCCTTACGGCCGCGCTCGGCGGCTTCCTTGCCCCAGTTCGCGAACGGGTCTTTGTGATCCACAGCGCAGGAGTATCGCCCACCGGCGGTGTCGCCGCTGCCCCGCACGTCAGGTCAGGCCGTCAGGTCAGGTGAACGAGCAGGTCCTGCCGGGTCAGCACGCCGGCCGGCTTGCCGTCGATGAGCACCATCGCCGCGTCCGCCTTTTCCAGCAGCGCGACCGCCTCCCCCACCGGCTGGCCGCCACCGATCATCGGCAGCGGGTCGCCCATGTGCCGCTCGATCGTGTCGTGCAGGTGAGCCTGGCCGGTGAACAGGGCGTCGAGCAGGGCCTTCTCCGCGATCGAGCCGGCCACCTCGCCGGTCACCACCGGCGGCTCGGCCTTGAGCACCGGCAGCTGGGAGATGCCGTACTCCCGCATGTAGTCGATCGCGTCGCGGACCGTCTCGGTCGGGTGCACGTGG
>DASWRZ010000361.1:0-16802 GCA_036402935.1 Actinoplanes sp.
GCAGGGACGAGCCGATGGCGTGGGAGATGTCGCCGATGTGAGCCCCGGGGCGAGCGACGGCTATTCCGGCGGCCAGCGCGCGCTCGGTCGCGCTGATCATCGCAACGCTCTCCGGGGGGTTCGAGTCGCCCACGACGACGCTGATGGCGGAGTCAGCGACAGCTCCGCCTTTGGACACGGCGAGGTCGAGCGTCAGCAGGTCGCCGTTGGCGAGCGTGTAGTCGTAGGGCAGTCCGTGGAGCACGGCGTCGTTGACCGACGTGCAGATGTAGTGGCCGAACGGCCCGCGCCCGAAGGGCGGCTCGTAGTCGACGTAGCAGGACAGCGCCCCGGCCTCGATGATCATGGCCTGGGCCCAGCGGTCGATGTCCAGGAGGTTGGTGCCTACGGCGGCGCGGCTCTTGAGGCTCTGCAGGATGCCGGCGACCAGGGCGCCGGTGTCCTTCGCTCGGGGCAGTTCGGTGGGCTTCAGGATCTCGATCATGTGCGCCTTACTCCTGCGGCCAATAAGTATCCCGGCCATATTATCCCGGTATTAGTATCGGAGCCATGGTCAGGTTGCCGCTCAGTCCCGAAGAGGTAGAGCGCGGACAGCGTCTCGGTGCCCTGCTGCGCCGGGCTCGGGGAGACCGTTCGATGCTCCTCACCGCGCTGGCCGCCGGCGTCTCGCCGGAGACTCTCCGGAAGATCGAGTCCGGTCGGGTGGCCACCCCGGCCTTTCCGACGATCGCGGCGATCGCCGATGTCCTCGGGCTTTCCCTGGACGCGGTGTGGTCGGAGATCAACCAGCCGGACACGCGGGCCGGACTCGCCGTCGAGCGGCTGGCGTCGTGACGTCGCTGTGACAACGCTGGACGGGCCGGTAATCTCCCGGCTGTGACGAGCGACGACATCGCGGTGCTGGCCAACCCCTCGGCGGGGCGGGGCGGACACCGCGAGGTGCTTTCCGTGGTCCTGCGGGAGCTCGGCACGGCGGGGCGGCCGGTGCGGCTGCTCGAGGCGTCCACCAGTGAGGAAGCCGAGAAGGCGTGTCACCGGGCGGTGGCCGACGGAGCGGCGGCGGTGGTCGCGATCGGCGGCGACGGGACCGTTCACCAGGCGCTTCAGGCGGTGGCCGAGCGACCGGTGGCGTTCGGGGTGGTGCCCGCGGGCACGGGGAACGACTTCGCCGCCTGCACGGGCGTACCGCCGGAACCGGTGGCGGCAGCCACCGCGATCGCGCACGCCCTGCGCGAGGGCCGTCAGGTGCCCCTGGATCTGGCCCGGGCCGTCGGCACCGACGGTGAGGTGCGCTGGTTCGGGGCGGTGCTGGCGGCCGGCTTCGACGCGATCGTCAACGAGCGAGCCAACCGGATGCGCTGGCCGCGCGGGCCGCGCCGCTATGACCTGGCGATTCTGCTCGAGATGGCGTGGGTGCGGCCGCGGCTGTACGGGCTCGAGCTGGACGGCGTCGACCGCAGTTTCGAGGGCACGCTGGTCGCGGTCGGCAACTGTGCCAGCTACGGCGGTGGCATGCGGATCGTGCCCGACGCCGACCCCGCCGACGGGCTGCTCGACGTGATCGTCGCGGCGCCGCTGGGAAGGGTGGCCCTGGCGCGCCTCAAGCCCCGGCTGCGCCGCGGAACGCACGTCACCGACCCCCGGGTGACCACCTACCGGGCCCGCCAGGTGAGGCTGCACGCCGACGGCATCATCGGGTACGCCGACGGCGAGCGCATCGGGCCGCTGCCGCTCGAGGTGACCTGCGTGCCGGGTGCGGTTCGGTTGCTCCGCCAGCTTGACGGTCAGATTGCGGCGGGCGGGCCGAAGGGTCAGGCATGAACCTGAGCTCGCTCGCCACGAACGCCTTCGCGACCACCCGCTCGACCTTCAAGGGCCTGGCTGAGGCGGCCGTCGCCGCCGGTGAGAACTCGGACGCTCCGGCGCCGGCCCCGGTGGCCGAGGAGAAGCCCGCGGCCCCGAAGCGCGAGGTCAAAGCCGCCGGTCAGGCCGACTCGGCCGAGGCTAAGCCCAAGGGCGTCCGCCGCGGCACCGTGCTTGACTCCTACGCCTGATCAAGCGCCCGGAAAAGGGCATTTGTCGGCACGCGCCCGAGGGTGGGGCCGAGTAGACCACCCACTACGACAATTTCTTGCGGTTGTCCACAGTCCCGCGCGTACCGGAAAAGCAGCTTCAGCGGCAGGCCAGCGCGAGTGTGGCGCTGAGGCCGTTCGGGCGGCCGGGGCCTGCCGCAGGCAGGACCAGGGCCGCGCAGCCCGCCTGGACCGCTCCCGCGTCGGCCTGGGAGTCGCCCACCATCAGCGTGTTTTCCGGGTCGGCGCCGAGCATGCCGCAGGCCCGCAGGAAGATCGCCGGGTCGGGCTTGGTGCGGCCGACCTCGAAGCTCAGCGTGAACGCGTCGACCAGGGCGTCGAAGCCCCAGGCGGCGAAGTGCGGGCGGATGTCGAAGCCGATGTTGCTGACCACGCCGATCTTGACCCCTGAGTCGCGCAGGCTGCGCAGGGTGGCCTCGGTGTCGGCGTACGGAAGCCAGCCGTCGGGGCCCAGCAGGCGGTCGTAGAGCGCGTCGGCCAGGCCTTCGACGTCGGTGGACACGGTTTCCGCCAGGCCCGTGTAGGCCGCCCGGTGGGCGTGCGTGTAGAGATCGCGCTCGGCCCAGTGCTCGGCCAGGTGCGGGGGTACGCGGTGGGGCAGCGGGCCGCCGGCTCGCCCGGCCATGACCAGGCGGTCGGCCAGCATCGTCGCCTTGGCGCGTTCGAGCTCGCGCCCGCAGGCCATGGCCGCGGCGAGAACCCAGGTCACCGGGTCTTCCACCTGGGCCAGCGTGCCGTGGAAGTCGAACAACACGGCATCCAGCGGGCGAGACGAGGCATCCGGCACGACGTGCACCTTACCGACAGGGCGCGTGCTGCAACTTGTCACACCCACGAACTAACCTTTGGGACATGACTAGTCCCGCCGAGAAATATTCGGCATCGAAACGGCGGGCGGCGTTTCCAGCGCTCGAGGACTTCATGGTCGACGTCGGCTTCGACCTCGACGACTTCCAGCGCGCGGCCTGCGAGTCCCTGGAGCGCGGCAGCGGTGTGCTGGTGTGCGCGCCGACCGGTGCCGGCAAGACGGTGGTCGGCGAGTTCGCCGTGCACCTGGCGCTGCGGGCCGGTGAGCGCAAATGCTTCTACACCACGCCGATCAAGGCGCTGTCCAATCAGAAATACCACGATCTGGTCGAACGCTACGGGAGCGACAAGGTCGGCCTGCTGACCGGCGACAACGCCATCAACGGCGACGCCCCGGTGATCGTGATGACCACCGAGGTGCTGCGCAACATGCTCTATGCCGGCTCGGCGTCGTTGAAAAACCTGGCCTATGTGGTGATGGACGAGGTGCACTACCTCGCCGACCGGTTCCGCGGCGCGGTCTGGGAAGAGGTGATCATCCACCTCCCGGCGTCAGTGACCTTGATCTCCTTGTCGGCCACGGTCAGCAACTACGAGGAGTTCGCCGACTGGCTGGTGACCGTGCGCGGCGAGACCGAGGTCGTGGTCAGCGAGCACCGGCCGGTCCCGCTCTGGCAGCACATGCTGGTCGGCAAGCGGATGTTCGACCTGTTCCACGACGCGGACGCGGCCAAGAAGCACGACGTCCACCCCGAGCTGCTGCGCTATACCCGCGAGATGTTCCGCCGCATCGAGATGAGCGGCGGCGCCGGCCCGAGGGGTGGCCGCGGGAAGCGTTGGCAGCCGCCCCCGCGCGCCGAGGTGGTCGACCGGCTCGATCGTGGTGGCCTGCTGCCGGCGATCCTGTTCATCTTCAGCCGGGCCGGCTGTGACGCGGCCGTCCAGCAGTGCCTCAACGCCGGGCTGCGGCTGACCGACGCCGACGAGCGGGCCGAGATCCGGCGCATCGCCGAGGCCAAGATCGCCTCGGTGCCGCGCGAGGACCTGTCGGTGCTGGGCTACTGGGAGTGGCTCGACGGGCTCGAGCGCGGCATCGCCGCCCACCACGCCGGCATGCTGCCCGCCTTCAAGGAGGCGGTCGAGGAGTGCTTCGTGCGGGGCCTGGTCAAGGCGGTCTTCGCGACCGAGACCCTGGCCCTCGGCATCAACATGCCGGCCCGCTGCGTGGTGCTCGAACGGCTGGTCAAGTTCAACGGGGAGGCCCACGTCGACCTGACCCCGGGCGAATACACGCAGCTCACCGGCCGGGCCGGCCGCCGCGGCATCGACGTCGAGGGCCACGCGGTGGTCCTGTGGAGCCCCGACGTCGACCCGCGGCACGTGGCCGGGCTCGCGTCGACCCGCACCTATCCGCTGCGCTCGTCGTTCCGGCCGTCGTACAACATGGCGGTCAACCTGGTCGGCACGGTCGGCGCGGACAAGTCGCGTGAGCTGCTCGAGTCGTCGTTCGCCCAGTTCCAGGCCGACCGGTCGGTGGTCGGGCTGGCCCGCCAGGTCCAGCGCAACGTCGACACCATGGAGACGTACGCGCGGGACGCGGCCTGCCACCACGGCGACTTCGACGAATACTTCGGGATCCGCATCGCCATCGCCGACCGCGAGAAGGCCGTCGCCCGCCAGGGCGCCAACCAGCGCCGGGCGGCCGCCGTGTCCTCGCTGGAGCGCCTGCGCATCGGCGACGTCGTCCGGGTGCCCCAGGGCCGCCGCGCCGGTCTGGCGGTCGTGCTCGAGGCCCCGACCGGCGGCTTCGGCGAACCGCGCCCGCTGGTGCTCACTCAGGACCGCTGGGCCGGCCGGGTCAGCCCGGCCGACTTCCCGGGCGAGGTCGAGGTGCTCGAACGCATCCGCGTGCCCAAGCACTTCAACCACCGCTCGCCGGCCGCCCGCCGCGACCTGGCCGCCCAGCTCAGCGCCACCGGCCTCGACCGGCACGGCAACCGCCGCCGTGGCCGGGGAGACCCGGGCGAGGACGCCGAGATCGCGCTGCTCAAGGTGCGGCTGCGGCAGCACCCGTGCCATGCCTGCCCCGACCGCGAGGAGCACGCCCGCTGGGCCGAGCGCCGCCACCGCCTGCAGCGCGACACCGAGGCGCTGCGCGACAAGGTGGCCGGTCGCACCGGCTCGCTGGCCCGCACCTTCGACGAGGTGTGCGCGGTGCTCACCGACCGGGGCTACCTGGCCGGCGACGGCGAGGTCACCGAGGCCGGGCGCATGCTCGGCCGCATCTGGTCGGAGGCCGACCTGCTGGTCGCCGAGTGCCTGCGCCAGGGCGTCTGGGAGGGACTGGCCCCCGAGGAGCTGGCCGCGGCGGCGTCCATGGTCCTCTACGAGTCGCGGCGCGAGGGCGACGACCGGGCCTCGGCGCCGAAGGGCCCGATCATGTCGGCGGTCGACGCCTGCACCAAGCTGTGGGCCGAGATCGCGTCCGACGAGGGCGAGCACGGGCTGACCCTGACCCGCGAGCCCGACCCCGGTTTCGTCTGGCCGATGTACCGCTGGGCGCGGGGAGAACCGCTGGCCAAGGTGCTCTCCAGCGGGCACAACTACGACGCCGACATGCCGGCCGGAGACTTCGTGCGCTGGGCCCGCCAGGTGCTCGACCTGCTCGGCCAGATCAAGGAGGCGCCCGCCGCGTCGGCCGCGGTCCGCGACGCGGCCCGGCTCGCGATCGCCACGGTCAACCGTGGCGTACTGGCTTATCAGACCGCGCTCTAAAGTAGAGATCTCCAAAGGTGAGAAAAAGTCGAGAACGGGGCTCGCGTTGGCCAGTGACAGCATCGACACGACCGTTGCCCACCCGGCCCGCCGCTACAACTACTGGCTCGGCGGCAAGGACAACTTCGCCGCCGACCGCGCCTCCGGCGACGCGGTCGAGGCGGCGATGCCGACCATCCGCCTGATGGCGACGGAAAACCGCCGGTTCCTGGGCCGGGCCGCCCGGTTCCTGGCCGAGCACGGCATCCGCCAGTTCCTCGACGTCGGCACCGGCATCCCGGCGCCCGGCAACACCCACGAGGTGGTCCAGGCCGTCGATCCGACGGCCAAGATCGTGTACGTGGACAACGACCCGATCGTCCTCAGCCACGCCCGGGCCCTGCTCACCAGCGCACCCAGCGGCACGGTCGACTACCTCGACGCCGACCTGCGCCAGCCGCGGACCATCCTGGCCGATGCCGCCAAGACGCTCGACTTCACCCAGCCGGTCGGTCTCCTGCTGGTCGCGGTGCTGCATTTCATCCGCGACGACGAAGACCCGCAGGGCATCGTGACCACGCTGCTCGACGCGCTGCCGTCCGGCAGCTACCTCGTCGCCACCCACGCCACCTGGGAGTTCACCCCGGCCGAGGTGGTCGAGAAGCTGCAGGCGGCCAACCCCGACGGCCGCTTCGTGCCGCGCGACGGCTCTGCTTTCGTCCGCTTCTTCGACGGGCTGGAGCCGGTCTCGCCCGGACTGATCTCGGTCGCCCACTGGCGGTCCGAGGACGAGGCCGAGCAGCCGCGGCCCGCCGCCGAAGACGTCTCGTGTTTCGGATATGTCGCCCGTAAGCCGTGATCCGGAGCGGCTCGTGGCGGTCGCGTGATCGACTACGACCGCGAAGCCGCGTCCTACGACGACACCCGCGGCGGCCCCGAGCGCGCCGCCGCGGTGGCGTCGGCGGTCCTGTCGCTGCTGAAGCCGACGCCCGCGCCGTCGCTGCCGCCGCGCCTGTCTTCGTCCGCGCTGCCGCTGCCGCCGCGCCTGTCTTCGTCGGCGCCGTCGCTGTCGCCGCGCTCGTCTTCGTCCGCGCCGGGCGGGGTGGCGCCGACATCGGGTGACACGCTGCTCGACGTCGCCTGCGGCACCGGCATCGTGACGGCGCTGCTGTCCTCCGGGCGCTCCGTTCTCGGGGTCGACCGGTCCGCGGGGATGCTGTCAGTCGCGGCGACGCGGCTCCGGGGTCGGGTGCTGCTCGGCGACGCCACCCGGCTGCCGCTGGCGTCCGGGTCGGTCGGCACGGTGCTGATGGTGTGGCTGCTGCATCTGCTGCCGGCGTCGGAACCGGCGCTGGAAGAGGCCGTCCGCGTGTTGAGGCCCGGTGGTCTGGTGATCACGACCGTGGACAAGAACTCGGCCTACTTCGCCGCGCCCAGCGACCTGGCCGAAGCGACCGCGGCCTGGCGGATTCGGCCGGAGGCGACCGACCGGTTCGACCTGGTGGCCGGCTTCCTGGCCGGGCGCGGACTGAAGCCGGCGGGGGAAAGCGCCTTTCCCGGCATCGGCCAGGGCCGGTCGCCCCGCTGGTGGCGTGAGGTCGTGCGAGCCGGAGGAGTGTCGTGGGCCCGCAGCGACCCCGACGGTGTCGACCGTGCGCTGGCCAGGCTGCCCGATCAGGACCGCGCCCGGCCAGAGCCTGTCTATCGCCTGGCGGCCTTTTCGGCCGGTAGCTCATGAGACATCACGTGGCGGCTTTTCGGACGCTAGCTCAGGAGACATCGCCTGGCGGCCTCTTCGGCCGGTCACTCAGGAGACGTCGGCCTGGCGGCCTCTTCGGCCAGTAACTCACGAGAGGTCGCCTGGCGGCTTTCGGCCGGTAACTCAGGAGACGTCGCGGTTGTTGGGCCGCACCTGGCCCGGAATGATGCCCTTCTCCTCGGTGCCGTAGCTGATGATCCGCCGGGCGTGGATCCGGATGATCGGATCGTCGCCGCCGTAGGCCGAGTCGGACGGCTTCTCGATCGCCTCGGCGGTGCCGCGGATCTCCAGGCAGCGCACCTTCCACGGGCTGAACGACGGCACGTCGTCGACCACGAACGCGACCTGCCCGTTCGCGGCGATGTTGCGGTATTTGCGGCTCGCGGTCAGGTTGAAGCCGCCGACGTCGATCGTGCCGAGGGCCCGGTTGTAGCGGAACCCGACCGGGCTGTTCTGCAGAGTGCCGTCGGGGCGCAGCGTGGCGAGCCGTCCCAGGGGCTGCTCGTCGAGGTAGTCGATCTCGGACTCGGTAAAAGTCATTTTCCCAGCCTGCATCTTGAACCTGAGGTGAAGTCAAGGGACGGTAGCTTCGGGCCATGACTGACAGCGAAGAGCGGCAGGCCCGTTACGAGCGCGGCATGGCACTGATGAACGAGGTTAGCGGGGGACAGGCGCAACCCTTCGTCGACTCGCTGAACGACATTTCCCCGCAATTGGTCCGCCAGGTCGCGGCGTGGGGCTTCGGCGAGATCTACTCACGACCGCAGCTGGTGCCCCGCGACCGGCAGCTGTTCACGATCGGCATGCTCACCGCGCTCGGCGGCTGCGAGCCCGAGCTGCGACTGCACATCGGCGTGGCCCTCAACGTCGGCGTCACCCCGGTCGAGATCGTCGAGGCGTTGCTGCAGTCGGCCGGCTACTGCGGCTTCCCGCGCGCGATCAACGCCACCAAGATCGCCCGGGAGGTCTTCGCCGAGCGGGGCCTGCTTCCGGTCGAGGGCGCGCTTTAACAGGGAAGAGGGCGCGCGCTTTGACAGGGAACAGGGCGCGCTTTAACCGCGAAATCGCTACAGCGCCGCTCGGGCCAGAGGCAGCGGCGGCGAGCCGAGGGCGGTCAGCCGATCGTGGACCTCGGCGCTCGGCCCGCCTGCGGTGGCCACGATCGCGGCGATCTCGGTTGCGCCGATCAGATAGGCGGCGGCTTGCGAGGGGTACGCCAGGCAGCGCCCCACCTCCGCATCGGCGTACCGCTCGGGCAGGTTGAGTTCGCCGGTCAGGAAGCCGCGGGCGTCCTCGGCGGTCATCGCACCGGTGTGCAGCCCGGCGTCGATCGCCGCGCGCGCCGCCCGTACGAGAAGAGCGACGAGATGCCCCCGCAGCTCGCCCGGTCCGTCGTAATAACCCAGCTCGCCCGCCAGTTGTTCGGCGTAGACGCCCCAGCCCTCGGTGAAGAACGGCGTCGTGAACAGGGCCCGCAGGGGCCGCCGGCTCATCCGGCTGTAGTGGGCGTGGTGCCCGGGATAGGTCTC
Organism: Actinoplanes sp.; assembly: GCA_036402935.1. Taxonomy (GTDB): domain Bacteria; phylum Actinomycetota; class Actinomycetes; order Mycobacteriales; family Micromonosporaceae; genus Actinoplanes. The sequence goes on from DASWRZ010000361.1 coordinate 8,943, forward strand.
GTGGACGGTGACCGTGGCCATGCCCGAGCGGCGCTGCGGCGTCGGCGGCACCAGGAAACGTCCCTGGCCGGAGCCGCCCAGCAGCGGCGGCGGCTCGTACGACGCCACGGGCAGCAGCGCGAGTTTGTCGGGCGGCGTGGCCGCCACCTCGCACTCCTCATCGTCCGGCAGCGTGACGATCCGCCGCTCGACGCAGAACCGCTTGGCCCGCGCGGTCTCCTCGCGGTACCACTCCAGCGCCTGCTCGGCGTCGCGGGCGGGCTGGTCGGTGAAGACCGGCAGCGTCGCCAGCCGCTCCTTGAGCTCCCGTACGCGGGCCAACCCGAGCTCGTGCACCGACCTCGCGTCGTACCCCGCACCGGCCGCGGCCTGCACCAACGCCGTATAGGACCGCTCGCCCACCGCCGGGTCGCCGTGCGCGCTCACCGCGAGATCGCCGAGGAAGACCGCGAACTCGGCGTACGCCAGGGCGGCCGCCGACCCGCCGAGCCGCTCGCAGACCGCCGCACCCGCCTTGGCCTGGACCGCCGCCCGGCTCAGCAGCTGTGGGTCGGCCAGCGACGGGTCGAGATTGTGCCGGCCGTGCCGCAGCATGTCCGGCGCCTGTTCGAGGTAGTCCCGCTGGTTGACGCCCAGCCGCAGCGCGGCCAGCACCGGGCTCGTGTAGAGCTCGGGGCTGCGCCGATGCATCGCCAGCTCGTTCAGCACCAGGCGATGCCGCAGGCCGCTGACCGCCAGGTCGCGGTCGAACCGGTCGTCCTCGGTCGGCGCCTCGAACGCCCGCAGCCGTCCGATCCACTCGCGGTCCTCGGCCGCCGACGCGCGGATTCCTTCGTCGGACATGTCCGGCAACGTCGCACCGTCCACCGGGGCGCCCAGCCGGGCCGCGGTCACCGGCGTACGCCTCAACTCGCGTGCGACGAGGTCGTCGAGCAACCCGGCGGCGGTGCTCGGTTGCTCGGAAGGCACGCGGCAACCCTAGGTCGCCGTTCGCGCCCCGGGCAACGGGTCGCCCGGATTTCGCCCACGGCGTCGGTCCACCGCCCCACAACCACGCCGCGCGCTCTTGCCTGACGATGTCCTCAGCCGGCGATGTCGAATCCGCGGGTGCCCGTTCGTGTAGCTGGGGAACGGATCATCCTCGAAAGGAGAAACGCATGGGCAAGATCGTGGTGGTCGAGAACGTCACGCTCGACGGCGTGATGCAGTCGCCGGGCACCGAGAGCGACACCCGGGGCGGGTTCACGCGCGGCGGCTGGGCGGCGCCCTACGCCGACCCGGTGCTGGCCGAGACCCTGGGCAAGGGGGTGGCGGCGGACAACGCGATGCTGTTCGGCCGCCGGACGTACGAGATCATGCAGCGCTCGTGGGGTGGGCGTACCGACGGCAACCCGTTCACTGCGGTGCTGGAGCGCAAGCAGAAGTACGTGGTCTCCCGCTCTCTGACCGCACCGACCTGGGTCAACTCGACCGCGATCGACGATCTCGCGGCCTTGAAACAGGTCGAAGAGGATCTCGTCGTGCTCGGCAGCGGCGAACTCGTGCGGTCGCTCGCCGCGGCCGGGCTCGTCGACCGGTACACCCTGCTCCTGCACCCGCTTACGCTCGGGCAGGGAATGACGCTCTTCGGCGACCTCGACGTCCGCCTCGAACTAGAGGACACCGTGGTGACCGGCAAGGGCGTGATCATCGCCTTCTACCGTCCGGGGAGCGTGGCATGAGGCAGTACCTGCTCAGCATCTATCAGCCGGACACCGACCCGCCGCCGCCCGAGGTCCTCGGCCCGATCATGGCCGAGCTGGGCGAGCTCAACGAGGAGATGAAACGGGCCGGCGTCTGGGTCTTCGCGGCCGGCCTGCACCCGCCGCACACCGCCACGGTCGTGCGGGACGGGGTGCTGACCGATGGTCCGTTCGCCGAGGGCAAGGAACATCTCGGCGGCTTCACGCTGATCGCCGCGCCCGACCTCGACGCGGCTCTGGAGTGGGGTTCCCGCATGTCGGTGATCCTCGCTCCGCTGGCGATCGAGGTCCGGCCGGTCGTGTGAACACCGCCGACGAGGGGCGCGCCGCGTTCAGGGCGGCCACCGCCGACATCTTCCGCGCCGAGTACGGCCGGGCCGTCGCGGTCCTGGTCCGCCACTTCGGCGACATCGACCTGGCCGAGGAGGCGGTCCAGGAGGCCTTCGCGGCCGCCCTTCGCTCGTGGCCCGAGCGCGGCGTCCCGCCCCGCCCGGCCGGGTGGATCATCACCACCGCCCGCAACAAGGCCACCGACGTGGTTCGCCGCGAGTCGGCGCGGCCCGGCCGCGAGGCGGCGGCCCGGACGCTCCTCGGCCTCGGCGCGAACTGCTCACCCGCCGATCCTGGCCGGGGAGGCGCCGGTGGCGGCGCGGAAGGGGCGGTGCCCGACGACCGTCTCCGGCTGATCTTCACCTGCTGCCACCCCGCGCTGGCCCCGGCGGCCCGGGTCGCGCTCACGCTGCGCCTGCTCGGCGGCCTGACCACGGCCGAGATCGCCCGCGCCTTCCTGGTCCCCGAGGCGACCATGGCGCAGCGCCTGGTCCGGGCCAAGAGCAAGATCCGCGACGCCGGCATCCCCTACCGGGTGCCGCGCGACGCGGACCTTCCGGCCCGCCTGTCGGGGGTCCTCGCGGTGGTCTATCTGATCTTCACCGAGGGCTACGCGGCGACCTCCGGCGACTCGCTCACCCGCGACGATCTCGCGGCCGAGGCCGTACGGCTGGGAAGACTGCTCGTGCTTCTCCTGCCGGACGAGCCGGAGAACCGTGGCCTGCTGGCGCTCATGCTGCTGATCTCGGCGCGGCGCTCCGCGCGTACGGATGCGAAGGGTGACCTGGTCCGTCTGCCGGACCAGGACCGTACGCTCTGGAACCGCAACCTGATCGCGGAGGGTGAGTCCCTGCTCCTCGAATGCCTGAGCCGTAACCGGCCGGGCCCCTACCAGCTGCAAGCGGCGATCAACGCCGTCCACAGCGATGCCGCGTCGGCCGACGAGACCGACTGGCCCCAGATCGTCACCCTTTACGACCATCTGCTGGCGTTGACGCCGACCCCGGTGGTCGCCCTTCACCGCGCGGTCGCGGTTGCCGAAGTGAACGGCCCGGCCGCGGCGCTGAAGATCGTCGACGCGCTGCCCGGCCTGGAGCGCCACTACATGTCCCACGCCGTCCGCGCCGACCTGCTGGCCCGACTCGATCGCCCGGCCGAGGCCGCCGCAGCGTTCGAAATGGCCGGTAAATACACCGAAAATCCGGCCGAAAGACGTTTCCTGGCCGCCCGCCGCGAAGCAATGAAAAGGCTGGGCGGCGGACCGCCACGGGGGTGAGACGGCCGCCGCCCAGCCCGGCGGTGAGAGGAATGCTTGGGCGCATCAGACACCGAAAGAATCGTTTACACAACACCTCTGTCGCCAAAAGAAAGGTGAGTCGTTGATCTGCTACTGCGCGCTCACCGGCCGCCACTAGCCTGTGACGATGCCAGCCTCGCAGGAACACGTCGGCCCCGGCACCCGGATGGGCGCCACCCTCCGGCCCGACGGAGTGGTGCTGCGTTTCTGGGCGCCGGCCGCCGAGCGCGTCCACGTCTGCTTCGACGAGCTCGAGGCCGTCGACGACGACCTCGAGCTCGTGAGCGACGGTCACGGTGGGTGGTCAGGCTTCTTTCCGGGCGTACGGGCGGGAAGGAAGTACCGCTACTACGTGACCGGCGCCGGTGGTGAGGGGTTCAAGCGCGACCCGCACGCCCGCGAACTCGAGCTGTACGGCTACCCCGACTGCGATTCCCTGGTCGTCGACACCGCCGACTACCCGTGGCACGACGACGACTGGACACCGCCCGCCTTCGCCGACCTGATCGTGTACCAGTTCCACGTCGGGGTCTTCGCGGCGGTCGACGCGGCCGGCACCGACCGGCGTCCCCATCGGACGGCCAAGCTGCTCGACGCTCTCCAGCGGGTGCCCTACCTGGCCGGGCTCGGCGTGACCGCGGTGCAGCCACTGCCCGTGGTCGAGTTCCAGGGCGAGTGGAGCCTGGGCTACAACGGCACCGACCTGTTCTCGCCCGAGATGGACTACTGCGTCGACCCGTCCGACCTGCCGCCCTACCTGGATCTGACCAACCGGCTTTTTCAGGCCCGGGGCGCCGACCCGTTGAAGCCCTCCCACCTCGAAGGCCAGGCCAACCAGCTCAAAGCCTTCGTCGACATCTGCCATCTCTACGGCATCGGCGTGATCTTCGACGTCGTCTACAACCACGCCGGCGGCGGCCTCGACCCGCAGAGCCTCGACTACATCGACCTGCCGGCCGACTCCGGCCCCTACAACAACGCCTACTTCTCGTCCGAGGGCTGGGCCGGCGGCCGCGTCTTCGCCTTCGACCGGGCGCCGGTGCGCGACTACCTGACCGACAACGCGACCATGTTCCTCGACGAATACCACGCCGACGGCCTGCGCTTCGACGAGGTCACGGTGATCGACGCCAAGGGCGGCTGGGCCTTCTGCCAGGAGCTGACCACGAAGCTGCGCGCGCTGCGGCCCACGTCCGTGTTGATCGCCGAGTACTGGGGCGAACTCCGCTGGCTGGCCGTCGAGCGTCCACCGGGCGGCATGGGGTTCGACCTGGGCTACGCCGACGGCATCCGGGACGCGGCCCGGGGCGTACTCGCGGCGGCCGCCCAAGGCGGCGCGCAACCGATCGGCGTCGGCCGTCTGGCCGAAGGCCTGCACCGCCCGCAGAACTACGGTTCCGCCTGGCAGGCCTACAACTGCCTGGAAAACCACGACCTCGTCCTCGACATGGACGACCACCGGGCCCCGCGCATCGCGCGGCTCGCCGACCCGAGCAACCCCCGGTCCTGGTACGCCCGCAGCCGCTCCCGCGTCGCGACGGCCCTCCTGCTGACCGCCCCCGGCACGCCGATGCTGTTCATGGGCGAGGAGTTCCTGGAGGACAAACTGTGGTCCGACAGCCCCGGCCGCACCGACCGCCTGATCTGGTGGGACGGCGCCCTAGGTCTCGATCGTTCGATGGCCGACTTCCTGCGCTGCACGACCGACCTGATCGCCTTGCGCAAGGCGATGCCCGCCCTGCGCTCCGGCTCCCTGAACGTCATCTCGGTCGACGAGACGAACCGGGTGGTCGCCTTCCGACGCGAGAACGCGGTCGTGGTCCTGACCCTCAGCGAGTCCACCCTCTACGACTACCGGCTGGGCTTCCCGCAGCCGGGGCGGTGGCGGGAGGCCTTCAACACCGACTACTACGACAACTTCCCCAACCCGTGGGTTTCCGGCAATGCGGGTGCCGTGGTTGCCGACGGCCGGCCTCTCCACGGCCAGGCCCAGTCGGCGGTCCTGACCATCCCGGCGAACAGCCTGCTGGTGTTCGCGACGTCGTGAGCCGCCTCGTGGTTTCGGCCCTCGTCCCCGCGGACGGCACCCGACGGAACCGGTCGTCAGCGGGACGGGCGTGGTCAAGCAGTCCAAACGGTCGAAGGGTGAGCGGCCGCGCGTTTGGAGTCCGAAGCCTTACGTAGGCGCGGCGATCAGGGCGACCGGTTCGCGCCGGTCGGGCAGCGACCGTCTCACGCGGCCCCGGGCCAGATCATGCGGGGTGAGGAAACGAGTGTCCCGAGGCATTCGTCAATGAGCACCGTGACAATATCGCCGGGCGGGTGGGTTCACTTCGAGTGCCCTCGAAGAATCATCGTCGCCGCCAAGGAAGGCAATTCTGCGCGGGGGACAAATCGCCAGCGACAATTTTTCGAATTCCACTAACGGTGAGCGGGGCGGCGCTCCGGTCTTCAAGCGGTGTCGAAAGCATTTCGGGTGTGCTCACGTTGTCATCGGCATGAGCGAGTGCGCTCAACTCGACGCGTTCGGGCGTCCCGGGTGATCACGATGGTGCGGAATGGCTCAGCAGGGGACTGCCTTGCTCATGTAACGACACCGAGGGCGCCGGCGCCGAACAAGACAAGCCGCCCTCTCAGTCCGCGTGGCGGCGGCGGTAGGCGCGGGTCTTGTTCCGATTGCCGCACACTTCCATCGAGCACCAGCGACCGCCACCGTTGCGTGACGTGTCGTAGAAGGCCCACCGGCAGTCCGCCGCCGAGCACAACTTCAGGCGGTTCCAGCCGCCGCCGGCCACGCTCGCCGCCACCGTCTCGACGATCATGTCCAGGCCGGGCACGCCGCTGGTCGCGGTGAGGCGCAGTCCGCCGGTCGGGTCCGGTGCCAGCCGCAGGGGGAAGCCGGCCAGGGCCTGAGTGGCTTTCGCCCCGTTCGTACCGTCGGTGAGCGCCTCCCGCAAGGCGGCGCGCAGTGCGACGGCCGCGGTCAGGTCGGACGGGCGCAGTTCCTGGCCGGCAGCGACCAGAGCGCGGGCCTCGAGCCACGCGGACAGGGCCTCGACCGAGGTCAGCTTGTCGCTCGCGACGTGCTTCTGCCCGTGCCAGCTGAAGATTCTTTCGTCGACCGTGTTGAGGAACTGCTCGACCACGACCATATCCACGACACCAGCGTAACCCAACGGTGGTGTTGACAGTTCACGACACCGGCTATAGGTTTCACTGGTGTCGACAACAGAGATGACGGATCCCCGCGAGGCGCTACCGCAGACACCTCCCGCCGCGATCGAAGACCTGCGTACGCGGTTGCGCGCGACCCGCTGGCCCGACGCGCCCGAGGACGCCGGGTGGTCGCTCGGCACCGATCTCGCCTACCTGCGCGAGCTCGTCGCCTACTGGGCCGACGGGTTCGACTGGCCCGCGCAGGAGGCCGCGCTCGCCCGGCTGCCCCACTTCCGCGTCGCGCTGGGCGGCCTCGGGATCCACTACGTGCACGCAAAGGCCGTGGCGCCGGTCGGTCCCACGCTGCCGCTGGTTCTCAGTCACGGCTGGCCGGACTCGTTCTGGCGCTACACCAAGGTCATCCCGCTGCTGACCGATCCCGGCGCACACGGCGCCGACCCCGACGACGCGTTCGACGTGGTGGTGCCGGACATGCCGGGCTACGGGTATTCGGACCGTCCGACCGGTGCACCTCTCGACACCGTCGCCGTCGCCGGGTTGTGGGCCGAGCTGATGAGCGGTCTGGGCTATGAGCGGTTCGGGGCCGCGGGCGGGGACGTCGGCAGCGGGGTGAGCCGCTTTCTGGCGCTCGATCACCCCGAGCGGGTCGTGGCGGTCCACCGTACGGACGCGGGCGTGCCGTTCTTCACCGGTGACCCGGCGGACCTTGCCCCGGAGGAACGGGCGTGGCTGGCGGCCTTGCCGGCCTGGAGCGGGACCGAGGGGGCCTATGCGGCGATGCATCGTACGAAGCCGCAGACCGCCGCCTTCGGGCTGACCGATTCACCGGTGGGGCTGGCCGCCTGGATCGTCGAGAAGATGCGGGCCTGGAGTGACTGCCACGGCGACATCGAGCGGAGCTTCACGAAGGACGAGATCCTCACCAATGTGACCATCTACTGGTTCACCGCGACGATCGGCTCGTCGATGCGGATGTACCGCGCGAACTCCGCGATCGCCCCCGAGCAGCAGGCCCGGCGCGTCGAGGTGCCGTCCGGCTTCTCGCTGTTCCCGGGCGATTTCCTGCGGCCGCCGCGGGCGTGGCTCGAGCGGACGGCGAACGTCGCGCGGGTCACCGAGGCCGAGCGGGGCGGGCATTTCGCGCCCTTCGAGGAGCCCGAGTTGTACGCGGCGGAACTGCGCGAGTTCTTCCGGCCCTACCGGCCGGCCCGGTGACGAGGCCGGCCGGTCACGAGGCCGGCCCGGTGACGACGCCGGCCCGGTGACGAGGCGGCCCCGGTGACGAGGCGGCCCCGGTGACGAGGCCGGCCCGGT
>DASWRZ010000362.1:0-10336 GCA_036402935.1 Actinoplanes sp.
GAGAACCGCCCGCCGATCCGCACCTTTCATCCCCGCCGCGGCCGGATGAGCACCCGGCACCACGATGCGCGTGAGGCGCTCGGGCCCGCGTACGGAATAACCGTGACCGACGGTGACCGCGAACCGCTCGATCTGCCCGAGTTGTTCGGGCGCTCGGCGCCCGTCGTGCGGGAGATCGGGTTCGGGATGGGCGAGCTGACCGCGGCCATGGCGGCGGCCGAGCCGGAACCTGACTTTCTCGCCGTCGAGGTGCACACCCCGGGCATCGGCAACCTGCTCGCACTGGTCGGTGAGGCCGGGCTGACCAACGTGCGGGTCGCCCACGGCGACGCCATGCAGCTGGTGCACCGCATCGCGCCGGGTTCGCTCGACGCCGTACACGTCTTCTTCCCCGACCCGTGGCCGAAGGCCCGGCACCACAAGCGCCGGCTGATCGGCCCGGGCAACGTCGCCCTCCTGCGCGAACGGCTGAAGGCGGGCGGCCGGCTGCACTGCGCGACCGACTGGCCGGCCTACGCCGAGGCGATGCGCGAGACCCTCGAGGCCGATCCGGGTCTGCGGCACGCGGCCGACGGCCGCGGCGGCCGCCCGGAGACGAAGTTCGAGCGCCGGGGGACGGCGGCGGGGCGCCCGATCACGGACCTTATTTACGTACGTGCGTGAGTGCGGCCTCATTTACGTGCGCGCGGCCTTGTTTATGTACGCGCTTAAGCGTGGCCTCGTCTACGTGAGCGCGACCTCGGCCTCGCTGGTTTGGCGGTTTTTGGTTTTTGCCCCCTTTACCCTTATAGGTGGAGGTCAAGGCATGCGGCGGAACGACCCCGGGCTGGATGCCGGGCGAGCGCGGAGCGACCGGGGCACAGGCGGTCGGACAAGCTCCGCCGGGCCTTCCGTGCGCCCGCCGCAACCCTCTGGACCTGAACCGGCGCCCGAATCCGAGCCGCCCAGATCCGAGCCGTCCAGATCCGAGCCGGTCACATCCGAGCCGTCCAGAACCGAGCCGGTCACATCCGAGCCGGTCAGAGCCGAGCCGGTCAGAGCCGAGCCGGTCAAGACCGGTTCCGTCCGGACGGACTCGCGCGACGGCCGGCCGCCGGCCGGGATCCCGCGCTGGCGACCCGGCCTGCCGGACGGCAGTGAGCTGCATCGCGGCGTGCTGACCAGCGGCGCCGCCGACCAGTTGGCCGCGCTCGTGGCCCGGGCCGCCGACGCGCCGGCCGGGCTGATCCACTTCGCGCAGGGGCGGCGGCTGCGCCTTTACGGCGGCTGGGGGCTGTCGATCCCGTGGGACAACGTGGCCGACGTACCGGTCGACGACACGCTCGCCGGCCTCGTGCTGCGCACCGACGCGCCGGTGGTCATCGACGACATCGCCGGCGACGAGCGGGTGCCCGACGGCTGGCCGGTACGGCCCGAGGCTACGCACGGCGCCTACCTGGGGCATCCGATCCGCGACCAGACCGGGGCGGTCCTGGGCATCTGCTGTGCCTTCGACCCGGTCCCCCGCGAGTGGTCGAGCGCCCAGATCGCCGCGGTCGCCGAGGCGGCCCAGGTCAGCACGCTGCTGATCAACGAGCAGCTGGCCCGGCACGAGATCGACCAGCAGCGGCGGTTCCTCGACGCGGTGCTCGACAGCCTGCACGACGGGGTGACCGCCTGCGACGCCAAGGGCGAGGTCGTCTTCGTCAACGACCGCATGCGCCGGATGCTGCGCGAGAACGGCCTGACCGGCGACCAGCTCGACGGCGTGACCGACGCGTCCGGCAACCCGATGAAGCACGAGGACCTGGGCCTGTCCCGGGCCCTGCGCGGCGAGCACATCCGCGACGAGGAGGTCGTCTGGCACGGACGCGGCCGGTCCACGCACTACCTGGTCGACGCGCAGCCGATCGCCGGGCCGGACGGCCGCACCGCCGGCGCCGTGCAGGCGGTGCAGGACGTGACCCGCCGCCGCCGGGTCGAGGGGTTCCGCATCTGCGAGCTCACTGTGGCGACCGCGCTGGCCGAGGCGCCGAGCATCGAGGCGGCCGGGCCGCGGGTGCTCGAGTCCGTGGTCAACACCCTCGAGTGGGCACACGCCGAGCTGTGGCTGGTCGACGACGCGGCCGGGGTCGTACGCCCGGTGGCGCAGTGGAGCGCCCCGGGGGCGAACGTGGTCGAGATTCCGACCGATCTGCCGTTCGGGCAGGGGTTGGCCGGCCGCGCCTGGCAAGCCGGCAAGCCGCTGTGGATCCGGGACGTGGGGCGCCCGCAGAGCCTGATCTCACGGGAGACGGCGGAGAGCACCGACCTGCACGCGGCGCTGGCCATCCCCGTACGGGAAGGTTTCGAGACGCTCGGCGTCCTGACCGCCTTCTCGGACGGGGTCGAGGGCCCGGAGGACGAACTGCTCGCCCTGATGGCGGGCATCGCCGCGCACATCGGGCAGTACCTCGAGCGCAGCCGGATCGCCGACCTGGAACGGCAGCTCGACCGCAGCAAGAACGAATATCTGGCGCTGGTCGGGCACGAGCTGCGGACCCCGCTCACCTCGATCAGCGCCTACACCGAACTGCTCCGCGAAGCCGACGAGAAGACGCTGGTCGCCGACGGCCCGCGCCTGATCGAGGTGATCGAGCGGAACACCACCCAGCTGCGGGCGATCATCAACGAGCTGATGGAGCTGTCGGCCCTCGAGGCCGGGCACGCCGACGTACAGATGAGCCCGATGGACCTGGCCGCCGTGGTACGCGACTCGGTCGAGAAGACCCGGGCCGCGATCCATGGCACGCCGGTCGTGATCGACGCCGACATGCCGGAGGAGCTGGTGCTGCCGGGCGACCGCAAGCGGCTGCGCCAGGTCGTCGACAACCTGCTCGGCAACGCCGTGAAGTACAGCCCGGACGGCGGCCACATCGGGGTCACGCTGCGGACCAGCGGCCGGGCGGCCGAGCTGGCGGTCTCGGACACCGCCCGCGGCGTCTCGACCGACGAGCGGGAAAGGTTGTTCACCGGCTTCTATCGCACCAGCCGGGCGGCCGACCGGGCGATCCCGGGCAGCGGCCTCGGGCTGACGCTGAGCCGGGCCGTGGTGAGCCGGCATCACGGCAGCATCGAGCTGGTCGAGGAGGGCGCGGGCACGACCATACTGGTCCGCCTGCCCATGGACGCTCGTTGACATTTCGTTGTCGGCCGGGGTCATGGCGGGTGCGGGTGCGTTGACGATCGCGCTCACCCCCTTGTCTGCGAGGGCCTCGCCGAGGGCGACCTCACCCGTGACAGCGGCCTCACCACCAACGACGAGCCGGGCAGGATGGGCCAGGCCCTGGACACCGCGATCGAGCGACTCCGGCCCGCGTGGTTACCGACGCGGTCACCTCACCACCAGCACGTCGGCCACGATGAGCGCGCTTCACAACTCCTCAGCCGAAATCGGCGACGTGATCACCTCGATCGCCGCGCAAACCGACCTGCTCGCCCTCAACGCCACCATCGAGGCAGCACGGGCCGGTGATGCGGGCACGGGCTTGGCGGTCGTAGCCGCCGAGGTCAAAGACGGCCCGCGCCACCGGAGCGGTCACAGCGATCGAGGAGATCTCCACGGTCATCTCCCGGATCAGCGACTTCCAGACCACCGTCGTGTCGGCGGTCGAGGAGCGGACAGCCACCACCAACGAGATGAACCGCAGCGTTGGCGAGGCCGCGGCCGGCACCGGCGAGATCGCCACCAACATCATGGGCGGGGCCGAGGCCGCCCGCCTCACGAGCGAGGGCGTCGCGAAGGCGCCGCGGTCAAGGTCCGAGCTGAGCCGCATGGCCCACCGTACTTTCCTGGGGGCGACCCCCAGACCCGACGTTACGGTGGTGGCGCTGGGCGGTCCGGCGCCGAGCCTTTTTGGGTTGCGCCCTTTCCCGTACGCGATGGCTGCACCCATTTGGTTACGACGTCGTCGACCAGAGTGCGTCCAAGGGAAGCACCAGCGTGCCGTCGTCGAATCGGAAAGTTAGTGCGCCGGTGTACAAGACGACGGCCGTCACGAGGCGCTCCCCGAGACGGGCACGAAGCGCTCTGATGCCGGCGAGGTCGGACTGGTCAACGCGGGTGCCGGCTTTGATCTCGAACGCAAAGACCATCCCGTCGTCGCGCTCCAGCACCAGATCCACCTCGTGGGCGTCAGACGTGCGAAAGTGGCCGACCGCGATCGGTGCGTCCGACCAGCTCACCTGCCGGAGGATCTCGCCGACCGTAAACGTCTCCACCAGATGGCCGTACTCCGTCAATGCTGCCGGATCATTCGTGGCGAGCTTCTCCGGTGTAAGGCCGAGAAGCCACGCCGTGACGCCCGAGTCCACCAGGTGAAGCTTTGGCTGGCGAGCCGCCCGGGAGGCCAGCGTCGTTCCCCACGCCGGCACTCTCTGAACAAGGAAAACGGCCTCGAGCAGCTTCAGATAGTTCTCGGCGCTGGACTTCTCCATCCCCACCGCGGAGGCCGCGCCGGCGATATTCAATACCTGACCGGACCGAGCGGCGAGAACGCGGAGTAGCCGCGGGAGCATCTCTCGCTGACGTACCCGGCTCAGCTCCAGCACATCACGCTCAATGACAAGATCGAGGTAGTTCGCAAACCAGCGCGAGCGGGACCTCCCCGAAGGCCGTCGCAACGCAACCGGCATCCCGCCGGAGATGATCCGGCGGGCGTATTCGGCCCGGGTCGTCGTGGACGGCGTGGCGCCGAGCGATACATCAGCGCCGTCGAGCAGCCTGGTGACCAGGAAGTCGCCGCTTGCCCCGTCGATCTCCGCCTGCGTCAAAGGCAGCACGTCCAGGATGTCGACGCGGCCGGTCAACGCCTGTCCCGCCTCGGGAAGCGTCGTGTATCGCGTCGATCCGGCCAGGACGAATCGTCCCGGACTGAGATCCCGGTTCAACTCGGCCTTGATCGCACTGAGCAGATCCGGAACATGCTGGTACTCGTCTATCAGGATCGGGCCGGGACCACTGACGAACCGCCCGGGATCGGCGCGAACCGCAGCTCGGGTGACGGGATCGTCGCAGTCGACGACGGAGCGTCCGAGACGGTCGGCGAGGGCATGGAGAAGGGTGCTCTTTCCGACGGTACGTGGACCGTTCAGAACGAGCGCCGGCTCCTCGGCCAGGCGGCGAGCCAACACGGCCGTGAGCTGGCGCGGAGCGATGCCGGTAAGAGATCCAGCCACGGCCGTCAGGCTATCCTTTTCCGCATCTGCAGAGCAAATTTTCCGCATCCTGCTGCTTCTAAGTTCCGCATCTTGCAGGCAAGGACTCCGTATTCCGCCGTCCTTTCCCTCGCGTCCCAGCCCGCCCGCACGGGTCTTTCCTTGGCGCACCGCCTGGATCCTGGACGTGGGATCGACCACTCCTCGTTTGGTGACCATCTCGTTCCCGTAGGAGGAAAAGTGGATTTGTACGACGTAGTTCAGTTGATGGTCGATCTGCCTGATGAAGGGCTTTCCGCCGGTGCGGTGGGAGCAGTGGTGCACGTCTTCGAGAAACCGAGCCTGGCCTATGAAGTCGAGTTCGCCGATGAGGACGGTCGGACGATTGCACAGTTGCCGCTCACACCCGGTCAGATTCGGCCGATCGACGCATGATCGGATGCGTCGCGTCGGCCGGCGGCTTTTCTTGACCGGACGGCGATGCGGCTCCGTCGGCCTTGGCGAACGCGCACGCCTCGGGTGGGCAGGGTGAAACGCACGACGGGCCGGGGCCGGTGGATGGCGCCGGCCCGTCGTGGTGGGTCAGCTGCAGGTGGTGCCGTTGAGCTTGAAGCCGGTGGGGGCGGCGGCGTTGCCGGTGTGGTTGGCCTGATATCCGATGGTGGTCGAGCCTCCCGCCGGGAGGGCGCCGTTGTAGCCGGCGTTGGTCGCCTTCACCGTGCCGCTGGTCGGGGAGTAGGTGGCGCTCCAGCCGGAGACGATCGTCTGGCCGGAGGCCAGGGTGAAGGTCAGGGCCCAGCCGTTGATGGCGGCGGTGCCGCTGTTGGTGATGGTGATGTTGTCGGTCAGTCCGGTGTTCCACGCGTTGACCGTGCTGCTGACCCGGCAGGTGCCGGAGCCGCCGGGGCTGGTCGTCGGTGCCGTGGTCGGAGGCGTGGTCGGCGCCGTGGTCGGGGGCGTGGTGGGTGCGGTGGTGGGCTGGCTGCCGCCGGCAGCGGTGATGATGGCGCTGATGATGCCTGGCTGGGTCACCGTGGCGGAGCTGCGGTCGAACAGGCCGAAGCCGTACTGGCCGTTGAAGCCGTTGTCCCAGTAGGCGGTGGCTGCTCCGTACTTCTTGGCGGTGGCCACCAAAGCGCGCGCGAAGTTCGCCCGATAGGTGTTGTTGGCCGAGTCGAACGCTGTCTTGTCGATGGAGCCGTACTCGCCGACGAATACCGGATATCCGCGCACGACGAAGGCGTCGTACATCTTCTTCAGCATGGTGTCCATATAGTCTTCCTGTCCCCAGGTCGACTTCTTGGCCGAATTTGTCGCGGCCGATCCCCACTGGGTGATGTTGCCGTCCTCCTGGCCCGTGAAATCCCACGGGTCGTAGTAGTGAACGGAGATCATGATCCGCTGCTCGTTACTGGGGACGGAGGCGGACCGATACTGGTCGGTGGGCAGCACGAAGCCGTAGTTTCCCGCGGTGTACTCGATGTTGGTGTTCCAGCCCGGGACGAGCAGCCACCGCGAAGCGTTGGTGCCGCCGGTTTTTCGGACGGTGTCCACAAAGATCTGGTTGTAGGCATTGATGTTCGAGTAGCACGCCGAGGTCGGGTTGCCGTACTGCCCGTCGAACTCCTCGTTCATGGATTCGAAGATCAGGTGCTCGTTGTAGCTCTGGAACTTCGTCGCTATCTGTCGCCAGACCTTCTGGTACTTGTCCTTGATCGTCGTCTGGTCGGATGAGTCGCAGATCAGCCAGGAGCCGGTGACGGACTTGTAACCGTCGCCGTGCATGTTGATCAGCACGTAAAGGCCCTGGCTGTAGGCGTAGTTGACGACTTCTGCGATCCGGTTCAGCCAGGCAGAATCGATCGTGTAGTTCGGGCCGGCTCCGATGTTCCCCAGGTAGGAGACGGGGATGCGGATCGTCTTGAAGCCCGAGGCCTTCACCCGGTTGATGAGGGCCTGAGTGATGACCGGGTTGCCCCACGCCGTTTCGCTGGGGATTCCGTTGGCGTTGGCCTCCAGCTGGTTTCCCAGATTCCAGCCGGCGCCCATGTCGGCGACCAGCTGAGGGGCGGTCAGCTGGGCTGCGACGGCGGCCGATGCCGGTCTCGTCACGCCGTACACGGCACCGGCGAAGGCGAGGGAGGCGGCGAGGACTGCGAGCCCGGCCTTCCTTACTGTGGAACTCATAGATGTCCCTCTCGTAGGGTCTCGAGCGCTGGAACCGGCGGTGTCTCCAGTCCGCGCCTGCCAAGAGCGTTGCCACGGGAGCGCTCCCATGCCCATCGAAGCGCTTCGATGCTGTCCGGTCAAGAGCTGGCGGATTCAGGATTCTGGCGCTCGGGCACCGCGGTGAGCGCGGCCGTGGACGCGTTTGTCCTCGACGCACTGCTGGCGGACGGTATTTCGCGTGGGACCAGCAACCAATGGTTGCTCCCTCCCACAACCCGAGTCGGCCGTGACCGCCGCCAGGAACCGATTCGCGGCATCCGCCGGCAGGGTCCGAGCCGAGCGAATCGGCTGTGCCCGTCCGGTGACGGGCACAGCCGATTGCCGGCCGAACGCGATCAGCCCGCCGCGCAGGCGTCGTTCAGATTCTGGACGGCCGATTCCAGCTTCTTCTTGCTGGGCTTGGCGTCGGCGGATTTGTTGTACGCATCGCTCAGGTTCATCATTTCCTTCTGAACCCGATCGGCGGCGGCGCTGACCCTCCCGTTCGCGCCGATGGAATGCGCGATGACCGCGGCCGAGCCGGCGGCCCACTGGGCACTGACCGCGATGTACTCGGCCGGCGGACCGATTTTCTCCGCCTTGGTGACCTTGGCCGCGTTGTCTTTGATGTCCTTTTTGATATCGCCGCAGGCTTTCGCGGTGGCAGCGTCGTTGGCCGAGGCGCTACTCGAGGCGGCCGGGGACCGGGGCGAGCGGAAAGGTTCCCTCGCCGACGCCGGTCAGCGTCCGGGTGTACTGCCTCAGGTACGTGTCGAGGAACGGTGACCGACCGCCCTGAGTCGGCACGTCGGACCGAGGGTTCTGCAGCGCCAGACTCAGCCGCGCCCGGGTGACGTCGATCGCGTTGCCGCTCGGGCTGTCGAGCCAGCTCCCGCTGCCGATCGTGCCGATCTGGACTCCCAGTTGGTGGCCCTCCTCCAGGGTCCAGTCGGTGGCCTTCAGGTCGAACGCGACCCGGCCCGCTCGTTCGATCAGCGCGACGTTCTCGTCGAACATCACCGCGGTTCCGTCCGGGGCGACGTCCCACAGCCGCACCATGACGTTGCCGGCCGCGCTCGCGTTCACCGTGATCTGCGGTGTGGCGGTAACCCGCAGCCGGGACGTGGTCGGCGTGGACCAGCTGAAATAGCTGTGCGCGTCGCCGGCCACCGGCATCGGCGCGAGGCCTCGAGCCTCCGGCGGGGCGGGATCCGTGGCGTGCTCCATGTCCCACTGCCGGCCGGCCGAGCCGGCCGGTGCGACCGCTGCCGGCGGCGAGGCGACGCCGTCGTCGACGTACTGTCCGTTCGGCAGAGCGGCCACGGTGTACGACGACGGCTCGGGCCAGCTCGGCTGTGCGCGCCACGCCCCGGTGCTGTCCTCGATGGCGAACGCGGGATCGTGGACCGGCGGCCTGATGCCCTTGAGGTAGCGGTCGTAGAAGCGCATGACCTCGTCGAAGAATCCGGCGCGGCCCTGCAACAGCTGCCCCTGAGCGTTCGTCTCGTTGCCGCGGACGTGCTCCCACTGCCCCATCCAGCCCCGCTCGACGCCGTGGTGGTTGCGGAGGTACTCCTCAGCGTCCTCCGGCTTGGTGTTGTTCTCGATGAAACCCTGGGTGATGAACAGCGGGGTGCTCGTGCCGTTCGCCTTCGCCGCGAGGTTGCGGGCGCGCCAGTAGGGCGAGTCGAGGTCGGGATTGTTGTTGTTCGCGAGGTTGTCGGCGAGGCACTCGGGGTGGCTCACCTCGTAGTCGGCGTTGGCCTGGTAGCGGCCGGTGTCGTCGGGCAGCGGCGCCATCGTGGCGATCCCGTTGTAGGCGTTCGGGGTGCCGGTCACGTTGGGCCGGGGAACGCCGTTGCTGAACAGGTAGTTGTACATGTTCCACACCGGCTCCTGGGCCACGACCGCCTTCAGCGCCGGAAGGCGCAGATCGGTGCCGACCAGACCGGTCACGGCATCGTACGACTTGCCGTACATGCCCACCCGGCCCGTCGACCACGGCTGGGCCGCCGTCCACTGGATCGCGGCCTTCACGTCCGCCTGTTCGCCGGGGCCCACCCAGTCGAGGCAGCCGGTGCTCCCGCCGAAGCCGCGCAGGTCGACCATGACATAGGTGTAGCCGCGGGCGAAGAGGCCGGTGCCGCTGGTGAAGTCCGCGAACCGATTGGACGGACCGGTCTCGGTCCACCCCTCCGGCCCGGTCTGGCCCGCGTGGCCGAAGTACGGTCCGACGGCGAGGATCACCGGCGTCTTGGCGCGGGGCGGCAGGTTCGCCGGGCGGAGGACGTCGGCGTGGAGCTCGACGCCGCTGTGGTCGGCGGACGGGAAGTAGGCCTCCGTCCAGGCCGCGCCCTCCGGCACGCGGGGGTTCTCGTCGTGGGTGACGCCGCCATGAGCCGGTGCCGACGTCGGCGTCGGCGTCGGCGTCGGCGTCGGAGTGACGCCGGCGTGGGCCGGCGTCGGAGTCGGAGTGGCGGCGGCCGCCGGGCCACTTACCGCGAGAGTCGCAACCGTGATCAGCGCGCCGGCGGCGGCTGACGTCCGTCTGCGTACGGTCATCTGGGCTCCCCAAGAGATAGAGGGATATCTCTGAATGCCTAGACGCTAGCGTGTCATCCTCCTTTTTGGAGGCCCAGCTCCGCCCGCACCACCGGCGGCGCGCGGCAGGCGCTCGACGTCGTCGCCGCGGTCGAGCGCGGGGAGCGTGAGGCCAAGCGGGCCAGCGCCGGAGCGGGGCCCTGTTGACGCTGTCGGACGGATATCTGTTGACACCCGCCCGGGAGGTCGGTGGAGTTCGACGAATGTACGCACGTGTCGAGCCCGAACTGGCAATCCGCTCCGCCGTCGCCGCCGATCTGCCGGCCTTGCAGCAGGTCTACCGCGCGGCGTCACTGTCCAACGCCGGCGACGCACCGCTGCTCCTGGCCCAGCCGGAATACCTGGTGTTCGC